>CAKMKF010000167.1 GCA_927439925.1 uncultured Acholeplasmataceae bacterium | reverse complement strand
TTTGCATTAGGTACTAATGCAAATATAAGTTTAGATGAACAGTGGTCTTGTGTTGGATTTAAAAAATCATTAAAACAACACGGTCAGAATCTTTACCATGAGCATCTAAACTTGTCACACCATGTCCTGATTGACGAAGTACAGAAATAATATCCATAGACGTCTCTTTACTTGATATTACATGAATTAAAATCTTTCCAACTGCAACTTTATTTTCGATGATTGAGCCAATATAAACACCGATTGCGAAACCAAGTGCATAGATAATACCTTTAAGTGGTGCATCTGTCATTCCCATAATGACAGTTGATGCTACAAATATCCATAAAAGAACCTCAAAGAAAGCTAAAATGCTTCCTGGTTTCTTATATCCCTTACTGATTAAGATGATACGCATCGTTCCGATGGCAACTTCAATAATCTTAGAAAAAAAGATTAAAGCTAATTCCCAAAAAGGTACAGATGTTAAAAAATTCCAAATTGATTCAAACATATTTATCACCTCATATATTATATCACTTAGAATCTATAATACAAGGCTTATTCTAATGATTTTTTAAATCCAACACAAGACCACTGTTCATCTAAACTTATATTTGCATTAGGTACTAATCCATCTAAGGGTCCGAGGGTGAAAAACGAGTCTCTATTGATGTTATATTTTACTTTAGGTGTTGACTTTTTATAAGATATCCATAGTCTCACATCATCATTGATTAAGGATAATGCTTCTTGAATTCTGAATTGATAATCTTCCATGGTTTCGACAAATAAATGAACAAATTTCGGATGATCATGATTTCCAAAGTCTATGATATCTTGATGAGCAACCATCTCTTTGTAATCATCTGGTGCGTATAAATATTTACCTAGAGTTCCAGGTTTTACTCGCATTTTTTTAAACACTGTAGCATCCATAGTTAATTCCTCCATTTATCTAATCGTTTCAGAAAACTCCCTCTTCAAAGCATTCAGTGGGAGATGAATGAAACCAACTTCTTTTCTTTAAAATATCTACAATTAACATTCCCTCGTATATCATTACATGATATAATATAAGTATAAATTATCGATGTAAAAGGGGTTATACACTATGAATGAAGCCATGAAAGGTTATGTCTATAGACTGAAACCTACAACCAAACAAATCAATCTCATTCATCAAACATTTGGCTGTGTCAGAAAAATGTGGAATATGCTCCTTTTAGAACGTAAGTCTATCTATGAACTCTATGGAAGGTATCCAGAGCTACTCAATAGTCATGACTATCTCAATCCTAAACGGATCAAAGAAGAGTTTCCATATATGTATGATGTGGACTCTCAAAGTCTGACCACTGCTTGGTTACATTTGAACCAAGCATATAGTAACTTCTTTAACAAATCTCATGATGAACCCAAGTATAAATCTAGACATAACCCTATACAGTCTTATACAACACATACCACCAATGATAATATTCGTATCGAAGGTAATAGCATCAAACTTCCTAAACTAGGTCTAGTTAAGATTAAACTTCATAGAGCGTTACCTAAGGGTTCTAAGATTAAAGCAGCAACCATCAAGAAAGATGGAAAGCATTACTATGTATCACTTCGAGTTGAGTATGAACAAACTCCAATAGATCAGAAAACATTCGAGAAAGCAATCGGTCTAGATTATACCCTTCAAGGTCTTTATATGGATAGTGAAGGAAGAAATGCAGATTATCCAAATTACTATAAGAAGGCACTTGAAAAGTTAGCTAAGGAACAAAAGATCTTATCGAAGAGAGTTAAAGGATCAAGTAACTACTTGAAACAAAAAGAAAAGTTATCAGCTCTACATCTTCACATCAAGAACCAACGGAAAGACTTCTTACACAAAGCATCTAGATCTTTAGTGAATACCTATGACTTAATCAGTATCGAGACACTGGATTTAACTGAAATGGCGAAAACCAAGCATTTCAGAAAATCTATATCTGATACTTCCGCTGATCCTTATCCTCATTAGTACTTCTACTCTTGTCAATCCAAGGGTTTAGCACCTTAATTGAAGGGAAGTATCAGAACAAAGATAATAACATGCCGAAGAATCAAGATAACAATAGTTATCCGCAAAAAGACCAGCTTAAAAACAATTATTTGCAAAAGGACCAAAAGAACGATAACGACGTAGACAAGCAAAAAGTAAAAGATCAAGAAAAGAATCAGCAAGAATCTTTGAGTAAAGATCAGGCAAATTCCAGCAGAAAGATCTGAATAAAACCTATATAAAGTTGT
>CAKMKF010000166.1 GCA_927439925.1 uncultured Acholeplasmataceae bacterium | reverse complement strand
AACCAACATGTGGGATTTTGAAACTGATGTTGTTGAATCTAATATCACTCTTTATGCAAAATGGAGTGCAGCGGGATTAACAGATCAAGAAAAAAGTGGATGCTGCACACATTGCGCTTACGCTTCCTGATGTAGGTAGTATTAATCTTGGTGAGGAATTCGTTAGGTTTGTTAAATCAGGAAGCGTAAGCGCAATGTGTGCAGCATCCACTTTTTCTTGATCTGTTAATCCCGCTGCACTCCATTTTGCATAAAGAGTGATATTAGATTCAACAACATCAGTTTCAAAATCCCACATGTTGGTTAAAGCACTTTCTTTATACCAACCATCAAAAACGAATCCTGTCTTTGTAGGAGCTGTTGGAGCATCAAAAGTTTGACCTTCTTCAACTTCAATAGCTGCTATTTCAGATCCTTCATTCGTATTGAAAGTTACAGTAAATGACTTGCTGCCACAAGCAACTAAAACAAATACGAATAGCAAAACTGTAAGTACACTAAGTATTTTTCTCATAAATCCTCCCTTATCCTAAATATTTATTACATGTATACCCTTCTTGAGGGGCTACAACGAATAACAATTTTGCAGTTCTTGATTGACCTTGATAGCTTAGAAGTACATCTAATACAATTGGCCAATTGTCATTTAATCCTTCAAACTCTTCTGCATTAAGTCCTTGTTGGTCTCTACTTTCTATCCAACATTCAGTTGGAAGTGTGACAACACCGGTATTACTGATGATATCTTCATTTCTTGAACTGTAAGTGATTACTACGCCACGATATTCAGTAGGTAAACCAAGAGAACCTGAAACCCTTATAACTGATTTTGTTTGATCTGCCATTCCTGATAAATCTTCTGCATCCATTAAGAGTGCGTAAGTTTGATCAACAACGATGGTGTCATCTGGTTGTTCAGTTTCTGTTGGAGTACATCCAATCAATAAGAACATAGTTATCATCAATATGATTGTTAATAGTATTTTTCTCATATCATCACTCCCAATCAAAAATCGTCTTCGTGTAAATTACATTTTGAGTATAACTTCGGTTTTCGACGACTCCATCATCAGATAATAAGTATCCGTGAATATATCCAGAATCTGCCAAATAGAAAGGCATATCATCTAAATCAATTCCACGAAGTACAGCATCTAACGTTAATAATGCAAGTGTATCTGGTTGGTCCAATCTGCTATAAAGCATGATTTCACTTTGAACAAAGAACCCACGATGGAATTTTTCTCTAACTATATTATTACCAATCGTTCTAGCAACTTCTAAATATGCTGGATTTTTCGTTTCATCATATAATTCAACCATTGTCATTAAAGCGAATGGATCATCAATAGAAGTATCTATATTTAAATTGGGTGTAGCTCCACCAAGTTCTCCAATATCACCTAAACCAAACGTATAGACGATATCTCTAAAATAACCCCATAGTTTTACTTTGTCTGCATCATTATCTTGTTGTAAAATTGTTCTTAATATAGGTAATAAATAACTTGTTGGTAGATCAACATAATCTAGTCTCATATTGGATGGTCCAAAGTATCCGACTTCAGGAACGACATAACCATAAGTTACTGTCCCATCAATAAACATTGGAATAATTTTGTTTCTACCATCAACACGAATATATGCATATTCTAAGTAACCTTCCAAATAATCTCTAGCCCAATCAGCAAAGTGATCAACACCATACTTATCCGCTGCTTCTAATAGCATTAATATATTATCCACATAGATTGCTTGAGTATTTTTCCAAGCTACATTAGGTTCTCTAGCAATAACCCCAAAATCTCTAAATTGTCTAGCGACGCGATCTCCGCATCCTGAATTAGTGTATGCAGGATCCGAACATTCAACAGTAGATTTAGTCACTAAAGTCGATTTAAACTGATATACAGTCATTCCTGTAATCGGGTTCGATGCTAGGTTGTATTGTCTCATCAAATATTTAGCCCATTCAGCAGGTACTGAATCAAATGTATGATCTGATAATGCAAATGCTGCATAAGCTAAGTCTGTTGCTGAATTAACGAATGGTAACAAACCTGGTGAATCTTGTGGAATGATTGGATTTCCTTCATTATCCATAACAATAACATCATCAGGAATTGCTTGACCAAATACGTTTGTATCATAAGCTGTTGAATATGAACCATGTCTATTCATATCAGTAGTTGACCAATAGAAATGCGCTGTCCATAACTGTCTCATGAATCTTAATGTTCTTTCTTCATCTACTTCCATCATCAACTCATAATATGGCATCATATTTTTCAATTCATGTGGTCCATTAGGTCCTTCAGTCGATTGAACTTCTAGAGTATCCAAATTGATTGCTCGATGACCACCCCAATAGAAGAGTCCATTAGGGCTTTGGTAATTCGTCATAAATTCGCCCATAATATCAACTGCCTCATTCTTGTATTTATCGCTTCCTGTTACATTAGATAATGCAACTAAAGTTCTGAAAAAGTTTTGTTGGTTTGCGATATCTGCATAAGGTACTTGTGCACGATTTGGAAATGTCCATCTTGCTGGTTCACCAGTTAAAGTATTAATCGCATCTGGAATTAATTTGGTTTCTTCATTATATTCATGTCCATATTTTAAGACATTATCCACGTGTTGAATCACTGCATGAAGTCTTGCATAATCATCATCTGTGTAAACTAAGTTTTCTGAAGCATTAACATTTACTGTAGGAAATAGAAATAAGGATGTCAATAGAACTAGTAATATCATCACTGTTTTTTTCATATTATTCACCTTTTCTTTCTACTTTGACAGAATCTAAATATGCCCATCCACTCATAAATCTAGGCATAGTAACTCTAAATACATTCGGAACTAAGATAGCCCCATCAGCTTCAGCATTGACTCTATTGCTAATATGAAACTCTCCTGAATAAAGTTCACTTTCAACATCATCTATAATGATAAAAGCTTTAACTTCATTTATGGATGCATCCCATTCAAATCTAAAATCATACCAATTATCTTTAGTTAAAGTGAATGCTGTAGGATATGTATTTCCTCCATCTCCAGAACCTGAATAATAGAAGAATGGTCCTCCAACTTTCACATTCACCTTTAAATCATTATCAATCACTACAGAGATTGAATTTACTGCACCAGTTGAAACACCTAGTGAAACTGAATTTGAAGGAACTTCACTTGGAATCAATATCGATCCATAAGCGATACCTTTTCTATCAACATCTAAGTTGAATTTGGTTGTAAAAATAAATGTTGGAGTGGGTGCTGATTGTGGGAAAGCTGGTGCACGAAGTCCATCAGAATACATTCTAACGTACTTATTTCCATCTTCTTCAGCAATCATCGCTCTTACACCATCTGCTTTATATTCTTGATTCTTATATAGCAACCAGTTTCTAGGTGTTTGATTTACTTGTTCTGTATCAAAATTCTCATCAATCAAATATTCAACAGGGACTGTTGATATATGATCTAAATCATCGGATGGAATGTAACATCCAGCAGCTAGTGGTGTATCCCTACACTCGCTAACAGTCATTCCGGTATCAATGGTTTGTTCTACTGGTTCTTTATCTGTACATCCGACAAGGACTGTAAGTAGAATCAATAAAACAAATATATATCTATTCTTCATATTTTCCTCCTTTTATCCTTTAATAGCTGAGTCTGCATCATTACCGACAAAATATCTTTGTGCTGCAAAGAAAATAATGATGAGTACAGAAACAGAAACGATTGATCTTGCGTATACATGTGCATAGGTATTGGTTGAATCAAGTCCTAACTGAGGTAAAACTAAGCTCAGTGGAAGTGATTTGGTTGCACCTTGGTAAATCAGTGGTCCTTGATAATCATTGAATTCTGCAATGAACAATAGAAGTGCTACAGTCATTACAATCGGTTTCAGTACTGGCATTAATACATAAAACAATACTTGAAACTTGTTTGCTCCATCCATATATGCAGCCTCATCTAGATCTCTTGGTATTGTTCTGAAGAACTGAATAAACATGAATACTGAGAATGAATTGACTGCAAATACTGAACCTGCCCAAAGTGGGAAATAAGCCATAAATGGTACATTGGAGTTTTCCCAAATCGGAGCTATAGCTCCACTTGTCCAAAATGCGTATAAAGGAATTCTGAAAACTGTATTTGGCATTAATAATGTTCCAATAATTAATGCGAATACCAGTTTTTTACCTTTAAAATGCATTCTTGTGATGACGTATGCTGTGATTAGTGTCGAAAATGTCCCAAATAATACATGTGGTATCGTGTATTGTAGTGTATTCCATAATGCCCTAAGTAGAGAATACCCTTGCGCACTACCCCAACCAGGAGCAGTTAAGGATTCTTTCCATCCAATTAACGTGAAGTCATTTGGAATGAACCAAAACGACTCATTTGCACTAGCACTAAATGATGCCCCAACAATCCATAATAGAGGGTATAACATGATAAACGCAGCTGCAACAATGATTGAATACTTAACACCTTGTTTAAAGTTCTTTTTGAACTTATCGACTTGAATTCTTTTTTGAGCTTCTGTCATGTTCTCACCTCAATCCGAATAGTGTACCCAATATTTAGAACTTCTAAATATGAGTAACGTAAAGAGCATGATAATCAAGAACAAAATCCATGACATCGCACTACCTAAATTCAAATCTCCACCTGCGAACGCAATCTCATAAATAAGCATGTTTAATACTCTAGTTGAATCTTCTGGTCCACCATTTGTAATAAGCATTGGTCCTGTGAATACCTGAAAGGTTTCCACAAGTCGCATCACTGCATTGAATAATATAATTGGAGTAATCATAGGAATGGTAATCGATAAAAACTGTCTAGTTTTACCTGCACCATCAATGGTTGCTGCTTCATATAAGGATTCTGGTACATTTTTTAATGCATTCAAGAAGATTAACATCGTGGATCCAAATTGCCAAACACGAAGGGCAACGATCGAACCCATTGCACCACCAGGTGTACCTAACCAGCTGACTGGTGATATCCCAATTAATTCTAGTCCCTGATTGATTAAACCATTGTATTCGAATATGTATCTCCATAAAATGATAATTGCGATATTCGCTCCTAGAACGGTTGGCATATAGAAAGCTGTTCTAAAGAATCCTACACCCTTAATCCTTTTAGCGAGAACATATGCAATCAACAAGGAAACGATCAATATTAAAGGTACTGTAAAGAATACATAAATAAAGGTAACCTTTAATGAGTTCATAAACTGTTCACCAACATAAGATGATGAATCAAATAATAACTGAAAATTATCAAAACCAACAAAGGTAGAATTTCTACCTCTAGTTTGGAATAAACTCATGATAAATGAGCTTATAAAAGGATAAAGTTTAAATAATAGAAAGCCTACGACCCATGGTCCTAAAAGAGCGTAGGGGACCCATTTTTTCTCTCCAACCATAGATTATCCTTCCATCGCTCTCTTGAGCTCACTGTTAAATCGATTAATAATTCTTGATGATGCTTCATTAGCATTAATATTGTTTAACAAAAATGATTCAATTGGTGATTCATAAATTGCTCTAAATGTATTGTCTTCATAATATGGGTGAATATATAGGTTCACGTCTTCAGTCAATTGATGATTAAATAATGTTTGCACGACTTCATGACCTTTCCATTCAAGTGAATTTGTAAAGTCTTTTTCTGTTGCTGCAGAAAGTAGTGCTTGTGTGTCCGAATTATTAGAAACACCTCTATCGACACCAAGAATTTCAACTGCTTCAGAATCTGTTGTCATAAATTCTAAGAATGTTTTGACCGCTTCTTTCTTAGCATCTGATTCTTCTACTCGCTTAGAAACTGCATAAGCCATAGAAACCTTTTTATACATCCCAAGTTGATCTCCTGCTTCCTGTTGAAATAAGCCAGCCATATGAAGATTAGCTCCACCATTTGGTAGTGTATTTTGATATTCTGAAATTGCTGTATTCCATTGCAGAACTCCACCATATTTTTCAGATGTCCAGTTTGGATTGGTTGGACCATCGATATGAGTATCCGTTGCATTTGAAGAAATTAATACACCATTGTTTCTTAAATCACTGATGAAATTAAATCCAGTGATCAGTTCTTGTTGAGTGAAGTTAAGTTCATGATTTTCATTGATGACATTTTTGCCAGTGATTTGTGCTAAATAGCTAAACATTAAAATAGCGACTTGCTGTGCGTCCATTCTGCCTAATGCAAACTTACCAGGTGTAGTAGAGCTAATGGTATTTCCTGCAGCAATTAAATCATCCCAAGTCTTGATATCTTCTACATCAAGTCCTGCACCTTGATAAACTGCTTTATTTAAATAGAAAACATATCCTGTTTCAGAAATGGATAATCCTAAAACCTTACCATTGACTGTAAGTGGTGCATGCTCATTTGATGGATATTTAGATAAATCTAGATCAAGTTCAGTGATATCCATAAAATAATCTTCACCATACATAGAATAAATCCAGTTGTAATTCACTTGGAATACATCTGCTTCAGTTCCTCGATTTAATCTATTATTCAAGGTTTGTTGGTATCCATTCCATGGTGCTTGTTCACCTTCTACAGTATATTCTGGATGCTTTTCTTCAAATAATTCAATTGCTTGATAAGTAGCAATATTTCTATCTGATGTACCCCACCATGCGAATTTAATGACTGTATCATCACCAGATGATGAACCGTTGCAAGCAACTAGAATAAGTGCTGTAATGAATAAAGATATAAGTAGTAATGTTTTCTTCATATTTTTTATGCTCCTTTAATGTGTAAATTCGTATTGATATATAACCAGTTAAAATCAGTGATCTCTTGATGACCTGTTGGAAATGCTTCAAAAGTAGTTGGTAAATAGTAAATATCTTCTAGATTGTAGTGATATGGGATACTATCATAATTTCTAAGTTCATATTCAATACTTGGATTTGAATTTGCATGTATCCAAAGTGAACCTTGATTGAAAGTAGATCCAAAATATGTTCTTGTAGGTAGTATCATCTCACTATTAATAACCATATATTTACCTGTGTAACTAGCATCTGGATTACTGTCTTGATGATTTTTAATCGGAGTGGTTACATATCGGTAAATACTATTTTCCATTAGAATAGATCCACCTTCGGTTGGAACCATACCTTGATTGACAAAACTGATATCAGGATGATTAATCTTTAGTCTCAAACGATAAAGCTCTTCATTATCAACTATGACATGATATAAATGAACATCACCTTTTCTAAGTCGTGGTATTCTATCCATCAAATTGAATACTTCTAAATGATGAAACGTCATTGTAATGGATTCAAAGCCTTCTCCATTGGTTGTATTCCCTAAATTAAAACCTTTTTTCTGAAAGCTCGCGAATGTGATAATATCTTCCTTTGAGATCCCTGAATCTCTTAAACTTTTGTAAAATAGGTGACTATCCATGTTTTCTTCTAAATAGTCAATTTGAGCGATAATAAAATCGTTGACCTTGAAATTTAGTTTTGACCATGAAAGTGTCATATTTTGACTTTCTTCTTTTGCATCAATGATTCCATCATATGCTTGATCAAATGTTAAATGATCAAACCAAATTCCATTTGATTTTTCTACAGTGAAATAATCCCAATCATTTCTTTTATAAGTGCCTTGATTAAGTTCATCCCATTCCCATAATTCTTTAAGATGGAGATTTCTAATCACTATATTAGATGATCCATCAATCAAAAATGATGTGTGCTTGATAGCAACTCCGGTTTTCGAATAAATCATCAAATCATTTCGAAGAACGATTCTAACTATTCCAACACCTGATTCTTTTAAGATAGGATGTAAGAGCGCTTGTCTTGAATGTGGTCTATAAACTGAACGAACTTGCTCTAAATTCATCCCAGTTTCTAATAGTTTTTGTTCAATCTCAAGAGAACCCATCGATAAATCATTAGTAATTTCAATCACTTTTGTATTGGTATCTAGTAAAGCGTTTATAAATTCGATCTCATCATGAACAACTACATAACCTTCAGTGACTTCACTTCTATCTGTTATTAAAAGCGAAGAAAAGCCAAATGAGTTCTCAAATAGCGTAAAGTCGGGGATTGTCTCATTTGGTTGTTCAGTCATGGGTTCTGTAGGAAGTACTGTATCTATCGTTGTTTTAGATGCACAACTTGCTAAAAATAAGCTTGTTATGAGTATCATCAATGTTGTTATTATATTTTTCATATTACTCCATTCGTCTATATATACGGACGGTGTTTACATAAACTATTATATCATAGATAATGACATAATGTCAACGCTTACATTTGAACGCTTCCATCAAATATAAAAAAAATACCATTCAAATGAATGGATTTTTCTTAAACTTGAATTGGTTTTGGTTTTACGTTGACTTCCTTAGGTTTTGCATGCATTTTTTGATAGATCATCAAACCCTTTAACAAGAAATAAATTGAAAAGATGACAATGTAATACCACATCCGTTGATTTGTAATAAGAATTAAATGCAGTGCAACCAATAAGTAAAACAAATAAGATAGTTTATGCAGTTTTTTCCATGATTTACCTTTAATCTTCTTTCTTAACCACATAAATGAAGTGATAAATAATGGAGCGCAAATCAGTAATGAAGCAATTCCTAAGTAGAAGTTTACTGGTGCTTCCCAAAAGAAATAGAAATCAACAGAAAACACTATAAATTTAAGACCGTGCACTAAAGCAAATATCGTACCTAATATTGCATATTCAGCTCTAATACCCATCAATCTTTTTTTAACTTCACTTTTTTCTAATACACCCATAAACATGACAATCAAAAAGAATGATAAACCAACATAACCTAGATTAATAATGGTTATTTCTTGAAGGTATGAAAAAAAACCTAAAATGATGGCTAAAATGTAAATATATTTATTGAATTTCCTGATGTATTTGTGAAAAAAATACGCAAATAACACCAAAATGATGGTAAGACCTAAGATGACTGTCATAATTGGTTTACCCTCCGAAAGTATCTACTGAAGGTTCACTAGATTCGCTATTATCAGATGCTCCAGCAATTAAGTCAATTTCAGTATTATACGTTAAATTGGTTGCTCCTGTTATAATATCTGCAGTATCCGAGATTGGTTCAGTTGCTATGCTTATTCCTGTAATGGCGATAAATAAAATAAGTATTAAAATATTTTTCATGATGATTACACTTCCTTTACTTCATTATAGTCCTTTTTTTAACCTTTTGTCTATGATAGCTAAAAAAAATCATCCAAGAAGGATGATTTTATTCTTTTACATGTGAATTGGTTTATCGACTGCACCATGTGCTGCTTCCATAACGAGTTCTGAAAGTGTAGGATGCGGATGAATCGTATGAGCGATTTCATTCGCAGTTCCTTCTAGTTCCATTGTCACTCCAATTTCAGCTATTAAGTTTGATGCATCATAACTCATGATGTGTGCACCTAAAATCTCTTTATATTGTTCAGATACGATTAATTTAATCATACCGTCTTTCTCATTGTCAGCAAGTGCTTTACCAATAGCTTGAAGTGGGAATATAGATACTTTGTATTTAATTCCTTTTTCTTTAACTTCTTTTTCTGTTAAACCGATTGTCGCAATTTCAGGATGTCCGTAAACTGCATTTGGGATTTTAGCATAATCTAAATGTGCTTTTTTGTTTCCCATGATATATTCTGCAGCAACGATTCCTTCAGCGGATGCTACATGCGCAAGCATGTATTTACCATTAACATCACCGATTGCATAAACACCAGAAACTGAAGTTTCCAAATGTTCATTGGTTATTATAGCTGCTCTATCCATCTTAAGATTTAAGACTTCTAAGCCATTTGAATTTGGTCTCATACCAACTGATACCAATACAGTATCAGCCTTTAAGCTATGATCCTTACCTTCAAACGAGTAAGTTACTTCATTGCCTTTAACGGATTTTACTTCAGCATTAGCAAATATCTCAATGCCATCACGCTTTAAGATCTTAGTATATGCAACTCTTATGTCTTCATCCATCATTGGAAGTACACCATCTAGTTTTTCTATGATTGTAACTTTAGTTTCAAGTGATGAGAAGATTGTAGCGAATTCAACACCGATAACTCCTCCTCCAATAATGACCAAATTTTTTGGTGCATCCTTGATTTGAAGTAGTTCTCTTGATGTAACAGCAATACCTTTTTCATAAGCTTCTTTTAATCCAGGAATTGGTGGGATAATTGGACTCGCTCCAGTAGCAAGAATTAAATTCTTAGTTTCTAGAGTTTCTCCGTTCACTTCAACTTTTGTTGGAGATAATACTTTTCCTAAACCGGAAAAGACTTCAACACCATTTTTCTTCAGTAATCCACCAACACCAAGTGTTAATCTCTTTACAACTGAATCTTTACGTTTTAACATTAATGACCAATCAAAAGTTACATCTCCACCTAGCACAACACCATAATCTTGGGCATGTAAAATGGTTTTATATACTTTCGCGTTTTTTAATAATGTCTTCGTTGGAATACATCCGTGATTTAAACAGATTCCTCCAACAACTTCTTTTTCGATGAGTGCAACCTTAGCTCCTAGTTGTGCTGCCTTTATGGCAGATACGTAGCCACCAGGTCCACCACCTAAAACGATGATATCATATGTCTTCATTTAAAATTCACCTCAACTTAATAGTAACATCATTGGGTCATTTAATAAAGACTTAATCGTATTTAAAAATCTTCCAGCGTCTGCGCCATCGATGACTCTATGGTCTACAGCAAGTGATAGCGGTAATGTGTAAGCGACTTTAAGTTCTCCGTTAATAACAACGGCTTTTTGCATAATCTTACCGATACCTAGAATACCAACTTCTGGGTGATTGATAATTGGTGTACCATATGCAACATCAGCTGCACCAAAATTAGTGATTGAGAATGTTGTATTTTGAAGTTGGGAAAGTTGAACTTTTCTAGCTTTAGTCGCTTCAGCAACATCTTTTAATTCCTTAGCTAATTCTAGAATGCTCTTTTGATCTGCATCCTTAATATTAGGAACGATTAAACCATCTGGAGTATCAACAGCCATACCTAAATTGATAAACTTCTTGTAAACCATACGGTCATTTTCTTGATCAAAACTTGCGTTAAAATTAGGGTACTTCTTAAGTGCCAATACAGTAGCCTTCATAATGAATGCCATATAAGTCAATTTAATATCTTGAGCTGCTGCTTGTTCCTTAACTTTGTCTCTTAACTCTACTAGTTTATCAACAATTACTTCATCCATTAATACGGTATGAGGAATGATTTGTTTCGCTAAAGTCATACTCTTAACGATAGCTTTTCTAAGCTTCGTAATTGGTACATACTCAACTTCGCCTTGAACAGATATAGATACTTTTGGTGCACTATATGTTTGTTCCTTACTTTGGCCTTGTGAAGCAGCTTTTTGGATATCTTCCTTCATTACTCTGCCTAGTTCTCCACTACCTTTAACCTTTAAGATATCAACACCTAAGTCTTTCGCCATTTGACGTGCAACAGGAGTAGCCAATACTTTTTTATCGGAT
>CAKMKF010000165.1 GCA_927439925.1 uncultured Acholeplasmataceae bacterium | reverse complement strand
GATAATCTTATCGCCTGTTTCAAATCCAAAGGATTCATTATAAACTCTAATACCATTGATATCAGCCAATACAAAATAGATTGGTAAATCAGATTCTTTGAAATTTAAGACATCCTCATCAAATGTAGTTCTGTTATAAGTATTTGTTAGATAATCTTTTCTCATCATATTTTTCATTTCTTCTTCTTTTTGAAGACTCAGTCTCAAGTCTTCAATAAGAAGTATTCCACCAGTGACTTCTTTATGTTCAAATAATGGAACGAAATCAACAACGACTGGAATTTTTTGATCATTTAATGGATTGAGTAATGTTCCTCGCTCTCTACTCGCTATTCCTTTTTTAGATATTTCATATATATCTAATAGACTAGGACTCATCAACGATTTAATATTCATTTCCTTAATCAACTCATTATTAACTCCAATGAGATGTTGAAACTTTTCATTACAAACAATGATTCTTCCGTGTATATCATATTGAATCATACCAAGTGGACTATGCATAAAGACAGCTAAGAATTTATCGTGATAAGATTCAGCCTTCTCTTCACTTTCCATCCATTTCGTTATATCGGTGTCCATTCCACGGTAACCGATATATTCACCATTTTCATCATAGATTGGTGCACCTGACGTTAATAGCCATACAGTTTTACCATTCTTATGTTTATTTCTGTTAATTACATTTCCAAAAGATTCATGTTTCTCAAATGTATCAAATGCCATTCGAGTAAGTTCATTTAAACTATCCTCATGAAAAAAATCGTAAAAATGTTTATTATTAATCACATCATATGGCTTATATCCAAGTATTGGTGTAATATAAGCATCCACATAGGTATATTTGCCATTGACGTCAAGTTCCCATATAAAAGACATATTATGCAAACTAAATCCTTTATATTTCTTTTGATCAGGTTCATCGATAGATGTTACAGTTTGTCTTGTCTCATCATAAAGATAGACAAAAAGTCGATTGTCTTGATCGACTATAGATACTTTAATGGTTTGATTGTCTAAGTATAAGAATCTTTCATGTACTCCACTATCAAGTAGTGCAAGCAAAAAGTTCAAGAATGCATTTGGCTTATTTTTTAAATCGTAGTTGGTCGAATATCTTTTTTGTATTAAGTCAAACATTTCGTTCTTGGCTATCCAAACCTTATTTTCTTTGTCATAAATTCCGTATCCGAAATTGATATGATCAATAAGATCCTTTAAGACGTTTTGGTCCATGAAATTTTCTCCTTCACCTACATTTTACATCAAAGGAGTTTATTTTCATAAACAATTGCATAATAAAAGGACACCTAGATGTCCTTTGATGAAATAATTTTTTTAGCATTACTATAAAATATTTTTTCTAAGTACTCTTTTGAAAGATGTTTTTCTAAATAATGGTATGTCTCTTTTAAGTTTGGAAGACGAACTCCCATGTTGTGTGCATCGCTTGCTACAAAGTCAGCAAGCTCTGCTTTCAAGATCTTCATCACAAGCTTTTTATTCACTTTTGGGTCTATTCCCATAATGGAGTTTCCATTGACTTGAAGCATCCCACCAGAGTTTTTTATACGCTGATAATCATCAAATGATAGATACTTATAACGCTCTACGTGAGCTACAATTGGAATGAATCCTTGTCTGGATAAATCATAGACAATATCTTCAATCGGAGTATCAATCGATGTCGAAAACTCGATTAAGATATATTTAGATCCAGCAAGTGAGATACTTTGGTAATCTGGAGTTAAATGAGATCTATATAAGATTTCAGCGCCTAAATACAAATTGACTTTCAAACCTCTTTTCAACACTTCTTCTTGAAGTTCTAAAAAGACTTTTTTAAGCTCTTCAGGTTCGACTTTAGAAACGTGAGATTGTACGTGAGGTGATAAAATCACTGATTCTACACCATCACTAATTTCTTTTTCAATCATTTCGATTGAAAAATCGATACTTTGTGATCCATCATCTACCATTGGTAAGATGTGGTTATGAATATCAATCATCACTATTCTTCGTACTTATAGCTATAATCGTAACCATAGCCATATTCTCCACCCTTAAGATTGACTTGAGTCAGAACTGTACCAATAATATGAATATTACTATGCTTTAAGGTTTGAATCGCTTCTCTCACTAAATTCTTCTTCGCAACATTTTGTGCAACAACAAAGATTACACCATCAGCAAGTTTAGAAATATAAAGTGCATCACTCACTGCAATAACAGGAGGTGCATCTAATAAAATGTAATCATAAACCTCTCTTAAGCGATTGATTAGATCAACTAGCTTTTGAGCTTCTAAGACATTAACAACCGATGAGGTCTTTTCACCTGTTACGATAAAATCAATACCAAACTCATCAGAGTGTTTAACCACTGCTTCAAAAGGAATTTTTCCAGATAGATAATCAGTTAATCCATCCTTATTCGGAGAATTGAAAACACGGTGACCTTTTGGTTTTCTTAAATCTAAGTCAATTAATAAAACTTTTTTATTCTTTTGACCCATTAAGTAAGCAAGATTCGATACGAATGTTGATTTACCTTCTGAAGCCAATGTTGAAGTAAACTCAATGACTTTAATCTTATTATCGATATTTGCATAATCTAGATTAATTAAAACCTTTTGAAAAGATTCTGCAGTATAAGAAAGGGGTTGTTCCTTCGTTACGATATAATCATAACGTTCGTTACGGTCTGGAGCGAATATATTCTTCTTTTTACTCATGTTTTTGCTCCTTTACTTCGAATTCTGGAATAATACCTAAAACTTGAATGTTAAATGCGGTTTCTAATTGTTCTTTGGTTCTAAATGTATTGTTAAGCATTTCCTTAATGAATGCGAAACCAACACCGACAATGCCACCTAAGATTAAACCAATCACAACATATAATGCCTTATTTGGTGATTCATAGACTCCATCATTCGCAGTACTTGTGCGAATGATATTGTTTTCTAGGATTGCTACATTATCGTTAGCAAACTCTATTGCTGCATCGATGACTGCGTTTACAATCATTTTCGACTCAACTACATCCTCAGATAAATAACTGATATTAATGAAATAACTTGTAGTTGATGAGCTAACTGTCAGGTTACTCTTCAGTTGACCAGGAGTCATATCCAATTCAAGTTCTTCTATAACCTTTTCCAAGACAATTGGCATAGAGATTAAATCTGCTGCTGTTGCCATCAAACGTTGTGCATTGACTAAGTCAAATGAATCACCACTAGGGTTTTCTACTTGAACTTGAACCATGACATAAGCATTTGATTTATACATTGGGTCAGCGACTACAAATGCATAAACTGCAGCAATCGCTCCGAAAAGTAAGGTACCTACAATAATTAAAGTTAAGTGAGATCTGAGTATTTTATATAAGTCAATTAAGCTAATCTCATTGGTTTGCTCTAGTTGTTCATTATTCATAATGTTTCCTCCGTATATAATCTATTATCAATGTTTATTATATCACACGTATCTTACCTAAGTAAGAGAAATGAAATAAATTACTATTTAGTTTCAAATAATGATATAACTTCATCAATATCCTTTTTAACTTGTTCTAATGAATCAATCCAAAAGTCTTTCTTGGTAACATCAATATTCATGGTTGAAGCACACGCTTCAACACTGGTTTTAGTCGTTAAAGAAAGTAGATCATCATAGGAAGCTAAGAAAGTTGAAGGGTTCTTTAAATATTGTGCGTATAAGCCTTTACCAAAGAGTAATCCAAATGCATATGGGAAGTTATAGAAATTGAGTCCTGCACTGTAATAATGTCCTTTGACTAACCACATGTAAGGATGAAGTTGATTATGATCTAGCCCATTTAGATAAGCTTCTTTCTGAGCAGCAACCATCATATCCTTCATTTGGTGTTTAGAAACTGGACCATCTGTTTTCGCGAATAAATTCGTTTCAAAAATGAATCTTGAAAGAATATCGATAATGACTTGAGTATCACCTTGTAGTGAATTCTCTAATACAGATAGTCTTTCTTTAGGATTCGTAATTAAGGAGAGTAAATGATTGTTAACAATCGTTTCGCAAAAAATAGAAGCTGTTTCAGCAAGTGGCATTGGATAGCTCCAATGCAATGCTGAATTGGAAGAGATCACTTCACCATGGTATCCATGTCCTAATTCATGAGCAAGTGTTAACACATCTGATAAAGATCCTGTAAAGTTTGTCATAATGCGAGATTGTTTTAATTGAGGTTGGTTTGCACAAAATGCTCCACCACGTTTTCCCTTTTTAGGGTAAACGTCTATCCATTCATTATCAAAAGCTCTCTTCGCGAAGTCTCCTAAACGTTTAGAATAACCATAAAATGCTTCTTTCACTAATTCTTGAGCTTCTTCATAGGTATATGTCTTATCTAGTTTACCAACTGGAGCGAACATATCATAAAAAGGAAGGTCTCCAACATGACCTAAATATTTAGCTTTTGCTTGTAAGTACTTTTCGAAATAGACTCTATAATCCTTCATTGCTGAAATCATCGCGTCTAATGTTTCTTTCGTCATCTTTGACTGGTCTAAGGTTTTCTCTAGAGTAGATGAATAACCACGTAAGTCATTCATTATTGTTACTTCACGCTTAATATTAGAAAGTGCAAGAGCAACTTGATCTTCTACTTGAGCAAAGCTCGCTATTTCGGCGTTAAACGCGTCTTTTCTAACAGCTTGGTCATTTTCATAGGCTAAGTTTCTAACCTCTGATAACGTAATTTCCTTACCTCTATATTGAACTGGTAGGTTAGCAGTTGATAGATTGTGTAGGTTAGACCAACCACTGGATGCGAGCTCACGGAGCTTCGCATATAAAATTTCTTCTTTTTCAGAGAGTAAGTGCTTCGCTTCCTTTTGTTCAAGCTCTAGATTGTATAAATACTTATTGATTAATTCAGATTTTTTAGCTAAAGCGTTTAAATCAACAGTTGTCAGGTATCTTGTAAAAAGGACATCTTCTGCAGTTGATTTTCTTGTAATACGTTGAATCTTAGACATGTAAAGTGGTGCTTCAGAGTTTGTAACATCTGTTGACATTGTAAGCATCGCGAACGATCCCATCGTGCGTGCTAGAATGTGCATTTCTTCATGAAACTTTAAATATCCTTCAATGTATGATACTGGTTCTGGGTTTTTCTGGTTGATATGAGAGATATATGAATCAGTGAGTGCTTCTAGTTTTACTAGGTCAAGGTTGTATTGTTCATTAAAGCTAGGGTAAAGATCATTCAAATTCCAATTTTTCATTAATAGTATTCCCTTCTTTTTATATTAATTTTATTATAACACCGCATAAAAAAAACGCCTAATAATTAGGCGGTTTATGTTAAATAATGGGTAAATATTTGTCCAATTCCCATTGAGTGACCTTCATTTTGTATTCGTCCCACTCTCTTTGTTTGGCTTCAATCAGTTTGGTGAAGAGTTCTTCACCAATCGTTTCCTTCATCAAAGATGAGTTTGTGAAGAATTCAATTGCTTCATGAAGACTTTCAGGAAGATTTTTAATGCCTAAACGTTTTCTTTCAACATCACTCATTTTAAAGAGGTTCTTCTTAACTGGTGAAATACCATCTATTTCACTTCTAATACCATCTAAGCCTGCTGCTAGAATTCCAGACATAGCGAGATATGGATTTGCAGAAGGATCTACTGAACGGACTTCAATGCGAGTCGATTTCCCACGAGCTGCAGGAATACGAATCATTGTAGAGCGATTGGCATCGCTCCAAGAGATATAACATGGTGCTTCATATCCAGGAACTAAACGTTTATAAGAATTGACTGTAGGATTTGATAGTAATGCAAACTCTTGAGCATGCTTCATCACACCAGCAATAAAACGAAGTGCTGTTTGAGAAAGTTGGTTTTCAGTATTTGGGTCATAGAATAAATTATTTCCTTCTTTATCAGAAATTGATAAATTAGAGTGCATTCCAGAACCATTTATACCTTGAATTGGTTTTGGCATAAATGTCGCGTGGAATCCATGACGACGTGCAACATTTTTCACTAAAACCTTAAATGTTTGAATATTGTCGCAAGCTTCCAAAGCATTATCAAAATGGAAGTTAATTTCATGTTGGCCAAACGCGACCTCATGATGTGATACTTCCATATCAAATCCCATTTTTTCTAATTCTAAGACGATATCACGTCTCACATCTTCTGAACCATCAATAGGTGCTAAATCGAAATAACCACCATGATCAGAAAACTCCATTGTAGGTCTTCCATGATCATCTAATTTAAACAAGAAAAACTCAGGCTCTACGCCAACATTAAACTTATCATAACCAAGGTCCTTTAAATGTAATAGATTTCTTTTTAAGATATATCGAGGGTCCCCTTCATAAGGAACATGTTTCGTCGTATAGACGTCACAAATAAGTCTAGCAACTTTTCCAACCTTTAAGTCTTCCCATTCGAGGATTAACCAAGTTGACAAATCAGGATACAAATACATATCTGCTTCATCGATTCTAACAAATCCTTGAATCGATGAACCATCAAACATAATTTCATTCGATAATGCTCTTTCTAAATTGGTAACAGGTATTTCAACGTT
>CAKMKF010000164.1 GCA_927439925.1 uncultured Acholeplasmataceae bacterium | reverse complement strand
GACAGCAACTTGAATTCCTCCATAAGGATGAAAAGCACGTTTAAAAGGTTTGTCAGTTTGTAATCCAACAATCTTTTAAACATGCTTTAACTCATCATCAACATGATATCCGTAAGATTCAGCTGCCTTGACAGCAACTTGAATTCCTCCATAAGGATGAAAAGCACGTTTAAAAGGTTTGTCAGTTTGTAATCCAACAATCTTTTCGATTTCTTTTTCCATATATCCAGGTCCATGAGAAGTAATAGATGCTACAACATGAGTATCTAGTTCAATAACTCCACCTTTATCCTTTTCTTCCTTTAAATACCCTTCAAACAATTGATTTAATTTTAAACTGTTATTTGTGGGACCAACTAAAAATGATGAACTCCCTTTATATTCAGTATAGTTCTTGTCAATAAAATCTCGGACATCAACTGATGACATCCATTTTCCTTCTTTAAATCCGTTCCATGCAGACATAAAGTACCTCCTATATATATTGAATTTCGATCGCTTTTGACTGGTTCATTATATCTAATCTTTTTCTTTAAACCAAATGAAATCATAAGAAAAAAAAGTGAAAACGTTTTTCACGTAGTTTACTTATAAAAAAAATAAAACCCATTGAATGGGTCTTATAAATTAAGAATAGATTTTATTTTTTGAGGAAGCCCTTTAATTTCATTTCTGGACAGACTGCACAGTGCAAATCTTACTCCTCCGCTCATGGGTACAGCGAAAATTCTATGTTCAGCAAGCTTTAAATAATCTATTTCTGGATTCTTAGTTAATACAACCGTGTAGAATCCGCTTCTAAATGGATGTGTCTTTAAACCAATCTCATTTGCCTGTGAAATAAATGACTGACTTCTTTCTTGAACAAGACTATTTATTTTATTTAAATCATTATTAAATTCTCTTCGATTTGACTCAATTGAGAATTTATTAAAAAGTTCAATAGAAGCTGTTGGAGTTGCAGACCACGAACCTCTAGCTTCATTAACAAATTTTGGATGAGCCGCTTTTACCTTCTCTTCATCAACTGATAAGATAATTGCTGCCCCCAATCTAAGTCCATATACACCAAACGTTTTAGAACCACTAAACCCAATAATTGTTAATACATGAGATTTCAGGAGCGGAAGATATGTGATTTTCTTTCTATTATCAGCTTCGTGTGAGTATTCAAGATATGCTAAATCATATAGAAAGACAATATCGTTATCTTTCATCTCGTTTAAAACGTTGATAATCCCTTTGAATTCTTCTTCACTTAATGTGAATCCGGTTGGATTATGACATGGATCGTTAATGATAACGATGACTTGTTTTTGAATTTTGCATAATTCAATTAATCTTTTTCTAAATGACACCATATCGAAATGGTCTCCATCAAATAGATTATGTTCAAATACATCCAGTTTTGCGCGATCCGCGAATCTTTCATACTGCCATCTGATGTTGGAAACGAAAATCGATTCACCTGGTTTTGAAAAAATTGAAAATGTAGACGCGATTGCTCCACTACCACCTGGAGTTGCACACGCATTGACAAACATCTTTTCTTTGATTTCATTTTCGTACTTCCCTAGTACCCATGAAATCACATTCTTCTTGAAAAGTGCTCCTCCATCCACTGCTGGATATGGAAGAATTTCTTCATCCGTAAGATTTTTTATTGCCTTTGATACTGTTGGCATGCCTCCGATTAATTTTTCTTCATCGTAAAACATACCAATTGATGCATTAATGACGTCTTTATGATGTTTCGCCGCCTCTTGTGCATCCTTTGATATTTTTAAAATATCTACTGCCATCTCGATCACCTCTATTTTCAATTATAAACGAAATCTTCCAAAAACAGGTCAAACAAATAAAGCCAATGTTCTTTCGCATGCTTTGTTACTAATACAATATGCACATGCCCTTTAAAGTATCCAAGCCGAATTTTATGTAAAGATTCATTTGCTTTATCGAAAAGTTTTTTCCCATCAATTTTTTGTGAAGCATCCATTGAAAGTACAAGTGTGACTTGATTTGACTCAACAATGGTTCTATGCACTCCGATTTTTGAAGATAGTTTTTAAACTACTTGAAGAAGCTGTAACAGGGATATCTTTTG
>CAKMKF010000163.1 GCA_927439925.1 uncultured Acholeplasmataceae bacterium | reverse complement strand
TGCTTTTCCCATGTGGGATTGGATTGGTGAACGTACTTCGGTGCTTTCGGTTGTAGGGCTATTACCTTTAGCTCTCCAAGGAATAGATATAGATTTGCTATTAGAAGGTGCAAACAGTTGTGAAATATCTGATTCCTCAATATCAAAAAGATCATACTTAAAATCAATACCTAATCTTTTTGCCATAAAATTATGAATTTGAGTTGATTTTGAATGTTTAATGTTTTTCCCGATGAGTCCGTATCGATCGCTCATTTTTGGTACTCCTTTGATAGCTTCATGATTTCTTTAATAAAAGCTTCGTAGTATGGCCATAATGATTCATCATCTAATTCAATTCTTCTGTTTTTTAGGATTTCTTTTTCTCTGGATTGATCTAGTATTTGGAGTTGATTTGTTTTCTTATATTCTCCAACCATAAAGGAGAGTTCCATTCTTTTTTTGAATAACTCCATCATGTCATGATCGACTGCATCAATAGCTTTTCTTAATTCCTCAAGATTCATGGATTTGCCCTCCAAGTTTTTTATAGATTTCAAAAAAATTCGGGTAGGATTTACTAACGACTTCTGCATGATCAATCGTGATTGGACCATCTGCTCGAATCGCGGCGATAGCTATCGCCATCGCGATTCTATGATCTCCAAAAGTATCTAATTCGATATCACCGTTGAAAGAATTTTGGCCATGGATAACGGCTTCATCACCGTTTATTTCCATCTTCACACCAAGCTTAGATAAAACTTGATACATCGCGTCTAATCGATCTGATTCTTTCATTCTAAGTCGGTTACATCCAATAAATTTAGTATATCCTTCACTAAGTCCAGCGAGTACCATGAGTATCGGTCCAAGGTCAGGAATTTGTGATAAATCTATAGTGACTCCATATGTTTTGCTAGGCTCAATTTTATAGATTCTTTCTTTATCAATATACTCAATTTCACCATGCATATCCTTAATAATATCTACTATTTTTGAGTCCCCTTGTTTACTAATTGGGTTCAAACTTTTTAATGTGATTTCATCGCCGATTAAACCTGCAACCATCCAAAATGCTGCTTGAGAGAAATCTCCTTCTACAGTCACTTCCTTAGGTATATAAGATTGGTTACCTTTGATATAAAAATATTGATCAACTGATAATACATGTATACCAAACATCTTTAAAACATCGAGTGTTAAATCTACGTAACCTTTGGATTCTATTGGAGTCGTCATCTCAATTACTGAATCTTTTTTTAAAAGAGGTAAGGCAAATAACATACCTGTAAGAAACTGTGAGCTTACGTCCCCTCGCATTTGATAGAATCCTGGTTTTATAGGTCCTTTTACAGTTAAGGGTAGATTGGAATCGCTATTTTCTAATTTATAATGCAAATGCTTTTGCTTAAAGATATCAAAATAGACATCTAGAGGACGTTGTGGTAAACGACCCTTTCCTGTAAATCGAATTTCTTCTCTTAATAACATAGAAATTGGAATCATGAATCTTAAAGTTGAACCCGACTCATTACAATCAATTTCGTTTTGAATAACTTTAAGCTCTTTTCCTATCACTTGATTATCATCAAAGGTTACACCTAAAGAGGATAATGCGTTTTTAGTCGCAGTTAAATCATCTGAATCTAAAACATTTTTGATTATACTGGTTCCACTAGCTAGACCTGCAGCTATGATGTATCTATGAGATAAAGATTTCGAAGAAACCACCTGTAGTGTTCCTTTAAGTTTTGATGGTTGAATGGTTATCCTCATAACATATCTAATTCCTTTAGTTTCACAATTTTAACATCGCCAGGTTTCGTCACGAGGATGAAATGAAGTCCATCAGCAAGATTTTTCTTATCATGAATGATTTCAGCTTGATAATCATCTTTCTTAAGTAGCGGTTCTTTTACTAAACCTCTTTTCAACAATAGATTTAAAACTTCTTGATATAGTTCTTCTTTCGTTTCACCAAGTTGAATACCTATCTGAAGTGCGATAAGCATTCCATAGCTAATCGCTTCTCCGTGTAGATAGGTCTCGTATTTGTGTTTCTTTTCTATTGCGTGTCCAAATGTATGACCAAAGTTAAGATACATTCTTTCTTTTTTATCATAAGGATCTAGTAATACAACATTTCTTTTCACTTGAATTGCTTCTGCAATCTCTACTTCAGTAACTGTTTCGTGTTCTAACAAATAAGTATATAATTTTTTATCTCCAATTAAACCCGCTTTAATCATTTCAGCAAGTCCATTCGCATATTCTCTTTTGGAAAGAGTTTTTAATAAACTTGGATCGATTAAAACAAATTTAGGGTCGTAGAAAGACCCAATTAAATTTTTACCTTCTTTTAAATCAATTCCAACTTTTCCACCAATACTACTATCCACTTGAGCAAGAAGTGTGGTGGGTATTTGAACATAAGATATCCCGCGATACAATGTAGACGCGATAAAACCTGTTAAGTCTCCTATGACTCCTCCACCAAAAGCTAACATCAAATGATTTCTCTTTATCCCTTTTTCAATCAAGGTTTCTATCGCATGATGGTAGACATCAAGCGATTTTGTTTTCTTACCT
The DNA here is from genome assembly GCA_927439925.1 of uncultured Acholeplasmataceae bacterium. Classification (GTDB taxonomy): domain Bacteria; phylum Bacillota_I; class Bacilli_A; order Acholeplasmatales; family Acholeplasmataceae; genus Peloplasma. The sequence goes on along the minus strand of CAKMKF010000163.1, from coordinate 359 downwards.
AAAGGAAGCCAAAGAAAAGAGGAAATCTTTTGACATTTCTTAAAATGCAGAATTACGACATTTTTATTGAAGAAGGTGGTTTATCACATCTTGCAAAACACATCAAAGAGGTATACGAATTTGATGAGATTTTTGTCGTTACCGATCAAAATGTTTTTGATTTATATAAAAACGATTTAATTCAAGCATTGGTTGGTTATAGATTATCTTTTGTTGTGCTACCTCCAGGTGAGAAAACAAAATCGCTTGATGTCTACCATCATGCGATAGAAACCTTGATTGAAAAAGGGATAAAGAGAAATCATTTGATGTTAGCTTTTGGTGGAGGAGTCATAGGAGACTTAACAGGTTTTATCGCG
>CAKMKF010000162.1 GCA_927439925.1 uncultured Acholeplasmataceae bacterium | reverse complement strand
GTTAACTGTATTGACCAAAAGTATCCTGAATACTCAAAAGGTGATTCTTTTTGTATAACGATCCAATACGTTATGAGTTGCAAAAAGACCATCAACACTATTCTACTTACCAAGAGTAGGGCAATTATTGTTTTGTTCTTATCCATGATTAGCTCCTAATTCATCTGTTCGTAAAAAAGCATTCTCTTTAACAATCAGAAATTTATATTTTTTTAATTGGAATTGTTATATATTCACTGAATTATAACATATTATCCAATTGAAAAGATATGGGTTATCCATGGATTCTGAAATTTTGAACAAAAAAAGTGATGATGATTATTGTATTAAAGAAAAAAGGAATAGGTTATTTCGATTTTTTTAAGCAGGCTAATAAGGTAAATTCTTTATATTTTCTAAAAATGTTTTTACCACTCTTCATATGTGCAATGTTACCTAATATATTATTATCGATATTGCTATACCAAGATCCTCAAATAGGTTCTACATTTTTAATTGGTGATATCCCTTTATTCTTCATTCTGATTAATATTACTATTTTCCCCATTTTACAAGGATTCGTAGAACTTCCATTTTATTTTCTATTCATCATGCCTAAACTAAAAAACATTTCTAATAATAAATGGGTATATATTGGGCTTCCAGTATTTTTCTTAAGTATTCAACATATGGTTATGCCACTTAGATTTGATCTAACCTATATTATCTATAGAAGTTTAATGTTCTTTCCATTCGCATTATTCATAGGTATTCTTATACACAAGAAGCCATCAATGATGCCTTATTTGGTGATTTTGCATATCCTCATGAACGCATCGCTTTCGATGATGTATTTCATGTAATAATTGATCGGCTAGCTAAAAATATAAAAGGAGAAATACATCAATGACTGAACAAAAACCGAATAACCATCAAGTGATTTCTACTTCAAAATTACTAGCTTATATTTTTATCCCACCGGTTTTAACAATGATATTATATGTTTTACTAAGTGTTCTTTTTCATGAAGTAGTTCCTACAATGTTGTTATTTTTCATAGCAGCACTGATGATATTATTTCCTATTCAAATCTATTTAATTCTTAAAGAAAGTAAAAAGGTTTATGGGAATTATTCATTGATAAGTGCGTTTATTCATCAAGAGAATAAACCCCTATGGCTTGTAATATTGCTAGGGATGAGTGCTTTTGGGTTTGCTGGGTTAATGACGATTATCTGGATGCCAATAGAAGGTATACTGTTTGAGCCTTTATCGAGTAAATTATATGATTTGATTCCCAGTTACTTCAATTGGAAAAACCTTGAATTGATCGCATCTTACCCAAAGATAATACTAATCACGATGAGCGTTCTATATTTTCTACTCAACGGCTTTATCGGACCAATCGTGGAGGAACTATTCTTTAGAGGGTATTTAACGAGTAAATTAAAAATGAACAATTGGGTAGCACCTCTAATAATTACCATACTTTTTTCAATCTATCACTTTTGGTTACCTTTTGACTTGTTTTTTAGAATCATAGCATTTTTCCCTGCTTTTTACTTAGCATGGAGACTTAAAGATATTAGAATATCAATCATTTTCCATTGTGCAAGTAATATATTTACAGTTATAATGTTTGTCATCACTATTTTTTCAATGTAGTTTTTTCATCAAAATACATCGATTTAATCATTCTTTGGTATAATTATAGTAATAATATATAGCGAATCAAACACAGATAGGGGGATAATCGGTGATAATCAAGCGAATGATTACAATTTTTATTTTATATACAATTGTCTTTTTTCTGATACCTAGCATTGCAATTCAAGCGAATTCTGGACCACCATCTAATTTACACTTAACGATTATGAATGCAGATTTTGAGTATTATTTTGAGGTGCTTTCTTATCAAGAGGAACCTTTATCAAGTGAGCAAATCCAAGAAGCTTTAGATAGTGAATATTATAACAAAACTGGTGAAGAGGTCTGGGATTTTGATTATCCAATGGTTTATGATATGCCAGAGATGCTAGCAAGCTTTCAAGATAAAGATGGATATGTATCTAACACACTTCATCATAAACAATGGGGACTATTTGATTTTGAAAAAGATGATGAAGACCTGAGTCCACATCTGTTTATTGTTTGGATAAATCCACCAAGAAAGTTTAAATTGATGTTGATTGGGGAAAACGACCAAGTTATTATATCCAAGGATATTGAAATGAATCAATATGATTATCGAGTTGTATGGGATTTAGATGGAGTAACACTTGATGAAGAGATTCAATATGACTCAGGTGTAGTTACAGGACTTGTTAAGCACCCATTTTTAAGAATATCTACCTATATTGATTTTTTTATTAGATTATTTGTAACGCTGGCAATTGAACTAGGTTTATTATACGCTTTTGGATTTAGGAAGAATATGAGTTACGCTATCGCATTTGGTGTTAATGTAATCTCGCAATCTATATTAACAATAGGAACAATCTTTACATTCTACATCAGTCAAGATAACACGATTGCTGTTATTTATTATTATGTTGTAGGAGAGTTCTTTATATTTTCATCGGAAATGATTTTCTATGCATTTACATTAAAAGAAAAACCTATCCATATTAGAATTCTCTATGGATTTGTAGCGAATTTATTCTCGATGATTATAGGATTAATGGTTACTGTATTCATTTTTGGATATATCGCAAGGTAAATCATTTCACCTAGTATAATATATAATTTGATAGATATTTTTAAACCCAAAAATCAATTTTAGGATTAACTAAGATTGGTTTTTTAAATGTTTTCTGCAAATGAAACCTCTATACTACGTATATTTTTATCTATCAATAACAGATTATTCATATAATATCTAGAAAAAATTAAGACTTAAGTAATAATTTAGTGGTATTATAAATATGAATTCACGCATCCGAAATTTAACATAAATATTATTTCAAAAAGCAACGTAGTCAAAAACTATTGGCTGAAGTTATTTTGTGCATTTTGGAAATATATAGTTCTATGACTACACCTTATTGTAGGTAACTATTCTTTTCTAGAATAGATACTGGAAACATAATGAGGATTTTTTTCGTTCTAAAAAAATGATTAAAGGAAGTATTAAAAGAGGTACTTAACGGGTTATACATAAAAGATGACATTATAATCCTTAATTAAAATATGATAATAAATGGAGGTTTCAATGAAAAAGTTATTGACAGTATTTATGTTTGTATTGGTTTTTTTCGTTATCGTTGGTTGCAAACCAGAAGATGAAAATATAAACCCAGATGACCCCATACGAAACGAATTACCGTTAGAGTGTGGAGGACAACCCAATTATTTCATGATTGATGGCGAATGTGTCTTGATAACACAAGTCATATCTAAAAATATTACCATCAATGAAGATGTAACTAGAGTCGAAAACATCAATTCAATAGAATTAATGGATGACTTTGTAGCTGACTTATCAGGATCAAAAGGGTTGGCAGTAGTTTCAAGAGATGTTTATGAAAATAGTATTAATATGAGTGGATCCAGTGGTTATGAAATCATGAGTCTTGCTACTCTAGATACCTATCAAGATACTCAAAACATAATCGTTAAGTTAACTGATGATGGATTCTTTGAAGAAGTAGGATTTACAGATCAATCAGGTCAATCTGTAGATATTACTTCCAATCCATTAGCTTTGGAAGTTTATGGTGCGTATACGGTTGTTATTTTCGAAGTTGATTTTAATAATGATCTAACAGACCAAAATTTTCATCAAAAAGTTAATGATTCTTTCTATGCTGGTGGAATTTACCTCATTCATAATGAAACAGGTAAGTTATTTGCAACCAGAAGTGTACAACAAATAGAAAACACTTACACCTATTTTGAAGACCATTCAAGAAATGTTCGTCTTACTGTAAGAGTCAATGAACCTGTATTTGAAACTCAAACGATTCCTATTATGGATGAATTCAATATGCCAGTTCACGATGAGTTTGGTAACATTATGTATGAAGAAGTTTTGGTTCCTGTTCTAGATATTGATGGGAATCCTGTCATTTTTACAGAAGCTCCAATTTTAACTGAAGAAAAATTGGTTGGACTCGTTAAGTATTTTGAGCAACAGGTTGTTGATGAGAACGGAAATCCACAATTTGATGCTAATAATGATCCTATCTTTGAAATTGTTGAAGAACCCATATTGGATGAATTTGGGAAACAAATTTTTCAAATGCAAATAGTTCCTATTTTAGATGAACTAGGTCAAGTACAGTATCAAGAAGAATTCGAAGTTGATTTTTTCATTCAAGACCATCGAACTATTACAGTAACTCAATATTCTGCAACTGTTGAAGATAACCCAATTACTCGAATTACACAACGCTTTGTCGATAAGATTATTAGCGAGCATTTCAATTGGAACTATTATCGAGTTAACAACTATATGATTTCATCGTATGGTTTTTCTGCAGGGAATGAAGACATATACTATATGGATCTTCTAGACAATAATGGTACTCTGGAAAATTTCGTTATGAAATTATCTTTTGACCATGAAACCAATGAACTTACGCTTATCAGATATATGAATGCAACCAAAGCTAATTTCGCAAATTGTGAGATTATACTAGATCCAAGAAATAACAATATTATTTGTGATTCATATGATAGTAACATTAAGGTTTATTCACAAACCCATGGTTTAACAACGATACCTAATTCATCAAGTCTTCAACCGGTAACATTCCCTAATGGTGAATTGTATTTTTATGACAATAATCAGACCTATGTTGAAGAACTCGGTTACTATACAACACTACTCTATGTAATTAATTCAGATGGCACAATGGAATCACATTATATAGAACTTGGAGAAAAGGATGAAGTCAGTACAGGAGGATGGGTTAATGGATTTAGTGTAAATCTCTATGATGAGGGAATAGACCCTTATGCTTTAAATCACTACATTAACTTTCAAACTCAGGTAGGAGAAAAGATTATAGCAGATGCTGATTTACATATACAAAGTATTGGCACATTCAATGCAGCTAGACCCGCTTGTACAGATTCTAATGGATGTTGGTATATGATGCAAACTGAAGTCTTAGGCACAGATGGAACTGTTCTTGCAACATTAGATTCATCTGGTGTATATTTCCCAGGAGACCCAGTTCCAAACTATAAAGAAACATATCAAATTGATTCAAATACAACTTATCAATATGAACAAGAATATTCTGATGTAGATGCTATATGCGATAATGCGAGTGGTTGTGTAAGTCAAATTAGTATGGCGGATAACTCAATCAATGAATGGGGTGTTTGGATGAGTAAGAATGCGATTGTACCATTCGGTGAAAGATTCTTAAACACTATTGAAATTAATGAACAGAATTCTGCAGTGTATGAATACACTAAAGTTGTTTCAGGAAGTGTTTGTAATTATGAGACATGTGATGAAAATATAATCATTAAGATCTATGATGATACAGGTAAACTCTTAAGCGAATTTTATAATCAAATTCAAATTCCAATGGGTGAAACGATTCTATTATACATTGAGTATCATATGACAGTAGATACTACAATTGTTATGGAACCAATGGTTTGTACGACTTCGACTGGGTGCTATAGATATTATGAAACATATGATCAAAAATACTATGGTATAAATTACAAACAAGGCGATGCAATGTATCAATCGATAACATTTGTTGAAACAGATAAAGAAGTGGTAACCGAAGAAACATTGACAAGTGAAGTATGTACAAATATAAATGGTTGTCATAGTAATGATATGACTACATATATTTTTGTGGATGAATTTGGAGATGAAGTTTACAGTTTTAGTGAATATGTTTATGTACAATATGGCTATCGTAAGCCATTTAAGGTAACAGTTGAGCTTTCAGATACTACGCTTATCTATCGCAAAGAAGCATTAACCCAAAATAGAATTTGTGATACTGCAACATGCAAATCATGGGTTGCATTTAGAACAAGCACAGGTGTGTATGGGTCATTAGGCTCAGCGTATTTAACATTTAACTTAGGTGACGAAATTTATAATGAAGTTATACTATCAGGTTCTACACCTCTAAGTTTTGAAGATGAAATGATTTGTACTTCAGACGAAGGATGCATCGTTTATAGTAATAATGTTCGATTGGTTGACGGTAACGGTGTTGAATATCAACTTCCAGAAGATGCTTGGTATTTCAACTCATTACCAGTACGATTTAACAAAGGTGACACGATTCCTGTTGACAATAACTTTGAAGCAACATTTGTTTTATCGAATATCGAATACAGAAAGATTAGAATTAGCGTACATGATTTCTTGTATAACTTAAATAACGTAATTAGACTTGACCACAACACCTATTTGATAGAAAAACAATCTTGGGTTCAAGGTAATGATAACTTCATTTTAATCTATGACGAAGTAGAAGCTAAATACTCTATTAAGTATACAAATATTTCAGCGTTTACTGAAATCACTATATTTAAAGAAGGGTATATTGCAATCAATGATGATGAAACAGCCATTATTCATTTTACATTTGATGAATTGCTATCGACTGAACATTACTATCACTTCAATGTTGTTAATTTGACACAAGGTTTACAAATAAATGGTGTTAATGAATTGGTTATTGACTATGATGGTTCAATTTACTTCAAGGGTGTAGATAATTTCATTCAAGATATCACGGGTTCTATTGCAGAAGATGGAACAGTGACAATCGATACTGAGTATGTTGAATATGAAGTTGTTCGATTAAGACCAATCAATTAAGATTGTTGAAGTAAGATTATAGAAATAGTGATGAGATTTTTTCATCACTATTTTTTTCTTTTGATTTTTTGAGATTTGAACTCTTAAATATTTGTAATAATGATAATTAAATGATGATATAATATAGTTAAAGTTTCATATCGAGAGGGGACATATGCGTAAAAAAATTGGTTTTTTATTTATTTTAATGTTTTTGTTGGTACTTTCAGCATGTAATGCAGAAAGCGATTATATTGATAATACACCAGATGACAATGAAGAAATTGTGCTTACCGCTAATGATATTCCAGAAAGAAAGATTATTTACACAGTGAACAGCTCTTTTGATGTCAATGATCTAAATCAAAGTGTGGCTACACTAAAAACGCTAGTCAATAGTGATGAATGGTTTGATTTAGAAGAAGTCGGATCATCACACGCTACTTTTACAGTGCGAATAAAAACAGAACGATTAGATGAATTCACGAATGAATTGAAAGCAAACTTTCAAGTAAGAACCTTCACTAAGCAAGGAAAAGATATATCGCTCCAATACCAGGACAAAACGAATAGGATCGCATCCATCAATTTACAAATAACTAGATTACAAGAACTATATGCAGAAGCTACACTTTCTGAAATGATTGTTATTAACCAACAATTATCAGACCTTGAAGTTGAATTAATGAATCTTGAAGGAGAGTTAAGTCTATTTGATAGTTTAGTAGAGTATAGTGAAGTCAATATTACGTTTTACGGAAGTGTAGTAGTAACACGGTCACCATTTTTTAATCGAGTAGCAAATGGTTTTGTTACTGGATTTAGAGCAGTCGTATTTCTCTTAGATGCGTTAGCTATTGTAGTCATTCATGTGATACCATTTGCACTTGTATTTTGTCCAATAGGATTTGGTATATATTATTTTAGAAAGAAACATATTGCAAAAAAGAAATTTAAGACTGATAAGGGAGAGTAAATCTCTCTTTTCTTTTTGCGTTCCATAATATTAAGATTTTCTTACAACTTTGAAATGATATAGAAGTATTATAATCAAGTATGCTATGATTACAGTAAAGTAAAAAGACTTATCTAATTCATTCAATATGACTCATTACGCGAGGTGAACACATGCAAACTTTTTTTGAAATCATTTTAGTATTAACAGCATTTCTATCATTGATTCCTGTAGTTAACATGTTTAGAAACAGAAGTGATAGCAAGTATGCTTGTTTAAAAGTGTTGATCTATTCTACATTCTTTTGGACTATATTAATTATTCTTGAACGGGTTTCTACAAACACATTTATAATTTATTATTCTGGTATGCTAGGGTATGTTTTAAGATTGTTATTCGCTGTACTCATGCTTTGTACAATATATCAGTATGTTGGAAAAAAGTTCCCAATCTTTTTAAAAATATTTTTAGGAGTTCTTGTAGTCATTGATTTGGTGCTTGCACTTACAAACTCTTATACATTATGGCTACTCAAATTAAAACAAACAAATTTAACATCTTTTAATGATTTATATAATTCACCATATGGACCAGTATTTGTATATCATTTAGTACTGAGTTATATCGTAGCCCTTTTAGCAATTGTGTTATTATTTGTCTTTCTTGGTAAACAAAAGGGTATTCGACAGTATAAGGAAGTTACAACGATGATGGCTATTAGTGTAGTCTTAGTGTTATTATTTAATGCCTTACAACTCTTTGTAGTTAAGGTCAATGTGAATTTAACGTATATATCATTAGTGATCGTCGCGTTTGTTTTATATGATGTTATTTACAGGAAAGATATGGTGTTTAATCTGCGAGCATCTGGTAGAAGCGAAATACTATCCAATATGCGTGAAATGTATATATTAACAGATGTAGACAGAAAAATTATTGAGATTAGTCCCTTATTGTTAGAGAAATACAATCTTTCACTTGAAGAAGTTATTAGTCAACCATTTGACATGGTTGCTGCAAAGATTGCTGATAAAGCAACCCTTTATAGCGACTACAATATGAATGAAGATGGCTATGAGGATAAAGATCATTATCACTTGAGAGAAAAGGAATTCAAACTTAAAGGTATGAATGAATCAGGTCATATGATCTTACTCTATGATGAAACTCAAGTCTATTATTTACTAAGAGAACTAAATGAGCTCAGTAATTATGATTCAATGACAGGTTTAAATAACAGAAATTATATTGAAAATAAGCTAAGCGCTATTCATCACACTAAAAATGTTGGTGTTATTTCATTAGATCTAAACGGGCTAAAGATAAATAATGACTATCTAGGACATGAGCGAGGAGATTATTTGTTAAAATCCATAGCAAATATTATGAAACAAGTGTTTAAGGATATACCGAATAAAGATATTGCTAGAATTGGTGGAGATGAGTTCATGATGATTGCTTATGATACTGATCTAGAATTTCTAGAAAATAAAAAACGAGAACTTCTAGAATCATGTGAACATGAAGATATTGAACAAACGATTAGTGTTTCAGTTGGTCTATCTTACGATGAAAATGGAACTAAAAATATATATAATCTCATTTCACGTGCGGATGCACGAATGTATGAAATGAAAGAAAAAATATCTCAAGCGTACAGAGATAAGATGATTGAATATATTAAGATGCAAGATAAATTTATTAGATAATTCGAATAGATTAAAAGCACCACTTACAGGTTATCTGCAAGTGGTGTTCATTTTTATGATTGTATAGGTTAAAACTTGTAAACCCCATCATGATCCCATAATCCCCAATAGGCTCCATATTCTCCTTCTTCATCAGTTTTCCATGTTTCATCAAATGATGAGAAGTAGAAGACCTTGATATCATTTGAATTCGCCCATTCGAATGTATCAATAAAATATCTAGCAGCATGTTCAAATGAAGGTAGTGCTTCACCGTATGACTCACCTTTTGTTGGCCATCCAGTTTCACTAATAATGACTTCTTTATCTTTAGAGACTTTCTTGACGAAGTCATACATTTCTTTCATATAACTCACTGCTTGTTCGAGATTGCAGTGTTCCCAAAATGGATAACAGTTTGCGAAAATGACATCACAAACATCTAATAATGCTGGTTCATTTACGAATGTATAGTAAGCATCGACGTATCCAACTGGAACATTTGGTACAGCTTCTTTAAATCTTTTAATATAACTTAAAAGCAAGTCGATAGGAATTTCTTCTCTAAGCATAACCTCATTACCTATAGCTACCATATCTGCATAGCCTTCTTTAGCAATTCGAATGACGTTATCAAGTTCTGCTTCATTCATTTCGAGATCATCACCAATCCAAGCGCCTACAAGTGTTTTTAATCCATGTTTTTTAGCGATTGGAGCGATTGCTTCATTTCCTAAAGTGCAAGAAAATGTTCTAATCCAATTTACATAAGGTTTAATAATGGATAGTCTAGACTCTATTTGTTCCGGATAGATCCAATCAAAGTTAGATGGGTTTTGATTTCCTGTATAAGGACTAAAACTTATACCATGAATTTTTTGATCAAGTAAATTTTTAACTTTTTGTCTTAAAGAATCTAAAGGCGTTTTAACGGACTTTGATAAATCAAGTTTTTTACGATCAACCAATAAGTAATTCACTTTCACATTACTAGACACAAATGTTCCTCCATATTAGATATTTGAGTTTATTATAACATTGAAAAATATTTTTTAATGTAAGTTTTGCATGATGATTCTTGAGTTACTCACCATAGTAAAGTGGAAATATTTCTGTATGCGTTATGATACCGATTTTTGATTCAACCTCATAAGTAATTCTAATCTTAAATCCCATGTTTTTTGGATACGTATTCTCATATGGATAATTGAATTCGCCAAATTGTGTCGTGACATTTTCTAGTGTTTCTACGACTTCAAGTGCACTATTCAGTATTTCTACTTTCATGGATATAGCTTGAGGATTATCATGATCCATGTTAATGATTCTAATCTCGTGCATTTGATTTTCATACGCGACTAGACTCAGTAGATTTGGAGAGATTGAATAATTACAAAAATTGAGTTGATTTCTTTCATCACGAATCGTTAAACTGAATCCATGAGTGAATAGTTCTTTTGAAAAAACCATTTGATTTTTTTCTATATCCAGCGCAAAACTTTGTTCAATTTGATCAGGATATATTCCAGTATATGTTGTTACCTTGAAAGATATAGGTAGTTTAGTATCTGTATAAGTCATGGTTCCATCATTTTTGAAATCATAATATAAAATAACTTCGTCTTCAACAACTTCAAGACCTGTAATGACAGCAAACAAACCATGGAAGACATCATTTATTTCAACACTTTCATAAGTTCCAGTTTCATATCGATAAGACTCAAGAGTAACCTTTTCAAAGTCATCGACTCCATCATTGCCATCAACAAACACTTGTATTATGTATTCTAAGCCTGGAACAAGATTATCGAATCTGATGTTTTCTAATTTCAGCAATTCACCTTCATAATGTGCTTCAGTGATTGTGATCACTTGAGAATCAATGATTGATTTATCAAATGGATTAAATAATACGACATGAGCGGTATCAATGATTTTGTTAGGATCTGAGTAGGTGGTTGTGAAATGAATATAAGGGCTTTCTCCCATTTCATAGATAGATGGAGATAGACCACTAACAGAATGAAGCGATACACGACTTCTCATACTAGACTTTTGATCATGCAATGTTAAGGTGTTCACCGAATACATGGTAGAAGAAGGGTTTAAGTCATCTAAGTCATGTTTTGTTAATAAGACTTCATAAGGTTCAAGTAAATCTACATTGCTAAAGCAATATGATTTAGAGCCAACCCCAGAAGGGATTAGAAATTGGACACGCATTTCGCCATAATAATTGTTTCCGACTTTTCTTCCTACGAGATAGTAAGTAGCATTTCTGTAGTCTTTATCGTTAATGCTAGCCGTTACACAGAGCTCTTTTGTTAGTGGAATGAAGTTTATTTTTGTATATGAGCTGGTGAAGAATTTTTGTGGTAGTCGTTGAGACATAGGCATAATAGATTCTGTGATTAAAAGATTAGTTGCATAACCAACATAATTGCTAGGAGTTTCAACGGGAGTTTCTACTGTTTCAACAGGTTCTTCAATAGTCTCAATAGGTTCTTCAATGGTTTCAATAGGATCTTCAATGGTTTCTATCGGAACTTTTATTTCTGAAGATGGAGTACAGGAAGCTAGCAAAAAGATTAAAAGTAATAAGATGATAAGTTTTCTCATTATAAATCCCCCAAATGTCATATGTTATTGTAAACGAAATATTATGTCTATATTATAGCAATATAACGCATATGAATGCAATGTGAATTCAAATATTCTAAATGATAGCTAAAAGGACTACCAAAACATATTTCACAAGTATTTCAGAAACTTATAATATAATAATGAAAAGATTCTGTTTTTTACACTTAACTTTTAGGAGAATTTAAATATATGTCTAACTGGAAAAAATTAGTAACAACCTTTATGGTAAGTCAAACAGTATCATTACTTGGATCAATGCTCGTGATGTATTCAATCATGTGGTATGTCACGTTAAGCACTCAATCAGGTGTTATGATGACGATCATGGTTTTATGTACGTTTGTACCTGCACTTTTAATTTCTCCTTTTGCTGGAGTTTGGGCAGATAGATTAAACAGAAAGAGATTAATGATTATTGCTGATCTTTTAATTGCAGGAGTTACTTTAGTCATAGCAATTCTCTTTTTTATGGGAATTAGAGAGTTATGGATTGTGTTTGTAGTTTCTGTGATACGTTCTATTGGTCAATCTGTTCACCAACCAGCTGTTTCAGCTGTATATCCACAGATTGTACCAAAAGACAAATTGCTAAAAATCCAAGGTATATCACAAGGTATACAATCAGCATCCATGATATTAATGCCATTACTCGCTGGATTATTACTCGCAGTATCATCGATTGAGTATATTTTTTTCATTGATGTGATTACTGCAATTGTTGCAGTAATCATCTTAATTTTCTATGTAAAACTACCGAAACATGAAGCAGAAATGAACCAAGAAGCAATCGATTATTTTAAAGACATTAAAGAAGGCTTGAAGTATGCATTCACACATCCTTTAATATTTAACATTCTATTGTTTGGTTTCTTATTTATGTTTATGGTTGCAGCACCAGCGTTTTTAACTTATTTACAGGTTGCTAGAGTATTTGGACCAGAGGCTTGGAGACTTTCTATTCTAGAAGCTGTATTTGGTATTGGTATGTTATTTGGGTCGATTCTTATAGCTGCTTGGGGAGGGTTTAAAAATAGATTACTTACTTATTTTGTAGCTTATATAGCTATTGGAATTGGTACAGTAGGTTTAGGATTACCTTTTAACTTTTGGGTCTATATCGGTTTTTGGGCATTTGTTGGATTCTTTATTTCAGTAAGCAGTCCAATACTTACAGCCTTAATTCAAGAAAAAGTAGATCCCTTATATATAGGAAGAGTATTTTCAGTATTCGGATTGATTAGCATGGTCAGTATGCCTTTAGGTATGGTATTATTTGGACCCATTTCAGATACAGTTGATGTCTCACTCATTATTCTACTAAGTGGAGTGATGATGATTATCATCGCCATCTATCCACTCTTTAAAAAGAGTTTGATGAAAGAAGGGTTAAAAATAGAAATGCCTAAAGAGATTCAAGATATGTAGAATTGGTGAATTCTTAAAGATTTCGATGATAATAAAAGAAATTGATGTAAAGAGAAAACATTTTAATAAATAATTGATATAATTTGGGTATCGAAATCAGGTGATTACTTATGTTAGTTGCTGAATTCACATCGCTATATGAACGAAATAATCTTGACCAAAAAGATCTAAACGACGCCTTAGATTTTTTAAGCGAATTACAAGCCGAACTTTCATCAAACCATTTAAAACATCAACTTGAGGATATCGATATAAATATACTTGATGAACTCATTCACTATCTCCTATTGTTTAGAAAGAATATTGTAGTCAATTTTGTTATTATGATGCGTTATTTTAAAGTAGCGAAACGTCATGATCTATTCATCCATCTTACAAGATACACGGGAAGTATTGGTGTAATGGAGAGTATTCTAAGTAAACTAGTGAGAGTTGTGGGTAGTTCTAAAGCTGATGAAATTAAATCATCTATTCAAATACCCGAACTAGGAGCACCACTTTTAGAAATGCCAAGTTATATAGATAAAATGATGAGTACTTTTGAAAAACATTTGACTGAAAAACAAATCAAATATATATTAGCAGATAATCATCATCACATACCCAAAGAAGCTTTCTTACAAGAAAAAGTTTATTATGAGCAAGCTTTAACACTAGATGATTATCTGAGCGATTTACATCAAAGAAATATAGATGAATTAAAACAGTTTCAAAAGGAAAATCGAGTTTGGTATGAACAAGAGATCAATGATCAAGTGATTGAATTTGTGAGCAGTAATCAAGAAATATTATCAGCAGTTCGTTATGATGATAAACTTTATGTAACCAAAATACCCTATGATACAAAAGCGTATTTAGAAGCTTCAACAATTGAAAAGAAAAGATATCATGCTTGTCATTGTCCTTTTGCTAAAGTTGTTTTACAAAATGATCAACATCATATTTCACCAGAATGGTGTAATTGTAGTGGTGGATTTACAAAATATCAATTTGACATATTGTTTGATAAAGAGCTAGATGTGCAATGTCTTGAAACTCCACTAAAAGGAGATATACTATGTAGGTTTGCTATTTCATTAGAAGGTATTGATTATAAGAAATAATTGAAATAATATCACAGTTGGAGGAATTGATATGAATATTGCACTACTCATCATTGATGTACAAAAAGCTTTTTTAAATGAAAGAAAAGGTAGTAAAGTGTATCATGATACACTCATGTATATCAATGCAACTGCGTCATTGTTTAGAAAAGCAAATCAAAGTGTTTTTATCATCAGAGATCTTTTTGAAGGCGATGATGAAACATATCAAACAGTAGATGAACTTAAGAGGGGAACTCAAGATATTGATCTTATTAAGAAATATAGTAACAGTTTTAATTCATCTATATTTCTTTGATGTAAATCGCTCAGATAATCATCTAGTGTTAAAGCTTGCTCATAATAAACTTTTTCTTGTAAGAAAGCTTCTTTGGGTAT
>CAKMKF010000161.1 GCA_927439925.1 uncultured Acholeplasmataceae bacterium | reverse complement strand
CGTTCAGCTTTTGAATCCAGGAAGTAAGCATTATAAAAAGGTTGGTCAATTAAATTCGATTTTGATGCATCTCTAACTTCCCATATTTTTTTACTATTGATCGTTAAATCTGAATTGGTTGCACAATAAAAAAATAGGATTTACAAAAAATGACCAACCTTTTTATAATGCTTACTTCCTGGATTCAAAAGCTGAACGTGATGATTATACTGAAGAAGAGGGAGAATACGATTATTTATCACTGGATCAAGTCTCTTGGTATGAAGATCAAGTTGCGTTAGACACTGTTGAATCGCTTGTTTTCATGCATATACCACTAAGACAATATATAGACCCTGAAACTTATGTAGGTATTTTTAGAGAAAAAATGGTTTATGCACAAGGTGTTGACACCGGATTTTTTGATGCAATGGTCACCTATAATAAATCTAAAGCAGTCTTTGTTGGTCATGACCATTTAAATGATTTTTACTTGATGATGAACGGAATCATGCTTGCTTACGGTAGAGCTACAGGCTATAATGGATACGGTAACCTTGAAAAAGGTGGTAGACATATCGAAATTTTAGATAATGGTGAACTAGAAACATATATTATTTTAGGAAGTGAGGTGTGATGATGAAACCTAAGGATAGACTCTTAATCTTTTTATCTTCATACTTTTGGGCAATTTTAGGACTTTTTTTAACTGGTTCATTTTTGTTCTTCATCATTCCCGTAGCATCCCTTCTATATTTACTCTTTGGAGGTGAAAAACGTGCTTGATCTATTTATCTATATATTTATCAATTCTTTTTGGATTGCTTTAATTGGTGGAACTATTACTTTATTTACAATGAGACTTATTGCAGTATTATCCAATAAGCTAGATAGAAATAAAGCATTCTTCGTTTTATTCACACCTTGCTCTATTGGTTATTTACTCACGTTTTCAGAAGAATCGAAATTTAAGACTTGGTATCGCATCTTAATGATTCTATTCTTCATCATTACCTTGATAGGCAGTATCTTTATTTTATACTTACATTTGGAGTTGAATTTCATATGATCTACAAAGTGACTAGAAAACAAAATAATTCAGACATGTGTTTTGTCTGTGGAATGAATAATGATGCTGGACTTCATACCAATTTTTATGAACTCGAAGATCATACGATTTTAGGGATCTTTAAAGGTTCAGACATTCATCAGAGCTATCCATCTAGAATGCATGGTGGAATTATTACCGCATTATTAGATGAAACCATCGGTCGTGCAATCCAAATGATTGACATGAGCGTATGGGGAGTTACCGTGGACTTAAACATCCGCTTTTTAAAGCCAGTTCCTCTTGATCAGGAATTAAAGGCTGTCGGAAAAATCACTTCAAATCGAAGAATGATTTTTGAAGGAGAAGGATATCTTTGTGATGAACAAAACGAGATACTTGCAACCTGTACCGGAAAATATATGAAACAATCCGTCGCGAAGATCGTTGGTGGAGATAATTTTATTGAGGAGAAATGGATCTATGTCGAGGATGATCAACCTCCACTTAGTTTCGACTTACCAAGATGAGCATTTTAGAAGTAGAAAACATAGCATTTAGCTACAGTGGTGAAAACCTTTATCAAAAAGCCTCTATGCGTCTTTTTGAAGGGGAACATGCAGTTCTAGTTGGACCCAATGGAACTGGTAAATCAACACTACTTAAGCTATTAGAAAAGTCATTAACTCCTGACCAGGGGTTTATCAACTGGGTACCAAATAAAAAAATCGGATATTTGGATCAATACGCGAATGTCGATCCAAACCTACTCGTAAAAACCTATTTATACGATGTCTTTTTACCTCTTTTCGAAAAAGAAAGAGAAATGGAAAGACTTTATGAAAGTGTAGTTACTGCTCCAGAAAAAGACCATGATAGACTTTTAAATTGGGCATCTGCATTAGGTGATCAATTATTACATTCTGATTTCTATTCGATTAAATCAAAAGTAGGAAATATCATTCACGGGTTAGGTCTAACTATGGACATCCTCGATGAACCAATTAAACATCTATCGGGTGGTATGCGCGCTAAAATAATTTTAGGTAAATTATTATTAGGAGATTCAGATGTCCTTCTTTTAGATGAACCTACAAACTTTTTGGATGTTAGACATATTGAATGGTTATCTAAATTCTTAATCAATTATCCAAAAGCTTATATTGTTGTATCTCACCATGAAGAATTTTTAATGGAAATCGCGAATACAGTTTTCGCTTTAGAAAACGGAAATATTATGAGATATAAAGGCGACTATACCTATTATCTGAAAGAAAGAGAGCTTAGAATGGGTCAAATGGAAAAAGCATTTGTCTCTCAACAAAAATTCATTCAAAAAACTGAAGATTTTATTCAAAGAAATATCGTTAGAGCATCGACAACTAAACGGGCACAAAGTAGAAGAAAAATGCTGGAAAAGATTGAAAGAGTGGTTGCACCAAAGCATGATAAGACTTATCATTTGAATTTTCCGTTTGCTTCAGCAACAGGTAAAGACGTACTCACGACGATAGACCTCGAAATAGGCTATCAGGAGCCTTTGTTAGAAGCATTAAGTATAGCAATCCTTAAAGAAGAAAAAGTTGCTATAACGGGAAAAAACGGGATTGGGAAATCGACATTCTTAAAAACTGTTTTGGGAATAATACCTAAACTCGGTGGAGAATACAAATGGATAGATACTGCAAAGATTGCTTACTTTGAGCAAGACTCCATCTTTGATGATGGACTCACACCATTTCAAGTTGTACATATAAAATATCCTCATTTTACAAAAAAAGAAGTGATGTCCCTACTTGGGAATCACGGAATAGATTATGAAATGGCTACACGTGATATCAATACACTTTCTGGTGGAGAACAAACTAAGGTTAGACTTGCATTATTAAGACATCAAAAAGGAAATGTTTTAATCTTTGATGAACCAACCAATCACTTGGATGTAAATGCGAAAGAGGCTTTAAAAGAAGCCATGATTAAATATCAAGGCACTCTTATTTTAGTATCGCATGAAAAGGAATTCTATTCGGATATTTGTGACTATGAGATTACTCTATTTGTCACTTAAAAAAAATAAATGAAAGGGGATTAAGATGAAAAAATTGTTTTTACTGGTGGGGGTAATCCTAACTGCAGTTATGCTATATGGCTGCACACCAAGCTACGAGGAGGAAGCTGGAGTATACGAGCTTTATGAAATGAGTGGGGATGTTAGTTTAAGTAACTTTACTTATTACACAATTGAGCTATTTGAAGATGGATCGTTGGTAGTTAAGTCTAAAGGCTCACAATTTGGAGCTGAAGTCTATGAAGAAATTGCTAGTTACCGTATCAGTAATGGAAAGATTACGATTACGACTAAAGTAGGTTTCTCAAATGTGAAGGAAGTCTATGATTATGTCGATGGAGAAATCCATATGAATAATGTAGAAGTTCCTGAGTATGATATTACATTTTCAGCAAAATTTAGAAGAAGTGCTTAAAGAATAATGGCGAGCTTAATGCTCGCCATTTGTTTGAATTGAATCATCAAAATTATTGATTTCTTCGACTAAAACGTCATAGACTTCTGATTCTTTGATTTTTTTAATGATTTTCCCACGTCTAAATAAAATTGCTTCACCCTTACCACCAGCAATGCCGATATCTGCGTGTGTTGCTTCACCGGGTCCATTGACTGCACATCCCATGATTGCTACATTTATAGTTTTATTAATCTTTAATAGATACTCTTCGATTCTTTTTGCGATTTCGATCATATCGTATTGAATTCGACCGCATGTAGGACAAGATATTAGATTTGGAACTTTATCTTTTAAACCTAGATTTTTTAATATTTCTTTTGCTGCTTGAATTTCTAGTACAGGATTATCGGTTAACGATACTCTAATCGTATTACCAATTCCTTCAGCTAGTAATATACCAATACCCATCGCACTCTTAATCGCACCACTAAATGCTGTTCCAGCTTCTGTTACTCCTAAATGAAGAGGATACGGAAAAGTTTTAGCAGCTAAACGGTATGCTTCA
Source organism: uncultured Acholeplasmataceae bacterium (assembly GCA_927439925.1). Taxonomy (GTDB): domain Bacteria; phylum Bacillota_I; class Bacilli_A; order Acholeplasmatales; family Acholeplasmataceae; genus Peloplasma. The sequence continues at coordinate 3,936 of CAKMKF010000161.1, read as the reverse complement.
ATCATTAATTTCATATCTGTAGCTTTTAAAGATAGCGCGATATCATAGAAACCCATAGATTCTAGGATTTCTACGTGATGTCTAGCTGTTTCTACCATATTTTCAGCAGTAGGAGCCATTCTATTTGGTAAAGATCCGGAATTTACCCCAATACGAATCGGAATATTTTTCTTTTTACACGCTTCAACAACTTCCATAACGTGTTCACGTTTTGGAATATTACCTGGGTTTAATCTAATCTTGTCGACCCCTTGATTGATAGCTTCAAGTGCAAGTCTATAATCAAAATGGATATCAGCAACTAAAGGTATTTTGATTTGTTTTTTAATCTCACCTAAAGACTTTGCATCGACCATGTCTAAAACAGCAACTCGTATAATCTCACAGCCAGCTTCTTCAAGTGCTTTGATCTGCTTTACGGTAGCTTCAACATCTTTTGTATGCGTGTTGGTCATACTTTGTATGTAGACCTTATTATTTCCACCAAGTTGGTAGGGTCCTACCTGAACTTGTCTAGTTTGTTCTCTAATTAACATTTTTTATCACCCACATAGATTATATAGTAGATTGTGTGAAATTGGTAGGTTAAATGCTTGAATGTATGATGAATTCATTGGTTTTACGTAACATAAAAAAAATAATATTTTAAATGATTGAAATAATGTTATTGTTTTGTTATAATGTATTCGTACGTTTGGAGGGAATATCATGCGAGACCTAGTCAAATTGGTTTGTACAGAATGTGGCGAAGAAAACTATCATACTACCAAGAATAAAAAAGCTCATCCTGAGCGCTTGGAAATGAAGAAGTACTGCCCACGTGAAAGAAAAGCTACAACCCATAAAGAAAAGAAATAAGCTATTCTTGGAATAGTTTTTTTTCTATAAGAAAATATGAATACATTTAAAGAAAAAAATGATTTTGCCCACGGATATTTGATTTGCAGATTCGATTCTTGTCTGCTCATTGATCCTTCGCATGACTATGAGGATATTCAAACATCACTTATGGGTAGAACACTACATGGAATACTTTTAACACATGCACATCAGGATCACGTTCATTTAATCGGTGAATTTGATGTTCCTATTTATATGCATGTAGATGATGCACATCTATTATTTGAAGATCAATATAACGGATATGCTCCTAAAGCACACCCCTATAAGAGAAAGAATTTGAATTTTATCTATGTGAAACATATGGATAAAATACCATTAGCCGATCAATTTGTTGAAGTATATCACACACCAGGACATACGAAAGGTAGTTTATGTTTCTTATATGATCAAAGATTATTCACGGGAGACACACTTTTTAAAGAATCTGTCGGTAGACATGACTTATATTCAGGAAACTTGGTAGAACTCAGAAAAAGTATATTAATGTTATGTAGTCTTCCAGGAAACATTAAGGTTTATCCAGGTCACGATGAAATCACTACAATTCGCTATGAAATGAAGAATAATCCCTTTTATTTAAAATGGGCAAAACAATCGAGTAAATAAGACACTTTAGTGTCTTTTATTTTTTTTGTAAAATAGCACATAATACTTGACAGTGCCAATCAATTATAATACAATAGAGTTGGCACAAAACCCAAATGAGTGCTAAATGAGGTGTACAAATGATTACAAGCAGACAAAAACTGATACTGAAAGCAATCATTGAAGCTTATGTCAAAGATGCTCAACCAGTAGGATCAAAAGCACTCACCCAGATGCCTTATCTGAAATTTTCTAGTGCAACATTAAGATATGATATGGCTCAACTCGAAGAATTAGGTTATTTAGAAAAGACGCACACATCTAGTGGACGTGTTCCTTCAGAATTAGGTTACAGGTATTATGTCGAGCATTTGGTGACTAGAGATTCAGAAGTCATGGAAAAATTTCCATTGATTGATGAAATCTTCATTAAAAACAAATTAGGTAGAGAACAAGCAGTCGAAGAAGCAATTCATTTACTTTCTGAACTCACCAATTACACTGCTATGGCAGTAGGTCCGACACAACAAGCTTCAACTATTAAAAAAATTGATTTCATCCCACTAGGGGATAAAGATGCAGTTGTTTTAATTGTTACTGATCAAGGGCATGTTCAACACCAAAACATTACCATTCCAGATAGTATGCAAATCAATGACCTTAAAGAAGTCATTAAAACACTTGATGACTTACTTAGAGACAGACTCATTACAGATGCTAAAGAGATTTTAGAAGCAGAATTTGCGAAATCAGAGATTGAATCATTTATTGAATATCAAACTCAACTCGTACACTCATTTATTCATGCATTTTCCAAATTTGCTGAAGAAAACTTTTATTTATCTGGTGTAACAAACGTGTTTGAACAACCTGAGTTCCATAATGTAAGACACATAAAGAACTTTGTTGAAATGTTAGATCGTAGAGAACTTGTAAAACTCATTGGAGACCATGAAGGTTTAAGTATCAGGTTTGGCAGTGATTTACAGTTAATTCCGATGGAAAATTGCACTATGATTTCGATACCTTATCGAATTAGTGATTTAGAACATGGAACAATTGCTGTCTTAGGTCCGACTAGAATGGAATATAGTAAGGTCATTCCTTTAGTGGAGTACATCGCAAGCAACATAGGCAAATTATATAAAAAGTAAAGGATGATATAAAATGGATAATCAAAAAGAAGCAAAACTCATGGAAGATGAAGTCATTCAAGATGAACATGAAGTCAAAAAAGATAAGAAAAACAAGCATAAAGAACAAGTTGAGAAACTAGAAAATGAAGTTAAAGATTTAAAAGATAAGTTATTAAGAAATGCTGCAGAGCTTGAAAACTTTAAAAAAAGAGTTCACGCTGAGCGCATCCAGGAAAGAAAATATGCATCTAAAAATTTAATTGGAGATATTTTAAACCCATTAGATCAAATGAATAAGGTTGTCAATATGACAACAGAAGATCCAATGCTAAAGAATTTCTTAATTGGATTCAAGATGATTAATGATTCGCTATATAATGTTTTAATTTCTGATGGATTAAAAGAAATTGATGCACTCAATCAACCGTTCAATCCGAATTATCATTACGCGATTGAAAAGGTAAGCGACAAAGAAAAACCCAATGGTATTAACCTAGAAGTAATTCAAAAAGGATATACATATAAAGATCAACTACTAAGACCAGCAATGGTTAAAATTAATGAATGGAGTGAAGAAGAAAATGGCAAAGACGAATAAAATTATTGGTATCGACTTAGGAACTACCAACTCATGCGTTTCCGTAATGGAAGGTGGAGAAGTCAAAGTAATCTCAAATGCTGAAGGTGGAAGAACAACACCATCAGTCGTATCATTTAAAGGTGAAGAAATTAGTGTAGGTGACGTTGCTAAACGTCAAGTAATCACCAATCCAAACACAGTAAGTTCAATCAAGCGTCACATGGGTGATGCAAATTACCGCGTAGATATTAACGGAAAGAAATATACACCACAGGAAATCTCAGCAATGATTCTTCAAAATTTGAAGAAAACAGCTGAAGATTATCTAGGTGCTACAGTAACTGAAGCAGTTATTACTGTACCAGCTTATTTTAATGATGCACAACGTCAAGCAACAAAAGATGCAGGTAAAATTGCAGGCTTAAATGTAAAGCGTATCATCAATGAACCAACTGCAGCTGCACTAGCTTACGGTATTGATAAGACAGATAAAGAACAAACAGTTCTAGTCTTCGACTTAGGTGGAGGAACATTTGACGTATCTATTTTAAGACTAGCTGATGGTACATTTGAAGTTGATCTTTATATGTATATCCTTTTTGAATTACTTTGACTTCTCCACCTTCCATTACGGAAACGCATGAGTTGGTAGTTCCTAAGTCGATACCAATAATTTTATTCGTCTTTGCCATTTTCTTCTTCACTCCATTCATTAATTTTAACCATTGCTGG
>CAKMKF010000160.1 GCA_927439925.1 uncultured Acholeplasmataceae bacterium | reverse complement strand
GGTAACATAAAGATTTCAGTATCCCAGAATACTGCACCTTTATAAGTCTGTCCAGAAATACCACGAGCTGGAATAGACTGGGAATTGCTTTGTGGTGCTAATAGCAGTAAATGATAAATGGAATATCTCAAGGCTAGATCTGCCTCGTCATCACCTTGGATGATGACGTTAGAATCATCCCATTTTTGATTCCAAATTATACTGTGTTTATCTAATCTATTTTGATATCCATCTGATTTTACTTCAGATAATATATGACTAAGTATTTCATCGCTTTGATTCACACCAATGACTGCGTATTGTTCGAATGTATAGACTATATCTTTTTCTGCATCTATTTCAACTTGATAAAAGATTCCTTCATCATTTTTTAAAATGCTTACTTTGCTATCTTTAAATAATGGAACTATTTCTTTAAGACAGCTTACTAAATGTCCCTTTTCGTGAGTCACTCCACTAGCCTTAATATACTTGTTTTCACTTAACTCTACATCTTCTATGTGCTTTCCATTGATATCCCATATTTCGATATCAATACCTGTATTTATTACAATCTTTACATCTCTATTTAGAGATAGAGAATACTTTCCAACAATCACTCTCTCATCCACATTTGATACAAATCTAGATGATTTAATCGTTACTTTATAATCACCTCTTATCAATTCACTTCTTCTAGACATGACTGCATTTTTCATATCTAGAGTCTGTTCATGAGAGATGACTTTATCTTCTAAAAGACTTAATGGTTTTCCTTCTATTACCACTTCAGTAAATAATGAATTAAACGCATTCACTGGTTCTCTCCAACCATCACCAACTTGATCATAGACAAAAGGGAGAGTGATTCCTACCATTTCTCTCTTTTTAAATTCATCTAAGGTTCCTCTAACTCCTAACTTCATATGTCCGATTAGAAATTGATTCCCTCTATGAATGATATGCTCTTTATCGAAACCACTTTCTTTAATTAGCCACATGAATCTTTAAGATCCCCTTTTTAAGTTTATAAATCTCATTGTAGATTTCAATTGGTTCTGCTAAATCTTGATCTAACGTTAATGTAATTTGATCCTTTTCAACGAAGACTTGGATATTTGAACCAAATAGTTGTAGATGGAATTGATAAGATTTCCAAGACTCTGGACAATATGGAGATAACTTAATGATCTTTCCATCACTACGAAGTCCTCCAAAGCCATAAACGATATTCACCCAAGCTGCTGCGATAGAGGTTAAATGAAGTCCCTCTTTTGTATTTCTATTATAGTCATCTATATCCATACGGGTCGCGAATCCAAAGAAGTCTAGTGCTTCTTTCTTATAGCCTAGTTCGGATGCGAAGATCGAATGAATCGATGGAGATAAAGATGACTCATGAATTGTTTTAGGTTCATAGTAGTCATAATTCGCCTTTTTAGTTTCTAAATCATATTGTGTACTATATAAGAACATAAACATTAAGACGTCAGGTTGTTTAATCATATCGTTACGATAGATTCGATCATAACTCCAATTCGCGTATAACGGGAATTCAGTAACTGGAATCGAGTGAATATCGATATGAGGTAAATCATGGAAACCTTCATGTTGTTCATAAATCTTTGTATTTTCATCATATGGAAGATACATGAGCTCACTTTGTTTTCTCATAAGATCCACTTCTAATTCTTTAAGATCTAGGTTCTTAACAACTTCTTTAACCTTAGGATCTTGACGATATGTCTCATAAACTTCAATCATATATTCCATTGAAGTTTTCGCGAGTAAGTTTGTATAGGTATTATGGTTCACCATCATTTGGAATTCATCAGGCCCCATCACACCATAATAACCAAATTTTGACTTGTCATGATTGTATTGTCCACGTGATGAAAAGAATCTAGCAATTTCTACGAGCATTTCAAATCCATAATGCGTTAAAAATTCGATATCTTTCGTATTCTTCACATAATGCCAGATTGCATAAGCGACAGCGCTTGTTGGTTGAAACTGTAATGATGCATGTTGCCACAGGTCACATGCCTCGTCACCGTTAAGTGTCGCGATAGGATAACATGCGCCATTACAATCTAATTCCTTAGCACGTCTTCTAGCATTACTTAATGTGTTATATCTAAACATCAATAAATTTCTAGCAGCCTTAGGATTTGTAAATAGATAAACAGGTATACAATACGTTTCTGAATCCCAGAAGGCATGTCCTGAATAAGCTTCTCCTGTTAATCCCTTCGCACCGATATTGTTATGTTCTGATACACCTTGATATGTTCCAACGAGCTGAAATAAACAATAGCGTATACCTTGTTGGTTTAATGGATCTCCATCAATCACGATATCGTTTTTATTCCAATAGTCTTGGTAGAACTTTATATTATCTTCTAGAGTTTTCTCATACGAGGAAACACTTAATAGATTTCTTCCCTCTTCTTGGAAAAAGATTAAATCTCTTACTTTTGTTTTATCGATTAATGAAACGATTGTTTTATCAATTTCAATTGTTTGATTTAAACTAAATGTTAATGTTTCAGTATTTAATCTATCTTTTATAGCTAGACTAGATTGATAATCACTTGTGGTATCTAGCTTATATCCCACGTAAACACTTTGATTGGTAGTTGTAACTCCTAGTGAGTAACTCTTACCAGATTCCTTTACATCCCAATATCCAGGGTTACCCCAATGCTTGGTATTAAAGTCTATACCAAAAGCTATTGAAATTTCACCAAAATAAGTGAACGGTTTGATCACTATCTTTTGATGTGCTATTTGATAAGTCTTCATATTCATGATCCGCTTAAATGTAATCTCAAAAAGATTTCCAACTTTATAGGAACGTGTCGATTCACCTGTCTTGAAATCTAGAGTTCTTTGATAATCACTAATCTTTTTAGGATCGAATGAAAAGAGTTCACCATCGATATATAGTCTTGTATAAAAGGGATTGGCTGCATTGACCATGTAATGCAGCTTATCGGAGATCCCTTTATAATGACTTCTTCTAATATCTTTAGGGATTTCATAGATACCATTAAAATAAGTTCCTATTAAAGATTCTTTTTCATATCCTTCATCAAAGTATCCTCTAACACCCATGTATTCATTTGATAGCGAAAATAAGGACTCTGAAACTAAAGCCCTATTTTCATGGAAATTTGTTTCTACTAATTTCCATGGATCGATATCCAAATAACGTTGTGCAATTTTTGCCATAGTAATCTCCTTTTGTACAGAACTTATTTTCTGTAGCTTAGTTCATTCAAGATGTCTTGAAGATTTTTAAACTTAAATGTTTGATCATTGATTTTGAGTTGATAAGTATTATTTTTTTCGTTATAGATAACATTAGCGTTCTTCTTTTCATATGATATTTCATATCCATAATTGATGAGTTCTCGAATGACTTGAAGTTCCTCTACCGATTCAGGCTTCGTTTCAAAGATAAGTTCTTGAATCGGATTGGATTTAACTCTTTTCTTATGGTTATCAAATAGATAGGTCTCTCCAGTAAAATCTAGATAAAGAGTATTCGCTTCATCAAAGCTATGATCAACTTCAGCCCTAAATGTCTGGCTTAACGCTTCTATATGAAGTAGCTTACTGACACCAAAGTTTTCAACTGCAGTTAACCTACCCTTAGTAAATCCTTTTCTCATTTCATGATGAACCTTAAGTGCTTTTGGTCTAATCGTTATAAATCCTTCTTCTAGATCATTCTTCTCAATTAAAAGGTTCATTTCATTGCTTAATAGAATCTCTTCATCACTTGCATATATCTTTTTCTCTTTTATATTAAAAGTGATTAGATTCGCTTCAGGTAGTCCAATAAATAGAGCTGTATCTAAATGAGAAGGATCGTGATACATCTGATAAGGAGTACCAACCTGTACAATTTTTCCTTCCATCATTAAAACAATTCGACTTGCCATCGCCATCGCTTCAATTTGATCGTGTGTGACATATACACATGTCGTTTGAAATGTTTTTTGAAGCTTTAATAACTCACTTCTCATTTCAGCTCGTAGTAACGCGTCCAAATTAGACAGTGGCTCATCAAATAAGATTAACTTTTCCTGGTCTACTAACGCTCTAGCAAGCGCTACTCTTTGGCGCTGTCCACCAGAGAGTTGAGCAGGATAACTTCCAAGCTTATCAGTAAGTGACAACTTTTCTGCAATCTCTTCAACTGCTTTTTTTCTTTCTAACTCACTCATTTTTAAATTTAACAAACCAAAAGAAATGTTTTCATAAATGGTTAAATGAGGAAGTAATGCATAGTTTTGAAAAACGAAGCTTAAATGTCTTGTTGAAGGATCTTCTTCGTTTTGAAGAAGATCGTTAATAAATAACTTACCTTCCGTTAATTCCTCTAATCCTGCAATCATTCTTAAAGTCGTTGTTTTACCTGAGCCAGATGGTCCAACAATCACCAAAAACTCATCATTAAAGATTTCTAAATCGAAATCACTAATAACGTTTAAATTCTTTTGGAATGACTTATAGACTTTTTGTAAGGATATACGACTCATTTTAACTCCTATTTAATGCCTGTAGTTGTAGCATTTTGGGTAATCTGTTTCTGGAAGATAAAGAAGATAATCATTGGTGGAATCATTGTGAATAAGAGTAGACTTAAGAATTGGTCTAATGTAATGTTATATGCATACATTTCGACATGAACTCTAAATAGTTTAATCATGACTGTCCAGTAATCTTGATTATTAATCATGATATATGGAAGTAGGAAATCATTCCAAGCACCAGTAACAGAGAATATCGCAACCACCATAATAACTGGTCTAGAAAGTGGAACGATTATCTTAAAGAATGTTTGAAGTTTCGTAGCTCCTTCGAGCTCAGCAACTTCAAATAAATCTTTAGGAAGACTTTCAAAGTGTGTTTTAAATAATAGAAAGAAAAATGGAGATGCACCGGCAATTAACCAGAAAGGTATTAACGTAATAAAGGTTGATTGGACTTGTCTAAGTGACATTCCAGAAATAGACGCGATGACTATATATATACTTGAGATATTCGTATATAAAGGAACCAGTGCTACTGCTGGTGGAATTAACATAGACCCTAGAATTAAATAAAATATAACTTTACTGCCTTTTGGTTTAAGTACTCCAATGACATATGCTAGTAAACCATTAAATAAGATTGCACATAGTGCTGCACCAAGTGAGATAAAGAGTGAATTATAGACATTCTTCATGATTTGAGTTTTATCGATGACGGTAATAAACTTACCAAAATCAAATGAGCTCGGGAAGAATGTATAATTTGCTGGGGATTGTAAGAGTTCATTACTATTCTTAAATGAAGTAACAAACAACCAAACAAATGGCATTAAAACAACCAACAGTCCAACAACTAAAATAAAATACATGAAATAATATCCAACTCTTCTACTTGACTTCTTATAATCTGAATAGGTTAAGATACCATCCTTTTTAGATTCAAAGATCTTTAATCCATACTTCTTTGTATAACTAAATATCTTAATCAGTAATTTGTTCATCATTTCGATGAACCAAATGACTTTTATAATAACTAATCCTTTATAAACTAACTTTATAAATTGATTGATCTTTTCTTTCATATAGTTAAAGACTACATAAACCTTTTTCTGATTTCTCTTCTCAATCTTTTCTAGTAACATTTCATATGTTACATAAGGTTTCATCTTTAACTGATTCATTCTCGTCTTCTTATCAAAATATAAATAAACATAAGTGAATAGTAGGAGAATAATCATCGTGAGCACACCTAAAGCTGCTGCTTGTCCGGTATCTTGAGTCGTATAGATCAATTTATAAATGAGTAAACCAAGTGTGTTCGCAGAATTATTCGTTTGACCCATGAAAATCATGGGTTCATAAAATATTTGAAAGACAGAAATGATTTGAATGATTAATAGTAATTTAATGTTAGGAAGTAATGCGGGTATTGTAATATACTTTAATCTCTTCCATACGGATAACCCTTTAATTCTAGCTGCTTCATATAAAGAGTGATCCACAGATTGAACAGTTGCTAAATAGATTAACATCGTTGCTCCTGCTGATTTCCAAGTTAAGGTCATAATGATTAAAGGAATTGATAAAGAATCGTTAGAAATCCAATTAGAGGTAGGTAGTCCCACCTTAGCTAACAAGATATTAAAGAATCCATAATCATTCGCATCCATCATAATCTTCCACGTCAAAATAACAGCGATTGCTGGAACGATATTGGGTAAATAAAAACCTACTTTAAATAAACTCTTCGTTTTAATAACTTCACTGATTAAAAGTGCCAATAGAATTGGAATGATAAACCCTATAATAAGAGAATATAATACATAAAGTAATGTATTTCCTAAGGCTTGTGAAAACCTTGGGTCTGAAAAAACGTTTGCGTAGTTTTGAAAACCATTAAAACTAACAATATCAAAGTTATTCGTTTTCGCAAACGAGTAAACAATATTTTGAAGTAATGGACCCCAAATAAAGAAAGCAAACAAAAAGATAGACGGTATAGCAATCGCCCATGATAACATCTCTTTTTTAATGTTTGCTTGTTTCTTTATTTTTATTTGGTCCATGTTTATCCTAGTTGCTCTCTTAAGTATGTTTCAAAATCTAATTGTTTGGAATTGAGTGATGATCTCACATCAAATCCTGGGTTTTTTAAGTTCACCACGACTTGATCTAATAGCTCATACATGTATTGTGTATAATAAGGCTCTTCTCTTCTTCTAGTCGTTGGAAGCATTTCATAGAAGTCTTCAAAGTTATGAAAAGCTTGAACGTTAACATATTGTGCATTAAGTGATTCAATTAATGCTAAGTAATCAGGATCATTCCATGGTCTAACCTCAGGAAGAATTAACATGTTTTTTCTGGTTGCTGTCTGCAAACCCTCACGCATCGCGGATTGTGCAACCTCTGAGACCTCAGGAGATCTACCCATATATTCTAAAAACTTAATCGCACCTTCTACAGCTTCATCAGAATCATAAGCACTAAACATATAAGGTGTACCACCAAATAATGTGTATTGTCCACCAGGTCCTTCAGGTATTGGAATAAACGCGATTTTATTACGATCCATTCCACCTTGTGTAATGACGTTAGATATCACGTCATTACCAGCAATAGCCATACCTATTTGACCATTACCAAGTCTTGTAGCCCATTCCGAATAGTTCATATTACCGATCGGAACCAATTCTGCATCATAAAAGCTCTTTAAATAAGTCATCGCAGCTACAGATTCATCAGAATTTAAATTTGCGTGAACAACTCCATCATTTCCAATTTCTTGAAGAGATGCTCCAAATGCCCATGCATAATTAGAAAACTGCCATCCACCATTCTTATCGACGTTTAAAATAATTAAACCATCGACTCCAGTGTTTTCTTTAATGGTTTCTGAATACTGATAAAGTTCATCCATCGTTTGTGGGTAGAACTTTTCTTCCTTATCATTTGGATTGACGATATCATAAATACCATCTCCATCGATATCAGTCACTAACCCTGCATCAAAGAAAACATCTAAATTGATAATCATACCCAATCCATAACCATCTCTAGGAATACCATATAATTTTTCATCAAACGTGAGATACTCGCGTAATTCAGGATCCATCTTATCGTACCAACCTAAGTCAGTAACGATATTTGTAATATCTTTAGCATGTCCACCACTTACAATCATTTGAGGTTCAGTAAACCATGTTTGAAAAACTGTTGGAAGTGTTTGTGAGTTCGCTCTTGCATAAAAAGCTTCTACTGAATAGGTAAAAGGTTCCCCAATAATTTCATATTCAGGATAATCCGCTTCAAATCTTTCTTTCCATGTATTAAACATAGTGATATCATCGGTATTCGCCGATTCAGGCCACATACCGATAACAACTTCAATTTTCCCACTTCTATTACAAGCAGAAAGTGTGATAAAAAGAAGTGCTATTGCTATAAAAGTTATTATTTTTTTCATTTTCTTATCTCCTAATGTTTTTATTGTACACCACGCATGCAATAAAAACATTAGATTACTTCCCTTCAAGTCGAAGGGAAGTAATCCTCTTATGTCTCTTTAATTTTTATGATACTGGAACATCATTGAAGATATTCATTTGATAACCGATTGTATCAACACTGACTACTAAATTGTCAACGATGACACCACCATTGTTAATATGGAATCCTAAAACTTGTAAACCACTTAAGTTTGTTACATAATCTGCTAGATTAATTCTAACAGTCATAAAGTCAGTAGTGATAGCTGTAGCTACACCATCAGTAATTAATGTTGAGTAGTTAACAACATTTCCATCGCCTAGTTCAATTCTAAATGTATCTGCATTTCCACCATCTGATAACTTAACATCAAATGAAATAAACATTGCATTCGCGATCATAGGAGATCCAAAACGTACGACTTTGTAGTCTGTTGTAATTAGTTCGATTTGACCATTTAAAACATTACCCCAATCGCCCCACCAATATGTAATACCATCGTTTGTTGGAGTAACATCAAAGTTTTCTTCTAATAATGGGTAAGTTCCTTTATTTGGATCTAACCATTGGAAGGATAGATTATCAATATAATAGACTGCACCATCATTAGCTTGAATACCAAATTCATCTGAGTAAGCGAGTCCTGAAAGTTCTGCATCTATAACAACTCTTCCTGTTTCACCTACTGCTGGTAATGTAATTGGATTACCATCTAAGCCAAGTAGTTCAGCATTCCATTTATGAACACCACCTAAATTGATACCTAGACTACCTGCAGCTTCTACTTTAATATCGAAAGCGATAAATCTTGGTTTCGCTTTGACTGCTGTATGATATTGAACATATGCAGTGCTTGCATCTAATTTTAACCACATGTTATCTGTTACACTTACAAATGTTGATGGTGTACCATAATTATTTGCCCACCATTGGTTATCACTAACTTGACCGTTCGCGTCACCTACAACAAATCCGTCCCAAGTACCCCAAACGAGTTCTCCATCAAAGTAAGGATTTTCGTTATACCAAGCTAGGTTATCAAGTAAATAGATTTCTCCATCACTTGCGTGGAAACCGATTGTGTCAGTTAAAGATAGTCCACTTGCTACCCAGTCAATGACGTAATGGTGCCAAGCTCCATCGTTATTCACGATCATAGGTGTTCCATTTTCAAGAATCAATTGTCCATCTTTTGCCCATAGAGGTGCACCAGTTGGTCCAACTCTAAATGAAACGATTGTTCCTGGATTTTCAATCTTTAAATCAAAGGCTAGATAACGTCCTACACCTTTAGATGCTGTATGATATTGTGCATAACCAGTACCATCAACTCTTAATGCTTGGTTAGCTTCACCATCAGCAACTATAGTCGTTGCTGAATCATAAACATTTGCCCACCATTGGTTGTCACTGACTTTATCTTGTGCAGATCCTAATGCAAGACCTTCAAAAGTAGCCCATACAAATTCTGATGTAGTATCTAATTCTGAAATAGGGTTAGCAAAGAAGATTGCGTCAAATGAAATTGATGAACCTGTGTAATATAATTCAAATCCAGCGACATCAGTCTTATAACCTTCTGTTAAGTCTAGGTCTACAATTAAGTAAGTCCATTCGCCATCTTGATAAGGATAAGTACCCATATCTTCAGGAATAGAAGGTAGCCCAAGTCCAGCAACCCATTGATTTGCATAAATCACAGCTGTGCCTTGATCATTAAAGTCTAATAAAGACATTCTTAAATCATTAAGAGTTGCTCCATCGTTTAATTTGTATTTAAGAACCATATAGCGGTATTCATTTAAATTTGCTTTGGTTGTTGAATGTACTTTATAACTAACGAAACCACCACCTGTTGAATCAAAGGTAATATTTCCATCACCAATTGTTGATGCATATAAACCTGAATAAGAAATTAAATAAGTAAATCCATTATCTAAAGCAACTTGGTTGTCTGCAGTCCATTGTGCTGTTGTACCAACTGTTGCTCTATTGAAATTATCATAAATCAATACATCTTCTAAATTTAGTGTTGGATAAGATACTGCTTCATAATCTCCTAAATAAGATAAGAAGGATTGTGAAATAGAAACTGCTACATCTCCACCATTGATTAATTTATAACCAGCAATGACTAACTCTCCATCATAAATTTCTGCAAATGGAATCGTAACATTTAACCATCCACTGCCTAAACCTTCTGGAAGATCTGTTAGATCTGCAAATGATGTCGGAGTACCAACAGTACCATCTTCAAATACTGGAGCTACACTTAAATCAGTGATATCTAGTATTCCAGGTGCTTCTTGTCTCATACGAAGCACTAAATGTGTGTTATCAGTATTGACATCAGCTGCTAAAAATTCACCGTAATGGCCAGTAGGTTCTACTGTTACATAGGAACCAACTTGAACACCAACAGTTCCACTCCAGTAGTCTCTATTTTGTGAATAGTCACTACCTTCGTAAGGGAAGATTGGATTTGGTGTCTTTGAATAGTAAGCATCTTTAATTTCTAAGATACCACTACCATCAGGATTCGTATTCATTAAATGGAAACCAACCATGATACCTGATGCAGCAACATCAGTGTATCCAGTTTTTCCAACATAATCTTTACCATCTAGTGTATCTGTAATACTAATGACGTAATTATGCCATGTGTCATCTAGTTCACGAACGTTATTTTCTAAATCTGGATCAAATGTTTCAATTAGAGGAACTACTAATAAATCATGATTATCATCAAGTCTAAATCCAATAGATAAATCTTCAATAGATGCCCCGTGTGTTCCTCTTAATCTTAATACTAAGTATTGGAATACAGGTGCTGAACCATTTTGGCTACCAGCTTGTTTCCATAGTGCACCATCTGCATTATTACCAATTTCGCCTGAATATCCAACTGAAATATATGGTTGATCTGCAGAAACTTCTGCATTTTCAACGATTCCTGAAGTGATTGTTCCTGATGTAAATGGATTAATGAGTTGATCGAAATCTTCATTATAAATTCTACCCATATATAGTGGTGAATCAGGAATACCGATGAAACTGTATTTTGCAGTTAAATTGATATTAGCAGTCACTGTTTCTGTGAATTCAAATGGTTCACCATTTAATAGCCAACCATCAAAACTAAAGAAAGCTTTCTCTGGTGCAGTTGGTAATGTAGCTAATCCTCCGGATGCTACAGTTTGTGAAGAAACTGCGCTACCTCCAACAGAATCGAATGATACTGTGTAATTGGTTACTACAACAGCAGTATATTTAGCAGTTAATGTAATGTCTGCAGTCACTGGAGTGCTAAAGACATAAACAGTTTCTCCTAAATACCAATTATCGAAAGTAAATCCAGTTTTTGCAGGATCTGTAGGTCTTGCAACGACTCCACCTTCTTCTACTTCGACAACGACATTCGTTGTCCCATTGTCAGCATTAAATGTAACGTCAAACGTTACAGTTGGGTCTACAACTGTAGGATCTTCAGGTTTGCAACTGACAAGAACAAATACTGTCAGTAACAAGAGAAGTACTCCAAAAGTTTTCATACTTATTTTTCTCATATTTTCTCCCAAGACATGTAAGATAGTTTACATGATTTTTCTTATTTTTGAGGCTACTATCAGCCGTTTTGAACGAATTTAAACTACTCGTAAATACTGATTTCAGAGAACTGTGCTCCAAATCCACCTGGAGCGGTATTTCCAGTAACAATTAAAATAATTGAACGCATATCCACTCCTTCTGGGAGCTGGATAGAAACCATATTACCTTGACTAGAATCGAATAGATACTGTCTAGGTCCTTCAAAGAGGTTCACCCAATTTGGTGAATTGATATTGGTTTCTGCTTGTAAAGAGTATTTAATCTCAATGGTTTGAGTTCTATTTGGCCAACTTGATAATGGAGGTAAATGAAGATTAATGATTCTCACTTCATAGCTTGAACCCATATCAACAATAATCCAACCTGGCCATACATTCTTTCTCGATTCAAAATAGGTTGTGATATCTCCATCTGTTAACTTTTCAGGATTATAGACATCTTCATAAGCACTTGCATAAGGTGTTTTACCAAAAGTTAGCGATGCAGGGAAAAACTCAATATATCTTAAGAATGGTTCGTTTGCGTATATAGCACCTTCATATCCATAAAATCTTAGTTGTACTGCTATATAATCACCCGGGGCAAGTCTTATATCCACATAATTATTCTTGGATGGTGAGAACTCATAGTCTTCACCATTTAGTCTCTTCGAAAATACTGGTAATCCTGTTGTTTGACTGATACTGGTTGCTGCATAGACTGAAATGTTTTGAGTTTGGAAATACATCGAGTCAGGGTCTCCATAAAGTCTAATCGATCCGACTTTATGTGCTTGATCAAACATAACCGATAATGCAACATAGTCTGCTCTAGTAGCACCTTCCATCCATTCATTAGCAATCCACATAGAGTCATCATCTACTAAAACATTAGCAACTTCAAATCCTGGTAATTCATGATCTTCTGTTTGTGCTCCACCCCAGTCTTGCGTGGTTACACCATAAGTTGCACGCACTTCAAAGTCACCTTCAATTTTAGTACCTGCATAAGGTGGTTCTATACGTGAGATTGAAAACTCTGGAATTTCTATCGCTTCTTGAACTCTTGCTGGAATAACTTCTTTATCAACAACGTAATAATCACCTAATTCAAGTTCGTAATAATGATACACGTGTGCACCTGTAGGTGCGTTTGATGATTCAATGACTACATTGGATACGAAACTGTTTGAATTGATTTGTGAAGTTGATGTAATTGGTGTTCCATGGAAGTCAACATCTTTAAAGTAAACATTACTGATATTTTTATTCGCATCAAATCCATTCATGCGAATGACTAAATCAGATTCAGTACTACCAATTTTTTTATCATTAATCACTTTAATATTTTCAAAGTAAACATTTTTAATCGTTCCACGTTCGAATTGTGACTTCGACCAGTCTGCATTATATCCAATCGTTAAATCGATATAAAAGTTTTCATATGACTCAGTCCAAATATCTCCAACTTGATAAGCATTTTCAATCGTGATATTTCTAAATATGACAGTATCTATATCTGCTTGATCGGCATTATGAATACTCATGACTGCTTTATGATAGTTATGAAGAACTGTAATATCTTCAAAGACGATATTTTCCATTCTTGGACCATAAGCTTCATAACCAACTTCCATAGACTGTGCTAAGTCTGTCCATAAGATGTTGTTGGTAAATAAGATATTTTTAGTAGATTGATTATTAGTGTTTTTAACAACAAGTGAGTCATCCCAAGTTCTAACAAACGAATTTCTAACCACTACATCTTCACCAGACTGAATAGAGATTCCATCTCCATTAGGTCTTGCAGTAATAATCTTAATGTTATCGATTAAGATATTATTAGATTCCTGCGCATGGATGGTCCATCCAGCAGGATCTAAGAAGATTATTCCTTCAATTGTTATATTTTCACTTCTTTGTAGTTCTATTGGAATAGCACGTTGAGAAGCTTCCATTCTTGGGTATATTTCACCAGCAATAATTCCTCTGCCACGAATCGTGACATCCGATAGTTCATACATGTTAAACTGACCATAAACTAACGCTCCACCCGCAATATAAACTGTTTGACCAGATTCTAATGGGATTGTGTCTGTTTTCCAAACACCTGGACCGATATAGATGATATCGTCATCTAATAAGGCTTCTGCTTCTGTAATAGGATCTTCTTCAATAGGATTCGCAAATAAATGAATCGCTTCTTGAATGACTGAACCATTAGGTGCAGTTTGTGGGATTGGATCATTTAACTGAATGGTGTAGTTAGCTGGATACTCTAAATAAAATTCAATCGAGTTATCCGTAACTGTAACATCAATATCATAGACTAGAGGATGAACAGTAGCTTTCGTAACTACATAATCATCTAGTATGTTTATTTTGACATGCACCTTACCTAAGAAATCAAAGGTTGCTACTGATGTATAAGAAGTTGAATTCACCCATGTAAAGCTTCTAGCATGATTCACCAATGTCTCATGAACAAATAATGGTGATTCCTCAACGAGTATTTCATATCGACTTGATGACTTTAATATATCTGGCATATCATAGATCTTTAGTTCTGTTGAACTTTGAACACCAAAAAGAATAGAAACAGAAAAAGAAGCGCTTGTTTCTAAGTATGTAATAGTGACAGTTGATTGCCCTACTACAGATGAATTAAAACCACTGACCTCATAATCAGTAACAACTTCTTCTAAGTCACCACTCTTGTAAGTGACGATTAAACCCTCTGGATCAAATGATTGATTGAGATAGTAGGTTTCCTTATAATCTCCTGAGATGATGAGTTCTGCAGTTGCTTCAGTTTTACAACCAATCAGTATAATTGAGCCAATGATAGCTAAAACGATAAATAAATATTTCCTTATATTCTTCATATTTTCACCCTTTACTGTTATTATCGCCCTCATTATACATGAAGAATTTGAATAATGAAAGCGTTTTATGAAAAAAAGTTAATCGGTTAACTAAAATCGTATATTTTTCGTTAAAATATGACATTTCTTGAATAAATAAAAATAAAAAGTGGATTTCTAGCGCGTATAATCACGCGTATAAAACCACTTTATAATTGATTCGATTGATATGTACTTCCCATTATTAGTATTTCTATAACTTTCAGTCATTCTATAAAAAGACTATTTCTTGTTAATTAGAACGAATTGCTCTACAGCATATGAAAACCCATTATCTACAAATGATTTAGTCACATAATCCGCTTCATCCTTTAATAATGAACTTCCATCACCCATCGCTACACCAACACCAGCGACTTGAATCATCTTTATATCGTTTTCCTGATCTCCTATAGCCATAGTATCTTTAAGAGAAACATTTAGGTATTTAGCCAATATAGATAATGCATTCCCTTTATTTGCTAAGTGGTGTCCTATATCTAAAAAGTGTTTTTGACTTTGTATCGGGTATATTTCCTTAATATGATTTAATTCTTTTCTGAGTTTGTTAATTTGTTCAATATCATCATCAATAACAAGAATTTTAATTATGCCTTTTTTTAAATGTATTTTTAATTCCTCATCACTAACTACATCTACATCGTAATTACCAATTCTTGAAATCATTTTATCTTTAGCTTTTTGGGTTGCGTAAATATGATCTATGGTATATATAATAAAATCCATATGATGACTATTACAAATCTTTATCGTTTGAAGAGCAGTTGATTCATCTATTAATGCTTGATAGATAACTTTATTATTCTCCATATCATAAATATATGCCCCATTACTATAAATAGCTGGATACTTAACATTAAGTTCTTTTACATAATCCTTAGCAGTACTAATGTGTCTACCTGTAGCTATCGTAAAAACAAAACCTTGGTCTTGTAGTTTTTTGACTGTATTTAATGTTTCTTTAGTAAACCCTTTGTGGATTAAAGTTCCATCTAGGTCTGCAACTATTAATTTCATATTGAATCACCACTCCCATTATACTATAGGTTGAATTAGCTAAAAAAATTATGAATGGTTATATTGATGATTAAATATACCAATTCCTGAGATTATATCTAATATAGTCATCTATACTGATACTCGTCATGATTTTAATCTCTTCCGTCTTCTATTCTTCCATTCTAAATGTCACCAAGATAGCACTTCGACTAGACTGTGAATTTGGCATATAAGAATAACAAACAAATTCCCATCCTTCTGTAGTTCTTTTGTTGATCAAATCATCTAGATTTTCCACATCTTCTTTACTTGCACTTTCTTTAATCCATTTAAATGTTGTTACTAGAACTTCACTTTTATATTTATACATAATATCTCCCCAACTTCTTATTTATTTTAATGTCTTTTGACAATTTAATGAAATATAGAATTTTCAAAAACTATATGTCCTGAAATACTTACCACATTCTTGGTTTTTCACCAATGAGCTTTATATTAGCTTTCCTGTAAGCATCAGCAGGATTAGGTCTATTTGATTTTGCAATTCTCTCTAATTCTTTATTCTCTTCCTTAAGAATCCAACATACTTTATTTTTAGATATGACGTTGTAAATCTCCTCATCAGTAAGCTGTTCAATGGCAAGCAAGTCCTTTACTTGTTGACCTATTGGATAAAAATGTTCCCAATGAAAAATGCTTCTATCATAATCTTTCATCCCTTTAGATTTGTTTTGATCTAACCAACTATAGTAATATAAAGGTTTTTCTATTCCCATTTCAATTGCTTTTTCCTGAGCTTTGTTTGAAACATCAAGTGGAGATATAGATTCAATCATTCTAAGAGTTCGCACAAGAATATCTTTAATATATCGCTTTGATTGATTCATTTTATATATATTTAGTGTGACTTTTATAATATCAATAAACTCTTGATACTCTTGTTTTATCATAAGACTCCTTTCAGTCAAACTTGTTTTAAATTTTGTAAAAATCAATAAATCTATTATCATCAAATGTGATTTTGTTGATTATAAAAAAAGTTGGTGGCAGCAAGCAACTATGCCCCATTTAACCCGAACCCATAAACGAATTATTCCGAATAATATCAGGCACCATCAAACCTTATAACGAATCTATATGTTTACTCATCTATTGCTTCCAAAAAGTCTTCTACAGTTTGATTCACTAAAATAATGGACTTAAAGGTAGGTAAGTTTAACTCTTCAATCAAGAAACTCTCTTCAAGATAAAATTTAATTTCAGTTGTATTATTAAAAACATTCTCTTCTAAATCAGTCACTTCGATTGGAATATATACATATTTCAAATAATCTGAATAGAATGCCTTACTTCTTATGGTTATATCGTTTGGTGGTAGAATAACGGTCTTCAATAAGGAGTCTTGAAATGCTTCTGGTTCAATAAGTTCTAATAATGATCCTTCTTCAAACTCGAGACTTTCTAAAGGTGTATCATCAAATGCCCCATATCCTATAACTTTAACTGATTTAGGAATTACAATCTCCATGAGCTTTGTTTGTCTAAATGCGTAAGTAGGAATAACTTCCAACTTTGATTCACCAAGAAAAACAACACTTTCAAGATTCGTATAAGCAAAACTACCAATTGTTTCCACTGATTCTGAAATCATTAAAGATTGTAAGCGATAAACATAATCAAAATCAGCAATATGTACTGTTCCATCAGGAACTTGATATGAAATACTTGTATTAGAAGGTGGATAATACAATAACTGAGTTAAATCATGAGAAAAAATGACTCCATCTAAAGATTTTAAGTATGGATTATTTTCATCTACTTCGTAATTCATTACATTCGATCGATTATGTATAACATAGTCATGAATACGTTCAACTTGATCATCAATATACAAAGTAGTCACACTTTCATCTTGAGGAAGGTAAAAAATAATATCCTTGCCTTGATTAATGGTCATGATTCCATTTTCGTAGAAAAGATTAGATTGCTCTTCCAAAAAATTGAGTTCGATTAAATTGGACATTCCACTCATAAAATTGTTTGAAAAATGAGTTAGATTCGACTGGATATTTAAAACTTCAATAGCACTACCATTAAATGGTGTTTGAACAATCGTTGTTAGACTCTTTGGAAGCGTTAGCTCTTTTAACATTCTTGTTGATTGGAATGTGGTATGACCAATGGTTGTGAGTTGACTATTTTCTCCAAATGCCACCGATTCAATATATGAATCGGAAAACGTTCCATAAAGTTCAGTCACTGAATCTGGAACATCAAAATGCTTCATAGACTTCATTTCTCTAAAAATATAGTTTCCAGGATTGTGAATTGTAGTCAGTGGAGAAAAGGTTATTGTTTCAATATTAGAGAATGCGAATGCATATTCTCCAATTGAGGTAACAGATTCAGAAATGAATAAACTGTCTAAAGATAATTGTTCAAAAAAGGCTTCAGCTAAAATACTGGTGACTGACAGTGGGATAATATATTCTTTAGACTCATACTGTGATGGAAAATATATGAGTTCACTTATATCTTTATTAAAGAGGACTCCATTAACTGCAGTGTAATAAATGTTATCGGGATGAACATCAAAAGTTTTAATTGAGTTATTACCCAAAAATGAATTAACACATAGACTTGTATCTTTTGGTACATACATTAACTCAAAACTACTTCTTTCAAATCTTGTTGAACAACTGATACTCTTTAGTTTTGAATTTTCTGGAATGACTAAGTTATTTATGTATATATTGTAATTATTATCTAAGTTGAATTGCTCAAGATTGACAGATAGTGTAAGACTCTTTATTCGAAATGGCATAACGAAATCCTGATGAAATCCTATAATTGGTTTCTTATTAAAGGTTTCTTTGATTGTTATACTTTCTTCATCACCACTATATGCTTTAATCAGATATGACTCTTGATCTTCAGAAAGCACATATTCCCATACTGGTACTTCTTCTTCATATTCTGCAATAAGTTTGAGTGTATAGACAAAAATAACAATCAGCAAGAATAGCAAAAACGGTCCGTATTTTTTCATTTCAGTATCCCCCGAAAAGTATGTTATACCTTTATTATATCACTACTTTTTTTTATGTTATAAATTTCTAGATTTTTTACTTGTCTGCTTTAATAAAAGGATCCATATTATTTTATTATTAAGATTAATCATATGTATTTATAACAAACTTACTACAATCATATAAATCAATATCCCTGTTACAAAGCTCGTATAAATAAACGCATCACTCTTAATAATATTCGTTTCATATCTTCTATTGAACACATTGGTCATGGTTACGAATCTTTCTAAGAATCCTGTACTCTCATTTCTCTTTAATGCTAATTTACTTAATGGACCTGTATCAATTGGACATTGATCACCATACATTAATTTACAAGCTCTTCTCATCATGAAATTAGCAGGATAGAAAAAGATATATTCTAGCTTTAACCAATTTGGCATCTTTAAATGGAAGAGATGGAACTTTGTCCCAAACCAGAAAATGAAACTACCTAATCCAACGACATAAACCATTGTCATTAAATCTCCACTTGTGAAGAATTTAATGTGTACGATATAATGATCAATAAAGTTAGGATCATAAGTCGTTAAGTTTAATTGAGGTACAATAAATGTTTGAAGAATGTAATTTGGGTTCAACCCAATTAAGATAATTAAAATCGCCATTGCTGCCATAGAAGTATCTAAGCATGTATACTCAGCTTTTATACTCTTATATTTTTCAGGCATCTTTCCTAAGAATACATAATAAAATAATTTAATAAAGCTTGCTACGGTTCCAGCACTAACAACTATGAAAATCATTTCTGCATAGAAAAATGAAGAGTGACCATACTTGGTAGCTTCTAATATTCCGTGGTGTAATATCGATTTCGATATGAAACCATTGAATAATGGAATACCTGCAATACCTAAACATGCGATTAAACAAACAGTAGCTGTTAACGGTAATTTGCGCCACAACCCACCAAGCTTATACATATCATATTCATGGGTATGAAAATAAACAACTCCAGCGACCATGAATAATAAAGACTTAAATAAACCATGATTGATAATATGATAGAGTGCTCCACTATATCCCATCGCTCCGCGATATCCTAAGTATAATGCGATACCGATTCCTACCATGATATAACCCATTTGACTAATGGAGTGATATGCTAACATCTTTTTGATATTGGATTGTTGTAAGGCTAAGAATACCCCTAAAGCCATTGTAACAATCCCAATCCAAATGATAAACGCACCAATATTTTTAGTGGTTATCCAAACAGGATCTAGATAACTAAATACTTCTCCTTGTTCTGGAAAGAAATATGATGTCGCAACCCTTAGTATCCCAAACGCACCAACCTTAATCATAATCCCTGAAAGTAGGGCACTTGCAGGAGTTGGGGCGACTGGATGTGCACGTGGTAACCATACGTGCACAGGTGCCATCCCTGCCTTAATACCGAATCCAAAGATTAATAACCCCATAATCCAATATTTTAAATTGCCCAATGTATATAACTCACTTAATGCACTTTCGAAGTTGAGTGTACCTACATTAAAATATAATAAAAGCATCGCGACAAGTATTGAAAATCCCCCAATGATTCCCATAAAGATAAAATTATATCCAGCTTCATAAGATTCATCCTTTTGACTATGTGTGACTAACACATATGAAGAAATAGTCATCACTTCAAAGAATAAAAACATCGTTAGTAAATCTGCAGCCATAATCGTACCCAATACTGCACTATAAGTAATCGCCATAAATAAGAAGAAACGATTTGAGTTATCTTCTTTTTTCATATACTCATGGGCATAGACCATAACGATAAACCAAATAATTGAAGTAATGAGTAACATCGTAAACCCTAACATATCCACATCAAAACTAATTCCTAACCCCATAAATCCAGGAAACTCTAAATAGATTCCCCCTTCTTTCGCTGCAGGATACATAATCATTGTTAATGGAATAGTTAAGAATGTCATAAAGATGACTGTCCAGTCTCTCTTTTGACTGGACTTATTCTTATAAGTGACTTGAAGTAGTGCACCAATTAACGGAATACCAATCATGACGAGTGGAAAGATATTCAAATGGGTAAACTCAAAGAAGAATTGATTAAAGCCTTCAATTCTAGATATTGAGTCATATAGACCAAACCAGTTCTTCGTAATTCCTATAAATGACATTAGTAAAAATAACATGAGGATAACTAGACCTGATGATCTCCATGTGAAATGATCTAAAAAATCTTTAATTTTTCTCTTCTTCGTAACCTCTGTCATCAAAACCTATTCTCCTATAAAATAGCGTTCACTGCATTTTCAATAAGACTATAAATCAAACCCGGATAAATCCCTAATACCAGAATAAGCAATCCAAGTATGACAATCGGTATAATCATCACTTTAGGAATCTTTTCAATACCTGATATTCTATCTACTTTTTCACCCTTTAAGAATGCACTAATCATAATGGGTAGATAATACATCGCGTTCAGTAACCCACTGATAACGATAATGACAATGAATATAATCATTCCATTATCTAGAGCAGCTAGACCTAAATTCAGTTTACTAATAAAACCGATGGTTGGAGGTATTCCAATCATTCCTAAAGCTGCAATACTAAATACAATCATACTTAGTGGCATCTTATATCCCATACCATCAAACTGATCAATTCTTCTAACTCTTTGATAATAGATAATCGCACCCACAGTTAAGAATAACGCAGCCTTCATTAAACCATGACTGATAATATGAAAGAATGCAGCACTAAGCCCTATATGGGTCATAAACGCTATCCCTAATAAGATATATCCAATTTGTGCAACCGATGAATACCCAAGCATTCGCTTCACATCTTTTTGAGCTAATGCGAAGAAAGATCCCATAATCATACCAAAGCCTGCAATAATCATTAAGATCACAGGAATGTCTAATGCTTTTAAGATATCAATACCAAAGACTCTAAATAAGACTTTGACCATTAAGAGTAAATAAACTTTAACAACGATAGCTGATAATATAGCTGAAGATGAACTTGGTGCGTGTGAATGCGCATCAGGTAACCAAATATGAAATGGGAAAACTGCCGCTTTAATACCAATCCCTACAATCATAAATCCTACCGCAGTCATGATGTTTGCGGGGTAAACCGCCCAAACATCTTGAATGGAATCAAATACTAAAGATATATTGGTATATCCTGTAACCATATAAAGTAGAGCTATCCCAAATAAATAAGATAAACTACCCACTTCATTTAACATCACATAACGAAATGATGCAGTATAGTTTTCTTTCTTTCTCTTAATCGAAATAATACTACATGATGTTAAAGATAGTATCTCCATGAAAACATATGCGTTAAATAAGTCATTCGTATAAATAATTCCAAAGATGGAAAACATTAAGATAAATAGTAAGATATAGTATCTTCCATATTCTGCTTCTGCAATACCGTCGGTAGCATCCCCACAAGAGTATAAATAGATTAACATCGTAAGTCCTACAATGAATGTTGTAAAAAGGGTAGAGAACGCATCAATTTTAAATTCAATCCCAATAAAGCTTTGGTAATTCCCAAACCGGTAATAAAACTCTCCCAATGTATTGACATGAACAAGTAAAACAATTGATGATATAAAGACTGATAATAAAACAATAAATCCCAATACTAGTGTTAATGTAAAAGTTCTTTTATTAAATAACGGAATAACTAACGCAGCAGTCAAAAATAGAAGCATATTGATAATAGGTAGTTGTTCAATCATAGGTTTGTTCCTCATTTTGAATTTTTACGATTTCTTCTTGATCAATAGTTCCATATGTTTGATAAATTCTGATCACTAAAGATAATGCATAGACAGTAATAGATACTGAAACAACAATACCAGTTAAAATTAATACGGAAGGCATTGGGTTAATAAAGACCGGTGTTTCACCAACTACCTCGATAGGTGGAACTCCACCTGTAACATTACCTATCGCGATAAAAAATAGAAAAATACCAGTAGCCATAATATTAATACCCATGACTCTTTTAATTAAGTTCTTATGTGTAACCACTGTATGAAGTCCAATAATAAATAACGCAACTCCACCTAGATAATTAATGTGATCTAAAATCAAATCGATAATAACCATTAGATTTCCTCCTCTATTAGGATATGAAATAGGGAAATCATCGTGGATGCTACTTTAATACCAATACCTACCATGATAATAGGAATCATTCCACCTGATAATATTTCTCCAGGAGTTCCTACAGGAAACCCTGCAGCAACATTGGTTAAAAAACTACCACCAAAAATAAGTCCCATAAAACCAACGAAAACGTAGATAAAAATCCCACCACTTTCAGCAAACTCACTGGTTTTATGAGAGAACTTTTTTTCACCCTTCTTTAAACCAAAGACGAGTGTATATAAAATAAGAGTAGATCCTATCAACGCACCACCAGAAAAACCTCCACCAGGTGAGATATGACCATGGAGGATGATAAAGATTCCATAGACTTGAGCGAATGGAATAATGATTCTAGTAATGGTTTTTACAATAACATCATTCATGGTGTTTCACCCGCTTTAACGTTCTCTTCTTTTGTGGCTTTAAAACGCTTGTTACAGCGACTACAGCAATAAAGAGGACGATGGTTTCACCCAACGTATCAAAACCTCTGTAATCGGTAATTACAGCTGAAATAATATTAACAGCACCTGTTTCTCTAGCTGCATTTTCGATATAGTATCTAACGGTATCATTATAGGAAGGAGCTTCTACTCCTAAATTACCTGGCATCATTAAAATGTTATATGCGAGTACTAAAAATAACAATAAAAACATGGAGGTTGTTAATATTTTTTTCATTTTTCGTACCTCTTTGTCTTCGCGATGACTGCGATAAATAAAAGACTTGTGACACCAGCTCCAATCACCGCTTCGGTGAGTGCTACATCTGGTGTATTAAGGATTAACCATAAAACAGACATCATTAAAGAATATGCAGAAAAAATAATGACTGCAGATACTAAATCTTTCGTCTTTTCCACAGAGATGGCACACATGATTAAAAATATAATGATGATAACATTTAAGATTTCCATGAGCTTCCCTATTCTTCCATAGTCATTAAAATGGTTGTCATATATTCAGCTTTCGCAATATAATGCGCAGCTGTTGGGTTCGTTAACCAAATAAATAGTAAAACTAGTAATATATTCAAAGAGACGAAGGTTGCCCCTTGCCAAATGATTAAACCAGTAAAAATTAAACCAGCTCCCATGGTGTCACATTTCGTTGTCGCGTGCATTCTGCAAAACACATCAGGCATTCTAATTAACCCTAAAACACCAACAAAGAAAAAGAACATACCACCTAAGATAAATAAACTCGCGATAATTTCTTGTATGATGATTAACATTACGCATCTAACCTACCTTTCAGTAAGTATTTAGCAACACCAATGGTTGTAATAAATCCAATCATCGCGTAAATCAACGCGACGTTTACATAACTTCCTTGTTTAATCCATAACGCGATGATCACAATCACTACGGTAATCTTTGTAGAAATTACATTAATTGCTACAATTCGATCTGCTGCAGTTGGTCCTTTATATGCTCTATATAAACCAACAAAAGATAGTAATACTAAAAATATCGCACATCCAATAATTACATATTCTATCATTTCGCACTTTCCTCCAAATCGATAAATACTTTTTCTAAACGACTTCCTTCAATATTATGTATTAGATGCATTTCTAAGCCATGAACAATGATTTCATCATCCTTCATGTCTACTGTTAAAGTTCCTGGAGTCATCGTAATCGCATTTCCATATAATGCTTTATTTAAATCTTTTTTCAATGGGTTTTTAATGGTAGCGAAACCAGGGTCTATCGACATTTTTCTACTTAACACAATTTTAGCAACATGAAAGTTCGCTACAAATATTTCCCATAAAAGCGTAAAGATTAAAACAAAAAGTGCTTTTAGCGTTCTTGGTCTTATTTTTACTGAATCATCTTCAGTAAAGACCAAATCATAGCTATAAAGCACTATCATAATCGACGAAAAAAAACCAAAAACAAGTTCAATCCAACTGATTGTGGATGCGATAACCATCCAAAATATTAATAATAGGATAACAAGAAGAATCGAACCATTACGTTTTTTTGATGTCATGTTATACTCCCAAATACGTTTTTTCATTTCTATGATATAACATTTCGTATCATATTACAATTTGAGCGGAGTATTTTGATGCTTCAGTTGACTTCTTTAGATTCATCCTGGATTACGAATTATTATTTATAGCTTCTAAATAGTCTTGGTAAGACTGATCATATAATACAGTGAATGGTTCATCAGGCAAATATAGATTTCTGCCTGCACGAGGTCCTTCTAAGAAAAATGTAATATTCGGATTGCTACTGAAAGTACCTTGAGCAATAGAAAAGATTTCTTTTGGAATAAATACATTTTTAAGGGGATTATATACAAATGCATCGACTGAAATAACGACACCTGCAGGAGGTAAAGCTAAGTTAACAATGGATGTCTCTTGAAATGCGAACGCACGAATGTTAATGATTTGAGTTCCCTCTTCAAACTCTAGATTGACAAGTGGAGTATTAGAAAAAGCATATCTATCAATAATGAGTACTGATTTAGGAATGACAATATCAGTAATCAATGTATAACTGAATGCCCCTTCCGGAATCACTTCTAGCTTTGATTCCCCAGAAAAGGTAACAGACTCTATATAAGAACCACTAAATGCATATATAGGTAAAGTCGTTACCGATTCTGGAATGATTACCTCTTTTAAATGAATCGGTCTACGAAATGCACTGATTACTTCTTCGGTTCCATCGGGTATTTCATAGGATACATAAGTGCTTGTATATGGATATAATAACAACTGCGACAAATCATGTGAGAAAAGAACACCATTGACTGATTTGAAATGTGTATTCATTGGATCTACTTCAATTCGATCAAGATTAAATTTTCTATTAATCGCATAATCATAATGAATCGTTTCCACATGTTGATTGATGTATAAAGTTGCTGCTTCATTTTCAGCTGGTAAATATAGAATTAATTCTTTACCTTCATTGATTGTCATTACATGATTTTCAAAAGCGATATTGGATTGAGGAACGGTAAAAGTTATCGATTGAACGCGATTCAATCCTTGAAAGCTATATGGATCAATGTTTATTAAATTGGATTGGAAAAATAATTCTTCAATTGAGCTATTTAAAAAAGGTGAATGTTCAACTGTTTCCAAATTTTTAGGTAATGTCAAACTCCTTAATCTCATGGTCTCACTAAAGGTATCAACACCAATATAAGTCAATTGACTTTCTTCACCAAAGCTAATAGAATCAATTCCTGATTGATGAAATGTTCCATTTAGTTCTGTAACAGAGTCTGGAACTACAAACGTTTGTAAACTATACGTATATGCAAATGATTGGTAACCTAAATCAGAAATTGTTGTTGTTGGTGAAAAATTGACCTCTTCTAGACTTGAATAACTAAATGCGCGGTCTCCAATCTCGGTAACAGTTTCAGGCACATTTAGCGTTTTTAAATATCTCTGTCCTAGAAATGCACCTTGTTCTATTGAATTAACAAACGATGGAATGCTATATTCTTCAGTTTTTTTTTCAGATGGATAAAATATTAGAGTACTTTGATCTTTACTAAAAAGAATTCCATCGATATCTTTGTAAAATGGATTATCAGGATGTACAATAAAATCATTAATTGTAGAATTGAAACTAAATGAAGATAAACATATGCTTGCGTCTTTCGGGATGTAAAAAGATGTATTAGTAATGCGATTAAACCTAACTTCACAACCTATTTTTTTAAGCTTTGAGTCATATGGTATCTCAAACTCGAGTTGACCTAAAGATGTGCTAATATCAAAATCAATTTCTTCTAGATTAATTGAAAATCTCAATTTTTTTAAATTGCTGTGTTTAAAGAAAAACCAAGTATCAAAACCAGTTACTGGTTTTCCTTGATATGTTTCTTCTATTGTGACTAGTTGTTGATTACCATTATAAGACTCAATTAAATACGACTCTCCATCTTCAGAAAGTATATATGTCCATAATTCTAAATCTGTTTCGACTTCTTCGTCTCCATTAAACATCACATATATTGCACTACCTATTAAAAGTATAACGAATCCTATCCATATAAACTTCTTCATTGGTTCCCCCCCTTATCTAAAATGTACAATATTAAACATCTTTACTATTCTTCAATCTCAATTAAAAAGGATTCAATAGTTTGATCATATAAAAATGTGAATTTAGATGATGTCAAATTGAGTTCTTCAATTAACATACTCTCCTCAAGTAAGAAAGTCATTTCAATTCTATGATTGAAAACATTTTCTGCTAATGAAGTGACTTCAATCGGAATATATACATATTTCAAATAGTCAGAATAAAAAGCTTCTTCTTGAATCGTTAGATCTCTTGGTGGAAGAATAAGCGTTCTAAACAATGTATCTTTAAAAGCTTCTCTTTCAATGGTTTCTAAGAGTGATTCATCCTCAAATTCAAGTTTCTCTAAAGGTGTACCTTCAAATGCTGAAGATCCGATGACTTTAACAGATTTGGGAATAACAATCTCTTTGAGTCTAGAATTCCTAAAAGCACCCATAGGAATAGTTTCTAATTTAGATTCCCCCAAAAACATTACACTTTCAATTTGTGACATAGAGAATGCTGAACTATTTATGACTTCAAGTGACTCTGGTAATATTATGGCTAGTAAATTGCTTCCACTTCTAAATGTTGAAGCTATTTCTATTGTTCCATCAATAACTTCATATGAAATGTTTGGATTAGAATAAGGATAATATAGCAATGTTGTTAAATCATTTGAGTAGACTACACCATCTATAGCTTTTAAGGTCGTATTATTTTCATCGACTTCGAAATTCATAATATTCGCTCTATAATTAATTACAGAGTAGTGAATAGTTTCAACATACTCATCAATATAGAAAGTTGTTGAGTCTTCACTTTCAGGTATATATAAAATAATCTCTTTTCCTTCATCTCTCGTCATGATTCCATTTTGAAAAGAAAGCTTGGACTGATCAACCAAAAAATTAATCGTCTCTAGATTTCTTATACCATCAAAAATTTCAGGATAAAAATCAATCAGATCTGACGTAAATGTTAAAACCTCAATACCGCTACCATCGAATGGTGATTGTCTAATTGTTGTAAGATTTTTTGGTAGTGTCAATTCTTTTAACCTGCTTGTACTTCGAAATGCACTATATCCAAGTGTAGTGAGTTGACTATCTTCACCAAATGTAACAGATTCGATACTTGAATAAGCAAAAGTACTATTCAATTCAGTAATAGAATCTGGAACATCGAAATGTTTTAAATTATACGTATAACTAAATATATGATTACCGAAGTGAGTAATGGTGGTGAGTGGTGAAAAGGTGACTGTTTCTAAACTAGAGTAAGAGAAAGCGTAGTCTCCGATAGATGTTACTGTCTCTGGGATATATAGGCTATCTAGCGTTTTTTGTTCAAAGAACGCTCCATACAAAATACTAGTAACAGATGATGGTATTGTATATTCAGTAAACTCATGTCTCGGTGGAAAAAAGAGAAGTTCAGTTAAATCTTTATTAAAAAGAATTCCATCTTGTGTACTATATAAAGGGTTATCAGAATGAACTTCAAACTCCTTAATGGTAGTATTTTCAAAAAATGAATTGACACATAAGACAGTATCTTTTGGTACATACATTATCTCAATAGAACTTTTATCAAATCTTGTTGAGCAACTAATACTCTTTAGCTTTGAATCTTCCGGAATAATTAGGCTATCAACGATTAGACTATAAGAGTTTTCCAAATTCAATTGTTCGAAATTAATAGATAACTTGAGCTCTTTAACTTCAAATGGCATAACAAAATCCGGATCAAATCCAATGATCGGTTTTTCTTTATATGTTTCTTTTATGGTTAGACTTTCTTCATCCCCATTATAGGCTTTAATCAAATATGATTCCCCATCTTCAGAAAGCACATATTCCCATAGTGGTATTTTTTCTTCTCTTTCAGATAATAGTTTGAGTGTAACCATTAAACCTACAATAAGAATAAATAATATATACGGTGTATATTTTTTCATTTGTATCCCCCAAAGCGTATGTTATGTAATTATTATATCACTCTCTTTTTAAAACTAAATACATATTCTATATTTATAGAAACAAAAAGGGGCAACTCCAATAGAGGTTTGTCCCTTAAAAAATATAACTCTCATTCATTCGTTGATGTCCAATATCTCATTGATTACATCAATAAGGCTTTGAGCAGACTTTTGATGTGTGATATAACTTGCATGGTTATTTGCACCTGCTAAATCTCCATCATCACCAACTTGCTTGATAATTACCATATGAACATATGCTTTATCACTTTCATCTAGTTGACTAAAAACTTCACTTGCTGCTTTCCCATTTTGAGAACCTTCTGTCATTGTCCATAAGATATGTGCATTTGGTGCATCTTCTCTTAACCTTAAGATAAACTGTGCAACTGCTCCTTTAAATTCTAATATCTTTTCAGTCTTTTCAAATCCACTGAGTTTGTTAATGACTGCTGTATAATCGTTTCCGCCAAGATTGATAATAATGAAATCAGGAACTTTTTCATGCTCGTCTTCAATATAGATAATACCTTGGTCTTGATTGATTCCTTTAAATTCATATGCTTTAGCAATATTATCTTCACCAGTTAAATCATTATATCCAAATTTTAATCCCCATCCAGAGTTTGCTACAAATTCAAAAGTTCCATCAAAAGCTTTAGCAGTTAAATAACCAAATGAATGGAGTGATGATGAGTTCATGGTTGATCTAGGTTGTCCTGGACTACCTAAAGCACCATGACCTGATATACCGGATGCACCCATGATTAAGAAATGAAGTTGATTCTCACTTTGAGTTATTTCTTTAAAATAACCATTGGTTTCAAAACTTTCAATTGAAGTGATTCCATCTTCTGGTTCACTACGTTTGACAACTTCTACTGAGTGATCACCATAAGTATCAAATTCAATTGATAAAACAGATCTTTCTTCACTTTGAATAAAGACATCACTCGTGAGTAAGTCTTCTCCATCTTTCCCTACTGAATAATATATATCATTATTTTTATATTCAAGATGCATTGTTATATTTAATACTCTTCCATGAAAATCAATTTTAAAGCCTGTTGCGGTATGGTAAAAATAGACACGATCATTTAAATCTACGTGTCTACCATACCACTCTATATACTGACTATTTAAATCTTCTTTCTCGAGTAATTTAATGAACTCTTCTGTTGGTTCTTCAGTGATTACAGTTTGACTGCACCCACCAAGAACTAAAAGAATCATAAACAAGAGAATGAAAAATCGCTTCATTTAGAAGCTGCCTTCATCACTGCTCTAGAAACATTTCTAGCGACTTTTTTATTGAATATATTTGGAATAATATAAGTTTCTTTTAATTCTTCTTTTTTAACAATAGCCGCTAATGCCTTGCAGGCTGCAATTTCCATAGGTGTTGTTATTTGTTTAACTCTACTTTCTAACGCTCCTTTAAATAAACCAGGGAATACGAGTGCGTTATTAATTTGATTTGGTAAATTTGATACTCCAGTACCTACAACTCTTGCACCTGCGTGAAGTGCTTTATCTCTTGAAATTTCAGGAGTAGGATTAGCGAGTGGAAATACGATTGCGTCACTATTCATCAATTGAATCATTTCTTCACTGACAATATTTCCTGCTGAAACACCAATAAATACATCAGCACCTTTTAACGCATCACTTAAATTTCCTTTTAGTTTTTTTCTATTGGTAATTAGTGATATTTCTTTTTGAGCACTATTCAGCACTTCATCACCTTGAGTGATTATCCCAAATCGATCACATGTAATAATATGTTTAGCACCAAGCTCTAAAAGAAACTTCGTAATCGCAATCCCTGCACTACCAGCACCATTAATAACGATTCTTACTTGAGATAACTTTTTACCCACAAGCTTTAATGCATTTAATAACGCTGCACCACAAACAATTGCAGTCCCATGTTGATCATCATGAAAAACAGGAATATCACATAGCTCCTTTAATCTTCTTTCCACCTCGAAACAACGAGGTGCTGAGATATCTTCTAAATTGATACCTCCAAATGAAGGTGATAAATGATAAATCGTTTGAACGAGTTCATCAACATTCTTCGTATTTAATACGATAGGGATAGCATCCACTCCTCCAAATCTTTTAAAGAGTGCACACTTTCCTTCCATGACTGGAATTGCAGCTAAAGGACCGATATCTCCTAGCCCTAAAACCGCTGTACCATCGGAAATTACTGCTACAGTGTTTCTTTTTGAAGTGAGCGTGTAAACCTCTTCAGGATTTTCATGAATGGCAAGGCATGCCTTGGCAACACCTGGGGTGTATGCCAAGGACATATCGTGCATATTATTGATTTTAAGTTTGTTTTTAATCTCAATCTTTCCATTCAGTTTCTTATGTAATTCTAAGGATTCTTGCATTATATCCATGCTGACTTTCTCCTATCCGTTTATGATTGTAAATCTATAGTTGAATACTCCATTAACTCCGACTGATGTATCTTCAAATGTAACTAAAATACTAATTAAACCTGTAGTAATAAATGTAACTTCATTCCCATTGACTGTGCCACGTGAATTTGAAACAGTGACTGTATAATTCTTATTGCTGGCATCAGTAGGTAATATATCGACAACAATATTAATCACGCTGTTGATAGTTATATCTACTCTATTGGTATCGTTATTCGCTTCAGGAAGTGTGAATTCTGGTGATGTGATTGTTACTGTAGTTATTGGAATATCGACTGGTTCTGCTGGAGCTTCAATTGTCTTGAAACGATACTCTAAAACTCCATTGACTCCAACAGCTATATCTTCAAATGTTAAGAAGACACTAACATTACCTGGACCAGTTAATCCATATACAAATGATATTTCATTTCCATTAGCAACCGCTCTTGAATTTGAAGTTGTTACTACATAATTCTTATTGGTAGCTTCAGCTGGCAATATTTCTACTAACAAATTGATTACAGTTCCGATTTCAATTTCAGGTCTTACTGCAATATTATTAGGTTCAGGGATTGTAAACTCTGTAGATGTCACTACCACTGATGTAATTGCTACATCTGACTGAACAACTGTGAATCTATAATTAAACACTCCATTATCACCAATAGAAATATCTTCAAATGTGACAAGAACACTTATTAATCCGGTAGCTATAAATGTAACTTCATTTCCAACAACTGTTCCACGTGAATTCGATACAGTCACTGTATAGTTCTTATTACTAGCATCTACTGGAAGTATATCAGAAACTACGATATTAATGACAGTATTTATTTCAATATCCACTCTACCTTCACTATCATTAGCTGCAGGTAGTGTCATTTCAGGTGATGTTATTGAAACAGAACTAATTGGTGTATCGACAGGTACAGTAGTTTGAGTTGTTAAGAATCTATATTCTAGTGGTGTAACACTTGAATCCTCAAAACTAACCGTAATTGATACGTTACCTGGTCCTGTATTACCATAAACGAATGTGACTTGATTGCCTTCAACGACTGCTCTTGAATTCGATGATGATAATGTGTAATTCTTATATTGTGCATCTAGAGGTAGTATATCAACAACAAAGTTGATGATTGTATTGATCTCTACTTCTGGACGATCTGTAATTGTATTTGGTACTGGTAATGTCATTTCAGGTGATGTCACTGTGACAGTACCTACATGAACATAATCTTCAACAGTTACTAAAATTGTATCTGTGAATCCACCATCTCTAGTGGTAACAGTAATTGTTGCACTACCTTCTCCAACACCTTCAATCATACCATCACCATGAACAACAACTACACTTTCATCATCTGATGACCATGTTGTATAAAGGTCAGGGGCAGATGATGGTGAAACTGTATATTCAAGACTTAGTGAATCACCAAAAGGTAAGACAACGCTATCTAGTACGATATCAACACCAGTGACTGCGCCAGATTGCCATAATAAGACACCAGATGCTGCAAACTTATTACCAACTTTTTCTAAGTCACTTGCATTAAATTCAGGTAACATTGGAGCTTCTAGGTTACCAGGAACCCAAGTCGCTTCACTGACTGAATTAACTAATCTCTTAAAGACTGTAGTATTTACATCAAATCCACTTGGAGCGATATCATAAGTTGTAGCTGTTGTTTTCGCATTCGCTTCAGTGATCTTAACACCACCGTTATCTTTAATTGCTACTTCTGCGAAAACATAGGAATTACTAATTGATCCAGTTCCTAAAGTAAGACCAGCAATACCACCTGCAAAGTCTCTAGCACCAATCAATGCACCACCAACATAAACATCAGTAATTTCTCCGGCATTAATTCCAGCAATACCACCAACATATAGATCACCATGGATAGATGCGACACCTAAGTTATTCGCAGCATCCCCAAGTTCTCCTGCTCTTGTTTTATCAATAAACTCTTTAACTGACATATTTCTAGCAAATGAACTATCTTGAATGAGTCCTTCATTATAACCAGCAATACCACCAAACGCGATATTCTTACCTTCATTACCTGCTCCAGCTTCAGCATATGCACTTTGTGCAAATACTCTACCGCTTACAGTTGATTTTTGAATGGTACCAAAGTTAAATCCTGCAATACCACCACCATAAGAATATGTATTGGATGAATTCCCACTATTTGCTTGATTTCCAGCAGGAAGTGTCGCTGTTACCGACGCTTCCTCGATTAAACCAAAGTTATATGCAGCAACTCCACCAACACCACGACCAGCTTTAACCGCACCAGCACCACCAACAGTTACGTTACGAATGGTACCTGTAGCTTCATTAGAGCCTACAATACCACCAGCACCTGTTGTATGATCAGTAACATCTACAGTCGTAAACACTGGAAGACTTCCTTGTAGTCTAGCATTTTCTAATAATGCTCTTGAACTAATATTTTCAATTAAACCAGCATTTATATCTGCAACTGCACCAATTGGATAAAGGTTCGCTTCTGCGGCATATAAGTTAGTTGATGATTCAATAACTAAATTCTTGACAACTCCACTTTCTGTAATTTCATGGAATAACCCACCATTACCAGTAAATGAAATACTCATATTTCCACCGTCATATGATCCGCTAAATTCAATCTTACGTGTATCATTGATTTCAATAGGATCAGTTAATGTAGATGCTATATTTTCAGTTTGTACAAAGTGATTATCACTATATTCTTCGTTATCCAATATCGCAAGGATATCTCTAACTTGACTCACTAGATATGGATTAGCTTCTATACCTGCTCCACCAAAGAGTAGTGCATTGGATTCAACAACTTCACCACTAACTTCAATTTTAACAATATATGATCCACCAACAGGTAGAACATCAGGTGTAAAGCTAACGACATGCATCTCATTTGTCGTATCAATTTCTGTAGTTCCTGCAATTACTGTAAAACTGCTACCTAATTCTGGTTTAATTGATACTGTGAATGTTTGCAAGTCTGCATCTGTTTGCATCCAAGTCACTGTGGATGTAAACACTTCATCATCCATCTGAATTTCAGTAGGAGTTGAT
>CAKMKF010000159.1 GCA_927439925.1 uncultured Acholeplasmataceae bacterium | reverse complement strand
AAGGTGTTCTAAAAAAAATCTGAGTCGAAGAAATGAGTGATTTTTTACTCAATATAAATAAGGTTTAAATGTAGGGCTATTGAAAGCAACAACACACACAACCCCAAAAAATTGATGATGATTCGAAATTGAATCAAAAGCCCAGTCATGTCAGGGATCCAATGAATCAATACATCTGATAATAGACCAAATGTGATTAGAAATGCCAAAGACATGAATGTACTCATGATTTCAACTTTTTTTTGCATGATTAGTGCAATGCCATAAAAGATAAGCGCAATGATGATGAATGCTGTTCCAAAAGTGATACCATAAAAATCCGCAACATTTTTTGCAGCACTCCCCCAAGCTGTCAACCCTAGACCCGTCTGTGTCATGAGTGCTGTCCCAAGTGCGTTCCCAAAAACAGAACATATCAAGAATAAAAGTTTATTTTTCATTTTTCATCATAAAGTTCTTCGACTTTTTTATCCTCTCTAGAATATATTGTTGGTCGATAATTAATATTTTATAAACAAATGATCATTCAGACTTCTCTAATCATTGCTCGTTTTCAATATATCTTTCTTTTCGTGTATACCTCTATATTTTACTTGATTCAGTCACACAAAAAACCTAACTTAAGGTAGGTTTTAAGTTAGGCACAATCTAGACTTCGTTATTTTTCATGTAAATGATTTTTAAATATAGTTCAGAATACATAAATCACTTCAAACTATTTCGTAACTAACTATTTTTGAATCGAGATTGACCCATGCAAAAGTCTTAATCCTGTAATGAAAGGCCATATCCATTTTCGATGAAATCTACGAGTTTTGATAATATCCTAATGGCCGGAGCTCCATCAATGACATCGTGGTCGACTAAAACAGTCATGTATAAATACTCTCTTACTTCGATATTCCCTTTGTACAGACCGGGTTTTTTGATAATTGAGCCAATTGCAAATGCTAATGGATGTACACTTCTAGGAATAACCCATCCATTAATTCTCCCAATCATTCCAACCGAAGTCACCATAACTGTCCCCATGTTTGATTTTGTTAAAAACGGACTATTAATCATCTTTCTCCAAAACACTCTTCTTATGAATCCCGGTGTTCCCGCATAGAGTTTCATCATCCGTCTGTTCT
The DNA here is from genome assembly GCA_927439925.1 of uncultured Acholeplasmataceae bacterium. Classification (GTDB taxonomy): domain Bacteria; phylum Bacillota_I; class Bacilli_A; order Acholeplasmatales; family Acholeplasmataceae; genus Peloplasma. The sequence continues at coordinate 1,465 of CAKMKF010000159.1, read as the reverse complement.
TTTTTTCTCCCAAAACATAATCGCCTTCATTATCAATTGTTTGTTGCTGTGCCGACAGAGTTTCCAAAGCAATGTCACCAATGGATTTCTCGTTTGCTTTTCGAATCAAGTATGGAAGTGGCACTTTGATGCCATTTACGTCTCTTTCAATCATGATTGAAATATCGATGTCATCGAAAACGATAATCTTTTTTCTGCCAAGTCTCATGCCTTGAATCGCTTTATTCTCTTCAATGGCCATACTGATGCACTTAATCAACCATGCGTTAAATGAAAAATTCTTATTATGTCTTTTTAATTCTCTCAGCATTTTTCTTGCTTCAGTGACATCCAACTCGATCAATGATGTAATTTGGTGCTTTAAATGACTGACTCTACCAATATCGACAGTTCCAATTCTACTTTGAGCAAATTCAATTTCTTTAAATGTTCCAAGATTCTTCATACATTTCTCCTAACCACATGTTTATATTCTTTAAAGTTTATATGTGATGATCATATATTAAAAATATTCTGACCTCATTACAGAAAGTTTTTTTGCATCTTCATGTGGCATAAGTTCATCATCTATCTCAAGTTTTTTTGCTCTGAAAATAAAATGTTTAACTTTGATTTGTAATTATATCCTGAAGAATCTTTTGATATGCATTTTTTGGATTAGTATTCTAAATTACCTAACATTACTGCGACTACACATGTTTTAAATTCATTGCGATTCTCTGATGTGAAATCAATAGAATAATCTACATGCTATTTCCTTTTAGTTAAACATTCTAAATTTCCACTCATCTATTTCGCTTTTTTGCCTATGGCTGAAGAAATCTAGTAGTTATATCAATCAAATAATTATAAAAAAACTGAATTGACTCTTTAAAGATGTGTATATCCTTTAAGTATGATCAGTGATTGGTTTTTTTAGGCCAATAGTGATGTCATCATTACCATAAATCCCAATGATTTGATTAAAGCCTAATTTCACCCAAAACTTAAGTGCTTTAATATTATGATGTTTCACACCAAGTGATAATGTTTTATGCTTTTTATCTATTAATTGATTTTCAAATAATTTAAATACATTTATCCCGTGTCCCTGATAAGACACATGACTATCTATCACAAATATACTAATCCATATTGAATCTTGATTAGGATACCCTTTGTACATATCGAAATAGCCTATGATTTGGTCATTACATATGACGGTATAAAGTTGGTAGTTATCTTTACATGCATCTTCAATTGGCGGCAAATCACCTTGCGTGATACACATCTTAAAGAATGCACTTGGATCTCCATCTATTTTAATAAATGGGTTATTCTCCCATGAGTTATATATCTTAACGAGTCCTTCTATATGACTATCAAGAGCATTTAAAATCTGGTATTTAGAAACTAAGGTTTGATTATTTATGTTTGCCATGATTATCCTCCAATTGTTTTATTAAGTAGTAAAAAACATACACCA
>CAKMKF010000158.1 GCA_927439925.1 uncultured Acholeplasmataceae bacterium | reverse complement strand
ATCCAGTTCATATATTTGTTGCACTTGTATTTAATGCATGGCACCTTGGTGGAGTTAATTATGATTTCAGTACACCAGTAACTTCTTTTAAGACGCCTTCAATCATTTGATCAGCTACAACAGGAAGAGTTGCGAGCTCACCGTAATTAACTTGTATTTAATGCATGGCAACTTGGTGGAGTTAATTATGATTTCAGTACACCAGTTACTTCAAATATCAACTTAGTTTCTTCATATAGTGATCCTGTTGCTAGCTTGTCAATAACAACACTAGAACAATTCTACTATATGGCAACAGTTGCAAATTCATATCCATTTGCACTCGCTAATGACCTTGATTTCACAGGATTTACATGGGTGCAATCAGGAACTGGAACACAGTTTAGTGGTGTTTTAAACGGTACAGGTTATACTGTGTCGAACATTACAATTACAGGTTCTGGAACAGGTGTTTATGGTGGTATTTTCCAAAGAACCAATGGAGCAACTATTCAAAATATTACATTTGATAATATAAATGTAAATGTTGCAGGTAGAGTTGGTGTATTAATTGGCAGAGTAGAATCTGCAACAACTACAATAACAAATGTAACGATTCAAAACTCATCAGCAACTGGAACAGTTGGTGAAGGTGTTGGTATTGTTATTGGGAATGCATCTACTGGATTTGTAATCACTAATCTAAAAGTAATTAGCTCAACTGCTTTGAACTCCAACAAGAATGTTGCATTTATTGCAGGACGTTCGGACGGGGCAGCTACTTTAACTGATGTTTATATTTATGGTTCAACTGCTGAATCAACAAATTTTTCAACTGATGCAGGTGTTGGTGGTGTTATTGGTTACACAAATAACGCTAATTCAGCAGTGACATTGACAAGAGTTGTCATTGAAGATTCTATTCTAAAGGGTAGAGCTGCAGGTTCTCTTGTTGGATATTATCGATTTGGTGATCTTACAGCAACTGACGTATTTACAGATATCGAGTTTATTTATGCAGATACAAATGGACAACATGGAGTCATCGGACGTAGAAATGTTGATGCAAACACAACAGAGCCATTATTAACAAATATCTTTGCTCACTATATTACACAGCAGCCAGGTGCAGCTGTTCAACTAGAACCAGCATACGTGCTTGCAGACTTAACTGGTTTAGACCAAATATGGTGGACTAATAATTTTAGTGGTCTAACTGGAAATACAGATTGGGGATATGATTCAGTATCTAAATTCTATAGATTAGTATAAAAGTTATTACATAACTAAAAGAGTTGCTTGAATATCTCGCAACTCTTTTTTTTATTTTATTTTTATGTTAAAATATCGTCAAGGGGAAAGATAACTTATGAAATATTTATTACTCTATAATCCAGTAAGCGGAAGAACAAATTTTAAGATTCATCTTCCTGAAATTGAAAAGATATTTTCCAATTCAATTCATAGTCTTGACATCTACGAATCAAAAGCAGCAAAAGATTTAGAACATGTTGCATTAGATAAATCGGCAGACTATGATGTTTTTTTAGTTGCTGGTGGTGACGGAACTTTAAATGAAGTACTTAATGGGGTGATGAAAGCTAAAAAGAAACCATCCCTAGCAATTTTACCTGGAGGTACTGCAAATGATACAGCAGCGATTCTAGGTATTAATAAAAACATAAAAAGATCACTTAAAATATATTTTAATGAGAAACCAATATTAATGGATGTTAATAAAATTAATGAACTATACTTTTTATATACAGCAGCATCTGGTCTACTCACAAGAGTATCGTATGATGTTTCAAGAAGACATATAAAAAAATATGGTTACATAGCTTATATGATTGCTGCTGTTAAAGATCTATCCGTTGATTATCGATATCCGTTACGTATTAAATATGATGGTAACAAAGAAGTAGCAATTGAATGTGCTATGGTTTTAGGATTATCTTCGAATCGAGTCGGTGGAATGCGTTTAAACAACTTTTCACATTCTAAACTGAATGATGGATTATTTGAACTCAGATTTTTTAAGAGGGTTAAATCATTTTGGAGATTTAGATTACTTTCCTCATTTATTCGAGGTGGAAAGAAATTAAGAGAAGATTTACAAATCGCATCTAGCCGTTTCGAAATTGAGACGAGTTCTAATGTGGATTGGAATGCAGATGGTGAATTTGCATGCAAAGGTAGTGTTGTCATTGAGACATACAAAGAAGCAATTTCTATATATGCAACTAAAAAAGTTAAGAAAAAATGTTTTTAATTAAGGTGGTGTGTGTTCATCATAATATCAATTGAGAACAAAAACTTAAAAGAGCATAAAGTGATTCAAACCATCATGATGTTTCTCATGTTGGCTCTATTCATTTTAGCTTTTTTTATTATTTTAGCACTCGTAAATCAAGAATTGTCGTTACTTCCTGTAAGATTTCTCATAGTTGGTTTTCTGATTATCTTGGCATTTCTAAATTATCTTCGACATTTATCAACGACTAGATATTTTTCATTAACAATATCTGGTGAAGATTTGATTTATGAGGGGGTAAGAAAAGAATTCAATTTTAAGGTTACAGATATAGGAAGAGTTATCTATTTAAAACAACATGATATTTCAGGAATTACAAATTATATGATTATTATTAGAAAAGGATTTAAAAGATTTATATTCGCTTCTGACTTCAAGTCAAAGAGTTGTGATTTTAAGAAACTTAGTGGCGATGTACAATTTTCTAAAATAAAAAAAACAAACATCTCAAATAGTTTTTTATCACAAATAGTTTTGACTTTTTATCTTACATTATCTATTTAGTTTTTCGATATTTATTTGTTTGATACAAACTCATATATAACTAATTCTTTAACGCATTATTGTTAACTTAAGAGCACTATGATAGAATATATACAAATAAAGGGGGTAAGTTGTATGAAATTCATTCGAAAGTATGCACACACCATTCTTTTTGCAATAGGACTTTTTTACATGTTTTTTATCATGATCAAGTCTACAATTGAACTTGCCGTAAGCATCTTAGGAGAACCTAATATATTATTTCCAATTTTCGACCACATATTTGATTACATGACATTTCAAGGGTATCAGCCTGTTAATATTTTCTGGATAATCGCATTTATCGTTTTGATTGTGGCAACGTACCCAAAAAAACTAGCAGCAAACAAATTTCAAGAACTGATCCCAATTGCAATCGGTTTTATAATAGGTTTTAATTTGATACGTATGATTGGCTATCCTAATAACCATTTATATTTTTCTATGCTTAGCTATATTGAGTCAATAAGTATCATCTTGTTGCTTGGATTTCTAGTTTTTTATTCCCGTCGATTTTTCTCATTGAGTGCTAAACAAAACGTTAGAATGAAAATTATTTTCTTAGGAATTGCTTCTATATCATTGATATATCGTTTAATCAGTTGGAATCTTATTGGTGGGAATTCATCCTTAATTGGATACTCACTCATTGGTGGTTTATTAATCTCAGGTATTCTTTTATTTGTCTTACTAAATAAAGAAGTGATTGAAGAAAGCACATCAAATAACTCCTTGATATATGGATCACTTAAGTTGTTGAGTATTGCTTTTATAGTCTATGCACTTTATTTTTCTACATTTGACAGAACACCGGGTAACTATTTAACTACTTTGATATATGTACCTATTGAATATAGCATTCGTGTGCTTCTCATAAGAATTGCTTCACTATTTTTATATGCTTGGATTATATTAAGAAGTATCTTTAGAATATACGATATTAGAAGAGCTTGGTTGACAACATCTGTTATCTTACCAGTACTTTGGATTGGTTTTGCTCTTAGCGCTATTCTTATTCTTAATTTGAATATACTTTTTAATTTTCCATTATTTTTCTTGATTACATTTGGTATAGTGATGGTGTATAGAGATGTTCGTTCTTATGTCCAAGAAAAACGATGGGAAGTTCAACTCAAGAACTCCATAGAAATACATCAATATAACTAATTAGATTTCTCAATTTTAATTTGAATTACACTAGCAAGAATCATTATTGCAATTGCATGATTTGCTATTTGTATATTATGGTTCTTGTTTGTTGCTTAATTAGCTTATGAAAGGATTACAATATGCAAGATAAAGTGATTTTTGCAGATCATCAATATGAAACAAGCAAATATATTAGAAAAGCATATTGGTTTTTTATAGCATTACTCGTAATTATCACAGGCTTGGGTGTATTTTTTGTTATTCAAAACTATAATTCAAGAAGTTTATATGATTTCTATCCCATGCTAATGATCTTTGTGCTAGCAGATCTAATAACTCTATTTCGATTGCTATCAATAAAGAACAATCGAATATTCATCTACAGTCGAGAAATTAAATTGTATAACCTATTTAGTAAATGTAGAGTTATTGAGTATAATCCTTATGACTTGGTTATTGATGTTACAACAGTGAAGTTGTTCAATAAAGGCATAAGGCTGACATTCATCTTATCAGGGCAAAAACTATTTTCATATAACTTAATTGAATCATCAAAAGAAAAGAATATAAGTTGGGGATTGTCATTAAAAGAGATCAAATGTGAGATAACGGATAAACACAATTTATTAAAGCTGAACCAAGAGTTGAAAGTAGATTGACAATAATTAAGTATCAAAATATAGGAGGCATACCATGTTTTTACTAGCTATCATCGGAATTTTAGTAATCATTTATTTCATTATGTATTTTGTGAGTTCCATCATGTTAAATAGAAAATCAAACTATCGAGCAAATACTCCAATCTACTATGCAATATCACCAGAAGCAAAATTGGATGGATTAACTGAAAAGCAACTACGTGTAGTTGATCATATCTCAAATTATGGCACATCTAAGGAATCAGATATAGTACTTTTAGTAGATGTTAGTAAGAGTGTACTCCATGCGCTTCTTAAAAAAGGTGTTATAGAAACAACAACTAAACACAAATCAGATAAAAACAGACTTATTTTCGCTATTTTAACTGTTATCTTAATTGGAGCATCCATGGTTTTCGCAAATTACATATTACTTATTCGCTTTAATTTTAGATATTTTGGCATTATATTCTATCTAAGCATATTTGGCTTACTAGTATATAACATCTATAGTAAATATAAAAATCACTCTATTGAGAAGAAAATAAAGGTGAATATACTAACACTTCTTGGTGTGTTTGGATTTTTCTTTCTCTTTATTTTTCTGGGTGGGAGACCAATTTTCTTTGCTGAAGATTACTCTGAATTAATTGAAGTCAGCGATGCAGATTTTGTTCAAGATATTCAAAGTGTTGATATTGAAAAATTACCGCTAGTAGACAAAGCCTATGGATATAAACTAGGCTCATTGAAATTAGGGGAGTATCCAGGCATTGGTTCAGAATTTCAAGCTGGGGAGTATTCAGATATTATCTATCAAGGTAAACAATATTTGGTTGCACCTCTGGAGTATAGAGGTTTCTTCAAATGGTTGAATAATAGAGATACTGGGACTCCTGGATATATATTAATAGATAAGGTGACTGCAGAAACTAAATTAATTAATTTAAGAGAAACGACAGGTGATGGACTCATTTACACACCATCTGCATATTATAGTCAAGATCTCATTCGACATGCATATTATAATGGTTTAAATAAATACAGATTAGAAAATCAATTTTTTGAAATTGACGAAGATGGAAATCCATATTATGTTTTACAATACTCTCTTCCAACCATCTTTATCAATGGAGGAGCGAAAATTAATAAAATCGCGGTTGTAAATGCCATCACAGGAGAAGTTGGTGTCTATAACCCAGGAGAAGAACCTGACTGGGTTGAATCTGTTTATCCAAATTCACTTATTTTTCAACACTTAGATTATTGGGGATCCTTGCAAGAGGGTTGGCTAAACTCCGTGTTTGGTCAACGAGGTGTTTTGCAAACTTCTGATGGTACAAGAGTGATCATGAACGATGGAGAACTCTATTATTTTACAGGATTAACGAGTGCTGGTAATGATGAGTCTACGATAGGGTTCATCTATGCTGGTATGAAGACGAATGAAACTAAGTTGTTTAGCTTTCCTGGAGCTACTGAAGAAGCAGCAATGAATAAAGTATTAACTCTAATTCCACAAAATAACATTTCAACAACATTTCCAGTCCCGATCAATGTCAACGGAGTTCCTACCTATTTTATTCTCATTAAAGGAAATGATGGAAGAATATTAAGATATGTATATGTTTCTGTCCAAGACTTGGAACTTTATAGTATCGCAGAGAATCAAACAGGAGCATATAGTGGTTATTTATCTAGATTAGATGAAGAATTTGGACAATCATTTGCTACTGAGGTCAGTGGAGTCATTACAGAAATTACTTCATATGTTAGTGGAGGAAATACAATCTATTGGGTTCAACTTGATGGAGATGAAAGATTTAAGATTAATGTGAGTCAATTTACAGATGCAGAAATGGCATATTTCATTAGTCTAGATGTTGGAGACTCTATTACATTCAATGTACTAAACTATACAGTCATCCGCATTATAATGGAATAATATAGATATTTAAAGTTCACACAATTAAAACATGTCGTGGTAAAGATGAGGAATATATGATTAAAGTGATTTTATTTGATATGGATGGTACACTTATCGATAGTGATGAACTTGTGCTTACCATATATCATCAACTGATCGAAAAATATCCACCTAAGAAAGATTTCAATAGTCTTGACTTAGGTGATATTTTTGCATCTTCATATCCAGATGTCTTAGTAAAACTATATGATGAAGCCAAAGAAGAGCATCTAGAAGAGATCTATAGACTACATAAAGAATTAAAACATCAATATCTAAAGAAGTTTAATGGGGTAGATTTTCTTTTAGAAGAACTCAAAAGAAAAGGTTATCGATTGGGTCTTTTAACCTCTGAAATGAGAGGTATTGCACTAGATGAATTAAGGATATTAAAGCTTGACCAGTATTTTGATCATGTTGTGTCGTTTGATGATGTAAGTAGGCCAAAACCTAATCCAGAAGGTATATTTAAACATTTAAACTTCTTTAAGTGTTCTAAAGAAGAAATGATTTTAATTGGTGATCAATTATTAGATGGTTTAGCAGCAAATCATGCATCCATATATTCTATACTCATCGATTGGAGTAAAGATAAATCTCTTAAATACCAAAAACAATTTGATCACGTTGCATATGACGCTCAAGATCTTTTAAGAATTATTAATTCTAAAGAGAAAATGATTATTCAAATGCCTTTAGATAGGGATTTAAAGGTATTACAGTTAACCGATCTACATTTAGCTAACGACGATAAAGATGAACTCACTTATCAATTAATAGAGGACATGATTCATCACATGAATCCTGATTTTATTGTTTTTACTGGAGATCAAACTATGTCTAAAGATGCAGTAACCATCTACAAAAAATTGGGCAAGTGGATGGATCAATTTCAAATCCCATATACATATGTTTTTGGAAATCATGATTTAGAAGGAGATTATACTTATCAAGACCTAATCGATTCGATATCCACTTCCAAATATTTGATGTTTGATCAAGGACCAAAATATCTTGGGTTCTCAAATCATCAGATAATCATCAAAAATTCTCTAAATCAAACAATTGGATCACTGATTATGTTGGATTCGCATATCGATGACATGTATATGATTGATGATATAAAAACATGGGGTTATGGAGCAATATCAGATCATCAAATCGATTGGTATAAAAAGTGTATAAGAAGAATGAATTATCCACACCTCATTTTCTTTCATATACCCATTCCAGAAATGAAAGAGGTCAGTAAGGATGATAATATTCATATAGGGGATTATTATGAAGTCCCTTGTACACCTCCAATCAATACCGGATTTTTTGAAGCCGCTAAAAAAACCAAAAAAGCCAAAGCTATGTTTTTTGGACATGACCACTTAAATGATTACATATTTAAAAAAGACAATGTCTTACTTGCTTATGGTCGTGTCAGTGGTCACTACGATTATGCAATGCCTGGATTTCCTAAAGGAGCTAGATCGATTCAAATGGATAACCAAGGAAATATAACTACACAAGTGATATTGCATCAAGATATCAATAAGAGTAGATAAAAACTATAAAAACATAATTAAGATGACCTGTTAAACTGATTGATGAAGTTAGAATAATTATTGATAACGTAAAGATGGTAAAAAGTTTCAGCATTTAAAAAACTTTGAATATCAAGATGTGATAAAATAATATCACGAAGGAGTGATTTTATGTATCCATTCTTGCTGCCTGAAATTTTTGGTTATACGATACCTATGTATGATTTATTCATTCTAATTGGTGTCTTTTTCATGATTTTATATATTGGAAAACGTTTTGAAAAAAATGATGGTTATAATAGAAAACAATCAAATCGAATCATCATTTTGATAGCTATTAGTTTAGTGTTTGCTCTAGTGTTCTCATTTGTACTCGATGGAATATTTCATTCAATCAAAGAAGGTGAGTTAGAGTTTGGTTCCATAAACTTTCTTGGAGCTTTAATTGGTGGCTTTGCTGCTTTCTTATTACTCATGAAGTATTATTTTAAAGACGATAATAAAGACATGAAAAAGATATCTAATACGGTAATCACCGGTGTTGTTCTTGCTCATGCATTTGGTCGTATTGGATGTTTTTTTGCAGGTTGTTGCTTCGGTATTCCTACTGAATCCTATATAGGAGTTCTATTTCCTTATGGGCATGCGCATGAACTATATCCTGGTGAAGCAGTTTTCCCTACTCAATTATTTGAAGCAGCATTCTTATTTATCTTATTTATTGTCTTAAATAGAGTTAGATTCTTTAAGAATAAAGAAGTAGAAACTTATTTGATTGGTTATGGTATCTGGAGATTTGCAAATGAGTTTATTCGTGGAGACGATCGTGGTGTAGTTTTCCCTTTATTTAGTACTCAGTACAACGTGTTTCCAACACCATCTCAAGTCATGAGTTTATTCATGGTTATTTTGGGAGTTTACCTTGTTTACAAATACTTCGTTAAGAAACAAAATCATACAATCGCTTAATAAATAAACGATGTTAATTTCCGTTCATGGAGTATTAACATCTTTTTTTAAATGAAAGAGAGTTTCTATGTCTATAAAAGAAAGTCATAAAAACACACACATATACCAAAATGCAGTCATTCTGTTTTTGATTATTGTAATGGCTATTTTCGCATTCATAGATTTCAATTTTTTAGAAAACGAACTTGATCAGAATATGATTAGAAATTCTATTCTCAGATTTTTAGGTGGAACTATATTTACCATTATCTTAATAGGTTTTGGTCAGAAGAAGATATTTAGGTTTACTCATGTTTGGAAATCACTGCTTATTATGATACCTGCATTTGTTGTTTCCATAAATAACTTTCCTATCATAGCTTATCTCGATGGAAGAGCAACTCTAACTCATCCAGTTTATCAAGTCTATCTATTTTTAATTGAGTGTTTCAGTGTTGGATTCTTTGAAGAGATTTTGATTAGAGGTATTATCCTGATCTACTTGTTAAAAAAACTATCCTATCATCAATATGGTGTTATACTCTCTATCATTATTTCATCAGCAATCTTTGGCTTCCTTCATATAGTGAATCTTTGGAGTGGGCAATCCGTTGGTGACACGATGCTTCAGATTATCTATTCATTCTTGGTTGGAATGATGTGGGCAATCATGTTTTTGAAAACTAGAAATCTTTGGTTAACGATGATTTTACATGCTTCCTTTAATTTCTTTGGCCAAGTCATGTTTTATCTCGGAAATGTCGATGGTAGATATGATATATATACTGTACTACTTACTATTATGTTTGGTTTGATAGCTGCTTATTATTCATTTCTGTTGTATAAACAATTTAAAGAACAAATAACCTTGGATTTTACTTAAATTTTTAACTGATTATAAATGAAAAAAGATGGATTATTCCATCTTTTTACTATATATTAGTTCACTATTTAATTGAGAGAAGTAAACCTTTTTCAGCTTCAGTAACCAATAAGCCTAAATCATTTTTATAGTCAAAACATAGATTGGTTGGATTATTTCCCGGTAATTTGATTTGATTGATTAGTTTTCCTGATGTGTCAAATACCCAAACCATACCTGTCCCGTAAACTGCTGCATAAATTAAGTTATCATGTGACAGAGTCAGTCCATCAGGTTCAGCAGTACCACCTATATGATAAAAAGGTCTAATATTATTTATCTTAAGTGTAAGTTTATCCCAATCACCAATTAGTAATCGATGCTGCCATGTTTCATTGATAATGATATTTTTTTCATCGTTAATCAATAACAATCCATTAGGAAAATACATATTTTCAGCGATGATTGAAGTCTTTTTATCTTTATCTATTACACACATATATCCGATTCCTTCTTTTTGGGAACCTCCTGGGCAAGTAAATAAGATGTTACCATCATTATCTATGATAATATCATTAGGTGCTCTTAGAGGAAGACCATTGACGCTATTAGATAGTGTTTCTGTTTGACCTGTAAGAATATTGAGAGATCGAATAGCGTGTTTTTTTGAGTCGCAAAATAGAAGCGTATGATCATCTTTAACTACCATTCCATTTGGAGCACCACCAACATCAAATCGAGTTACTTTTTTTGTGCCAGGATGATACTGAGTGATACAACCACCTAGTAACTCAACAAAATAGATATTTCCATTACCTGTTACAATTGGACACGTTAGCTCACTCATCCCATTAAAAAGAAAAGGAAAACCAGATGATGTTGCTAGTCTTGTAGAATATCTAGTATCTGACGATGCAAATTATATTACCGGTGAAACCATTAGAGTTGATGGTGGTCTTATTTTATA
>CAKMKF010000157.1 GCA_927439925.1 uncultured Acholeplasmataceae bacterium | reverse complement strand
GTCAATCTCGTTTGGCTCATTTTTTAACTTCCTTTCAAACTCTCTTATATATATTATATCTTTAATACATTCATATTTGTATAATCACCTCATTCATCTTTCATCGTTTGATAAACTGCAGCCATCATTTCTCTTTGACCGCGTCTAAACTTGTCAAAAGGAAAGTATAGCTTTTCTAAAGATTCTCTTTTTTTCTCATTATGTTCATAAAGTTTGATTAACCACTCGGTATACCGTAGAAGTGATGATTCAAAGAAGTCTTTTAGTAAATCGGCATCAAAATAATATTCAAAGTGTCTGGTTTTATAATCACTTAATTGAATGTAGGTTACTCTGCCTGAAATATCATCTAAATGGTTGTTTCTCATATACATATAAGCATACATTTTGAGTTGTGCTAAATGTTCGTTATTGATTTCAAAACGATCATCAAATATTGGATATCTTGTCGATTTGATTTCTTCAATAACTAATTGGTTATTTATAGTTAAAAGACCATCTATTCTACCAGATAGTGTTATTTCCATATCATCAGCTAAAAATGTATATGATATTGGGACTTCAGCATAATCAGTTGATTGATATTTACTTTGAAGATATTGGTGTGCTTTCGTTCCTTCAAGAAGTGATACATTTTGAAATGTTTCACTACTTAAATCTCCTGAGGAGTAAAGAAAAGAGACGAGTTCACCAACACCGACTCTAAAAAGTTTCATAGTTACCTCACTAGTCATATTATACCTTTTTATGAGCTGTTTTTTGAAAAATAATGATAGATGAATGAGGTGATTATACAAATATGAATGTATTAAAGATATAATATATATAAGAGAGTTTGAAAGGAAGTTAAAAAATGAGCCAAACGAGATTGACTAAAGGACCACTATTGGATCTAAAGGGAAATTTGATTGAAGCTGGTTATTCAACCTATCTTGCTAAAGACTATTTTAGAGACCAAGTCAAAGTCAAAGGAATGAGAATTAAAGAATGGGATTACTATTATATAGGTAATGATGAATTTGGAATAGCATTTACGGTTGCTGATAATAGTTATATGTGGCTGACTTCTGTAACATTTTTTGATTTTACTTCGAAAAATGAGATCACCAATACAAAAATGGGTTGGTTATCTAATGGGAAACTCAAACTTCCTAGAACATCAACTAAAGGTAATATTAGATTTCATAAGAAAAACCAAAAATTTGAGTTTCTAATTGAAAAAAACAAAAGACATTTGAATGTAAATATAAAAAATTTCAGAAAAGGAGAAGATTTAACTGCAGATTTAATTCTAGAACCTACGATCAAGGACTCAATGGTAATAGCTACACCGTTTTTGAAGAAGAAGCATTTCTATTACAATCAAAAGATTAATCTTCTTAAATCGACTGGAAAAGTTTTAATAGGAGATAAAATTTTTGATTTTAACAACTCTTATGGTGTACTAGATTGGGGTAGAGGTGTTTGGACATACAAAAACACTTGGTATTGGTCATCATTATCTGGTGTTCAAGATAAGATAAAAATAGGCTTTAATTTAGGATACGGTTTTGGGGATACGAGTAAAGCAACGGAGAACATGCTTTTTATTGGTGATAAGACTTATAAGTTGGAAGATGTTGAATTCATCATTCCAAAAGAGGGTAAAAAAGAAAATTTCTTAGGGGAATGGAAAATCCAATCCAAATCAAAAGATATTGATTTGGTATTTCGTCCGATATTAGACCGTCATTCAAAAACAAATGTGATCATCATTGAATCGAATCAGCACCAAGTATTCGGAAAGTTTTATGGACAGTTTAAACTTTCTGATGGTAATAATTTCCAAATTGATGGGATGATTGGCTTTGCAGAAAAAGTTTATAATCGATGGTAATCAAAAATCAACTATAAAAGAAAAAAGTTACATCCGGCTTACATTGGGTTTATCCCCATTGTTGAGCCGTTTCATTTTATTTCACTTTGAAAGCACTGATACGTAGTATCATATCGAATAAAAAATTTACTGAATTATGTGAGCATATCTGGTTGAATTAGAGGTGATAAAAGTTTATAATACTACTAAACCGTTTAGTATTTTTAGGGATACGGTTTTTAGGGGATTTAAAAAATAAAGAGGTGGATAAGATGAATGTAGTGAAAAGAAATGGTGCTATAGAACCGTTTGATTTAAACAAGATCGCAAACGCGATGCAAAAAGCATATAAAAGCGTCGGATTATCATTTACTGATGAAGAATGCTTAAAGCAGGCAACAGAAATTACAAAGGCATATCCTAAGAACCAAGAAGTCAGCATTGAAATGATACAAGATGATGTTGAACTTTATTTAATGAAGAAAAAGCATTATGATGTTGCTAGATCTTATATTAAATATAGAGAAAAACAAAAGACAGATCGTGATAATCCATGGGGAGACAATGACGAACGTCAAGATTTGATTTTAAACAAGTACTTAATTCCAGGAGAAGGCAAGAAAGAATTCTTAAAGCGTATAGCTTTTGGAAACTCTGCTCTTGAAAAAATATTAAGAAGAAAAGAAGCTATTTTTGGTGGTAGAAATCTTTACGCGATTGGTAGAGAAGGAAATATTACTGGAAGTAACTGCTATGTTACACAAGACCCTGAAGATTCATTAGAAAGCATTTATAAAGTGGACTACCAAATCGCTAGAACATATAGCTATGGTGGTGGCCAAGGGATGAACCTTTCTAAGATTCGTCCAAAGGGTGCTAAAGTGAATAACTCATCCAATACTACACCTGGTGTCATGGTATTCGCTGAAAAATATTCACATACAACCTTGAATACTCAACAAGACAATCGCCGTGGTGCATTGATGCTTGTTTTAAATATTGATCATCCAGATATTATCGATTTTATTACGACAAAACTTGACTTAAGTAAAGTCAATGGGGCTAACATTTCAATTGCTATTACAGATCCTTTTATGAAGGCTGTAGAAAATAATGAAATGTGGTCAATGAACTTTGAAACTCCTTATGAAAGTATTGAGAAAAAGATTAATGCGAGAGACTTATTAAAGCTTGTTGGTTATGCAGCACACACCATGGGTGACCCAGGTGTAGTCTTCATTGATCATATGAATGATTATCATTTTTTATCAGAATATGATGATGTGAAATTTACTGCAACTAACCCATGTGGAGAACAACCATTAATGCCACATGGATCATGTAATCTTGGCAGTATCAATTTAAATGCATTTGTTAGAAATCCATTCACTGAATCTGCTGTATATGATTGGGATCGTTTCGATTTTGTAGTTAAAGAAATGATTGGTGCTTTAGATGATTTATTAACAATGTTAGGTGATCGTCATGCACTTCCTGAACAAAGAGAACACGTGATTCAATATAGAGAAGTTGGACTTGGAGTAATTGTTCTTTCTGCATCAAACATTGAGACGATTCTTCTTGTGTAATTGATTTGGAAGAATGGCTCTACTCCG
>CAKMKF010000156.1 GCA_927439925.1 uncultured Acholeplasmataceae bacterium | reverse complement strand
AAAGCAAATGAATCTTTACATAAAATTCGGCTTGGATACTTTAAAGGGCATGTGCATATTGTATTAGTAACAAAGCATGCGAAAGAACATTGGCTTTATCGAAAAGTTTTTTCCCATCTATTTTTTGTGAAGCATCCATTGAAAGTACAAGTGTGACTTGATTCGACTCAACAATGGTTCTATGCACTCCGATTTTTGAAGATAATTTTTTAAACAGTTTTTCATACATGTATAAAAGTAAATCTGCATCTAATGCACCAAAGCGATCTGTAAGTTCGTTCTTTAAATCTTCCACATCAGAAACTCGATTTAACTCTGCGATTCGTTTATGTATTTCAATTCTGACCCCATCTTGTGAGACGTAGTTTGGATCCACATGTCGCGGAGCGAAAACTTCTTCAATTTGAGTGTCTTTTGGCTTTTCAAAGGATATCCCTGTTACTGCTTCTTCAAGTAATTTCATATAGAGTTCGATACCCACAGAATCGATAAATCCGGATTGTTCTGAACCTAAAACATCTCCTGCGCCTCGAATCGATAAATCTCTCATCGCGATTTTGAATCCACTGCCAAGCGCTGTGAAATCCTGTATTGCTGAAAGTCTTTTCTTTGCTTCATCGTTGATATTTCTGTATGCGTCGTATAAAAGGTATGCGTACGCGATACGGTCACTTCTTCCTACACGACCTCTAATTTGATAGAGTTGTGATAGCCCTAATTTATCAGCGTCGTGTATAATAAGTGTATTTGTATTAGGGATATCAACACCTGTTTCGATGATTGTTGTAGATACTAAAATATCATATTGATGATCAATAAATTCGCTTAAAACATTCTCAAGTTGGTCTCTATTTAATTGGCCATGTGCGTAACATATTCTAGCTTCAGGCACTAACTTCTGAAGCTTGAAAACCATACCTTCAATTCCTTGAACTGAATTAAATAAATAGAAGACTTGTCCACCTCTTGCTAGTTCTCTAGTAATGGCTTCCTTGATTAAGGCTTCTTGTCTTTCTACAACATAAGTTTGAACTGGGTATCTATTTCTAGGTGGTGTTTCAATCATTGTCAAATCTTTTAATCCCATCATCGACATTTGTAATGTTCTAGGTATCGGGGTAGCCGATAGGGTTAATGTATCGACGTTTACTTTTATTTCTCTGATCTTTTCTTTATGCTCAACACCAAAGCGTTGTTCTTCATCAATGATAAGCAATCCCAAATCTTTATACTTAACATCTTTGGATAAAAGTCTGTGTGTTCCTATAACTACATCCACATAACCTTTTTTTAATTTTTCGATTGTTTCTTTTTGTTTCTTAGGCTTAACAAAACGGCTCAAGAGCGCGACATTCGCGCCATACTTATCAAAACGTTCTTTAAATGTATAGTAGTGTTGTCTAGCTAAAACTGTTGTGGGAACAAGATATAAAACTTGTTTTTGATTGAGTACTGCTTTGAAGGCTGCACGCAGTGCGACTTCAGTTTTTCCGAACCCAACATCACCACAAATAAGTCTATCCATTGGACGTTCCGATTCCATATCATGCTTCGTTTCTATAATAGCTTTCTCTTGATCTTTAGTCGTCTCATAGATAAAATCTCTTTCAAATAGAGCTTGCATTTCACTATCTTTGTTGAATGCGAACCCAACACTTTGTTGACGCTTTGCATACAGTTCGATCAATCGATCACTAAGATCTTTAATACGCATTCTAACACTTGCTTTAGTCTTTGACCATTGCTTACCACCTAGCTTAGAAAGCTTCGGATGCATACCATCGTGACTGCTGTATTTAAGCACCATATCAATTTGATCCATTGGCACATATAGTACTTCATCATTTGCGTAGATGATATGTAGATAGTCTCTTTTCTCTCCCGATAATTCCATCGTCTTTAAGCCGACATATTGGCCAATTCCATAATCATAATGAACTACAAAATCTCCAACTGTTAAGTCTTCAATTCTTCTAATTTTAGTAGATTGATTGAGTACACTTCGGTACCGAATAGCTGGTCTGATTCGATATGAAAATAGTTGAGACTCATCGATAACTAGTAACTGATCATGCTTTGAGAGAAAAGAGCCATGGCTTGAATAATCTAAAAGAATGACTCCGGGTTTCTCGTTCATTGTCGTAGAGAAATTAATTCTTTTATCAATCAAAAATGTTTCTATTTCTTTATAGTAATGCTTGGATGACACACAAAAAATGATCTGATAGCTATCGGGAATATCCTTTATATCCATATGCATTAAAGGAAGATTCCCTTGGTAATTATTAACGGTAGAAACTCCTAAATCGTATGCATCGACAGGACTATTTAATCCGAAATTGTCAATCTCAATATGGTTTTGTTTAAGTTGTTTTTCTAGTGAAACTCGAAAAGGTATTTTTAAGAAATGATCTCCATTCATTGTTGTCGCATATGTTTGTAAATCACTTTCTATTGCTATTTCATTGACTCTCATTTTATGAACATCAATCATGTATATTTTCTTATTTGTAGAGAAATCTAAAAGTGTGGTTTCTATTGGATTGAAAAAAGGCATATAAATGGTTAATCCGTCTAGCTTTGTTCTCATTTCAATAGATTCAATATCTCGATTGAGTTTTTCTTGTTCTCTGTCTGAAAGTGTCATTTTTGCAAAGAACGAAGTTATTTTTGAAATCGCCTCTTGTTTCATTTGATCGGTATAAAAAAGTTCATTCATAGGTGCAATTTCAATAGATTCAAGACTAGCAAAAGAGCGTTGTGTTTCAACATCAAATACCTTAATTTGATCCAAAACATTATCAAAAAAATCAAGTCGATAGGGTTGACTATTATTCAATGTAAAGACATCTAGGATATGTCCCCGTAAACTAAACTCTCCTGGTTTCTCAACTGTATAGGACCTTGCATATCCGCTATATACTAAGAATTGAACGAGTTTATCCATATCATAGACTGCATCTTTATCTAGTTTTTTAACACTTTTCTCATAATCCTTGGCAGTCAATTGTCTTTGACATAAACCTTGTAAAGTAGTTACAACTATAAATGGTTTTCCAGTCATTAACATCTTTAAAGTATAAAGTCTTTCACTTTTAAACTCTGGACTTCCTAGAGCCATGATAGAGGTTAACGTCTGATCAGCTGGATAAAATAAAACATCTTCAGAGTCTACAATCTGACTAATCGCATCATAATATTTTTGAGCTTCATAAAGATTTGGTGTAACAACAAAAACCGTATTTTTGTTTTCTAAAAAATCAATAATACTTAGGTATGCATTATATGTGTCCGTAGATGACTTAAAAAACATCGGTTTCGATGTTTTTTTAATAAGTTTTTGTATATTAGGTTTCTGTTTTATATAATCGATCATGTTACCTGCCTAGAAAATAAAACCCAAACCTATGTTTGGGTATTATACTTTGTCATAATATCCTTGTAGGATACATCTTGAATGAATTGATTAATAATCTCTGTAGATTGATGAATTGCTTGATGTAAAATTGATAATTGGTCTTGTGTAAATTGACCTAAGACATATTGATCTAATGGCATGACAGGATTATTATCAATACCTATTCTTACACGTTTGAAATTCTCAGTGTGAATTAGACCAATGATATTTCTTAGACCATTATGTCCACCATGTCCACCCATTTCTCTTAGTCTTAATTTACCTGTATCAAGATTAACATCATCGACAATAACTAATAAATCTTCAACAGGTATATCGTAATACTTCATAATTTTCGCAATCGCTTCTCCTGATAAATTCATAAATGTTGACGGTTTAGCAAAACAAACCTTCTGACCATTTATATTGATGATCACGACTTCTGCATTAAATTTTGAATCAAATTTCGCTTGTTCTCCAGTTACCCTTAATACTTCATCAATAACCATAAAGCCAATATTATGTCTCGTTTTTTGGTATTTTAACCCTGGATTACCTAACCCTACTACAAGTTTCATACTTCCTTCTCGTGATGCGTAATCTTATCGAAAATTTGGCTTATAGGTTCATCTTTAACGATATGGAGAATCGATTGACCTAAAAGTGGTCCAATCGAAAGTTGTGTAATCTTTGGTGATTTCTTTTCTTCAGGTAATTGAATTGTGTCAGTAACTACGATTTCGCAAATGACAGAATCATTAAGTCTATCAATAGCTGGTCCTGAGAAAACAGCGTGAGTTGCTGCCGCATAAACTTTGACTGCACCTGCTTCTATTAATGCTTGAGCTGCTGCAACTAAAGTTCCTGCTGTATCAATGATATCATCAACCATTATTGCTACTTTTCCAGCTACATCCCCAATAATATTTTGAACTTCTGCTTTATTAGGTTCAGGGCGGCGTTTATCAATAATTGCTAGAGGCGCATCTAAAATCCGAGCAAATATTCTTGCACGGGTAACCCCACCATGATCAGGTGAGACAACGACGACATTACTTAATTTCTTTGTGTATAAAAAATAATCAGCTAAAAGTGGTGAAGCTGGGAAATTATCAATCGGAATATTAAAGAATCCTTGAATTTGCGCTGCGTGTAAATCAATACAAATCACTCGGTCTGTTCCAGCAACCTGTAACATATCAGCAATTAGCTTTGCAGTAATTGGTTGTCTTGATTTTGCTTTTCTATCTTGTCTTGAATATCCGTAATAAGGCATTAAAACAGTAATTGTTTTTGCAGAAGCTCTTTTTAAAGCATCCACCATAATCAATAGTTCCATAACATGCTCGTTTGCTGGTGCAGATGTAGACTGTATAACAAATACATCGTGTCCTCTGACACTATCTTCAATATTGACAGATATTTCACCATCTGCAAATCTTACAACCTCTGCTGAACTGAGTTCTATGTTCGAAGCCTTAGCAATTTCTTGAGCTAGCGCTTTATTTGAACTCAATGCAAACAACTTCACTTTTTTTCCATCAACAATTGACATGTAATCCACAACTCCTTCGATTTCTCTCGCTTTCATTATACATGAAAAGACATCTATTTTAACGGTTTTTCCTCAAAAAAAAATCTTTTTGCACAGATGTACAAAAAAGATTTTTATTCATTCATTTTTCACTTAAAGCAGTCTATTCTTCATCTGTAGAAGATGGGTTAGCAAGTGCTTCGTTATATGCAACAACAATTGCATCTTCGATCACTTTACGCATCTCGCCATGAATTGGGTGAGCAATATCTCTGAAGGTTCCGTTTGGTGTCTTCTTGCTAGGCATCGCTACAAATATGCCATTTTCGCCTTCAATGATACGAATGTCGTGCACAACAAAACTTTCGTCGAAAGTAATAGTTGCTACTCCCCTAAGTCTGCTTTCGCTGCTAACAAGTTTTACTCTTACATCAGTAATCTTCATATTGCCCTCCAAGACGTCCTTTATTTATAAATAAATTATAGCATATTCATTGAATATATTAAAGTTTTTTTACATTTTTGGCTTTGTTTTGATGATTTCTAACCCCGAATTAAGAAATTTCTCTCTTAAATGTTCATCATTCTTGTGAAATGATAATATATAAAATGTTGAACCACTACCCGTCATGAATGCGCTGGAGTCAATACGTTTGATTGCTTTATAATGTTTTTTGAGTTCTGGATAGCATTTTAAAGTTGTTTTTAGTAAATGATTATATGTCTTCTTAAAGAATGAATCATATTTATGATTTAAGTATTTGATATATAGTCTGTTGAACCTTCTTGTTCGATGACTTATTATATGATTTTGAAAAACCTTTTTAGTGGATACATGAATCTTCGATGGGAAAAGATAAATAGATTCAATTTTTGGAGAATCTACATGAAACATACTTTCTCCTCTTCCATAAACAAATGCTGGTTTATTATATAAGCAAAACAACGTATCTGATCCAAGACTCAATGCAAGTTCTTCCATTTCTTGATCTTCAAGATTAAGATTCCATAGAATGTTTAACCCTCTAATAGTAGCAGCAACATCCGCAGAACCACCACCTAAACCAGCACCGATTGGTATTGATTTTTTTAAAGTTATTTTCACTCCGTTTTTGACATTATATTTTTCTTTAATAAGGTTTACTGTTTTAACAACTAAATTATCATCAATATCTATGTTCGAATCTAGAACAATTGTATCGTGTGATTCAAATGTTAACTCATCATGGAGTTCTATTGGTATCATAATCATTTTTAAATCATGATATCCATCTAATCTTTTCTTTTCAACATCAAGCAGTAAATTGATTTTTGCGTAAGCCAATTCCTTAATCATATTTCCACATCCCAACAAGTTTGATGAAGTCTTTTATAGATAAGGCTTCTGCTCTAACATCTTTGGTATACCCATTCTCGATTAAAAATGATTCTAAACTTTCTTTTGGAATGTCAAAACCATGATGCCAATTATTAATAAGAGTCTTTCTTTTTTGCGTAAAAGCTTCTTTAACCATTCGAATAAATAAATCTTCCTTGCTTGATTCAACAAGTGGATGATTTCTCTTTACAATGCGAATAACTGCGCTATCAACGTTTGGGACCGGATAAAACATATGTCTTTTCACATCCATCATTTTAGAAGCTTCTGCATGATACTGAAGAATAATGGATAAGGCATTGTATTGTTTGCTATTTGGTGTAGCTAGTAATCGATCACATACTTCTTTTTGAATCATAAGAGATGCTGTTTTTATATTCTTTGTCTCTAATAATTTAAACAAAATAGGGGTAGTTATATAATACGGAACATTTGCGACAACATGAATATTTTCTTTGTATATCGACAAATCTGCATTTAAAAAATCCTGATAAATGACTTTCAGATTTTCGTATTTTTCTTCTAATTCATCTAGAATTGGTTTAAGTGACTCATCAATTTCATAAGCAATTACCTTTTTAGCTGACGATGCTAAAAAGGTAGTTAGAGCACCTTGCCCTGGGCCTACCTCAATGACAAACTGATTCGCGATATTCGATTCTCGAACAATTTTCATTAATAGATTTTTATCTCTTAAGAAGTTTTGTCCGAATCTCTTTTTTGCTTGATGATTCATTTGAGTACCTCAATCACATCTTTTTGACTTATATCAAACATTCTAAGTCGCTGATACAAAGTTTTCCCATTGACATAGCCTATTTTTAATTCTTTAGAAAGTTTCTCTCTCAATATTTTACTATCTTTATTTCCGGTTAACTTCATATCAAATAGAAATGTATGCGTGATATCACTTTTCGTCTCATGTGAGACAATTTTTATATCTTTAAGTGCATTTAATATGTCTTTCTCTGAAGCATGTTCAATTCCTATTTTTTTCCCATTTTTGCTATATGCCGCTTCTTTATCTAGAAAAGCATGAAAAATATTTTTAACTTCTTTAGATAATAATCTTCTAATTCTTTCACCGGCATGATCAGGATCTAAAAACAAGATGATATCATGAGTAGCGTCTAACTCTTTGAGCAACTCTACAGATTCTGCATTGATCGCACTGCCGTTAGTTGTAACAACATCAACATCTGGAAAAATACGTTTCATTCTATTCAAGTCATTTCTTCCTTCAACTACAAATACTTTAGGTCTCATTTCTTTCTATAGAAAAACTTGGGATCCGCTTTGGTTCCACTAAGCATTAAACTTTCAATAATTTTAGATTGCTCTTTAAGCGTTGATATTTTACCATTGTCCAAAAGGATATAAATTTTATCTCCAAATCCTTCACCATCATCATTATATGTTGAATTGTGCACAGTTCGATGAGATGTATAATACTTCAACTCTTCTTTTGAGTATGATTTTTTTATTTCATTTATTTTTTCTTGGTTTTCTTCGGTGTCATTCAAATATCCCCAAATCCTGCGATTTAAAAAATCATTAGCAAGTGATTTTAATATTGAATCTTCAGATTTAATAAAACTTGAAATTAAACCATTGATATAAAAATCATCAATTTCAATATAACTATCTAAATTCGATGGATCATTAATCACTCTTTGAAGTGGTTCAACGTTGCTGTTGAATGGAAATCCAGATACTAACAAATCTTTAACTCTTTTATATATTTTTTCCAATGTTACTTCGTATGCTCTTGCGACTGGATGATAGTAAACTTGCCAGTACATATGATATCTAGCAATCAAGTAGTTTTCAATTGCGTGAATTCCTGATACTTTAAACACAACTTGATCATTTTTAATATATAACACACGAATTAAACGATTTAAAAGAACTGCTAGAAATTGAAGAAGATGATAATGATGATCTAATTCAAATGGCAGAAAAAGAAATTGATAGACTAGAAAAATTTCTAGAAAAAACTGAAGAACGTTTAATTCACTTTCTTTTTCTTGATAAAGTTTCTAGTGGAACCTTAGAAGTCAAAGAAATGACTGAACTATTGAAAGAATCCGCTGGGATTCAAGAGACAGTTGAAACGTTTCAACTTTATCAAGAAAAAGAAAGTGAATTAAACGATTTAAAA
>CAKMKF010000155.1 GCA_927439925.1 uncultured Acholeplasmataceae bacterium | reverse complement strand
ATGGCAGTTATTGTCATCCTAATAGATTTCAATTCCAGTATGGTGCGATTGAAGGCTCATGTAACACAGGAGAACATGAAGAAATCCATTACATTTCAATTCCAGTATGTTGCGAGTGAAGGTTTTCTAATGCTTATAGGTAAGTGTCTTTTCAGGATAAAAGAATTTCGTAATTGCACCAATTGCAGTTGCTGCTTCTCCTAGTGCTGTAACAATCATTCTTAATTTACCTTCATAAAAAACACTATTTCCAACAGCGTATATTCCATGTCTTGATGTTTGCATATTAGGTGAAACCAATATGGAATTGTCTTTAACATCCACTAACCATTGGTCCATCTTCGATTTAACTGGGCTTACACCATAAAAAACTAGAATTGCGTCAGTCTTTAATGTCACTAACTCTTTCGTTTCTGCATTTTCTAAAATAATTTCAGTTGCGTATTCATCACCAGTAACATCTTTTGCAATATATGGAGTCATTACATTAACTCTTTTTTTAGCATCATCAACGTTGTGTTGATGTGCTCTAAAATCGTTTCTGCGGTGAACAAGTGTCACAGATGCAGCAATATCAATTAATGTGAGTGCCCAATCCACAGCTGAGTCTCCACCACCTAAAACAACTACATCTTTACCCTTAAATTGCGAAGTATCTTTTATAAAGTAAAAAATGTTGTTCATAGAATCCGCTTTAGAGATTTCAAGTTTTTTAGGTTGAAACATGCCTCCACCGTTTGCAAGCAAAATTGTTTTCGTTACGAATAGTCCTTGATTTGTGTGAAGTACATAGTGTTCACTATGCTCTTCTAAACCTGTGGCTTGTGTATTCATATGAAGTGGAACTTCATTTTCGTATTCTTTATATTGTAGATATAAATTATTTGCTAAGTCATTCGCATTGATTCTTGCAAATCCTGGCATATCATAAATCGTTTTTTCACGATACAACGTTAACTGTCCACCATACTCTGAGGAAGACTCAATAATTACAGCTTTTATTTTATTCATTGCTGCACAAGTTGCTGCATATAAGCCAGCTGGACCTGCACCAATGATAACTAGATCATAGACCATTTGAAACACCTATTCTTTCTTTTGTAATGATAAGAGTTTACCATAAAATGTAGTTAATGTCGAGATACTTTGAAGTTCAAAAAATAAAGAAAGTGTTTTCATTTTTCACTTTGTCTTATATAATAGAATTTTTCTAATTGTGAAACAAAAAAAGGCTAAACAGCCTTTTATGTACCTCGTTGATCAGGATTGGATTCATAGTAATCCAATTGATTTTGAATATCGACTATCTTTGCATCAATATACCATTCTATATTTCTTAAACCAAAGGATAAATCCATCATTGCATCCGATACATCATCATTATATAATGCTTTTTGCATCTCATACATCTCACTAAATGCATCAAATGAAAATAAATTGTTTAAAGGATCTATTAATTCTTTTAAATAACCTTCGTATTCCATTTGATATTCAGGAAATTGAAGAATCTTATCAACTAAAGGATGTGGGTATTCTTCTACATTTAAAATAGACTTATTTAGATTACCCCATGTGTAGATATCTGCACCAACAGTCCAGTTTGAAAAAACTGGTGATCCATCCCAACCTTGAGCTAATCCATGATCATAATCATATGGAATCATCATAAACATATTTGTAATATTGTTATGATATAGATAATAATTATTTCCCATTGCTCTGTAGTCATCAGGATTTCCTAGTAAGACACCAACAGCTAAATACTTTAAAAACATCGATACATCAAAATGATCTTCAATATAGAGTTTAAAATTTGATCCAGTTCTCTGATTAATCTCTTGAATGAAGTTTATGAGATCGATATGATCATTGATTTGTTTATTCGTTTTCAAATCATATGCAGGTCTATAATTGATCGATTCATCTTTGATACCAATTGCGTTATTAGGATAATTTAGACCTAAATTTGCTGGACCAAAATTTTGCCATAGTGATTTATATAAATTACCATCAGATTCGACTCTATCTAGTCTTCTTTTAATAAAGTTCTTATCAATAGGCTCAAATATTGTATAAATACCATAAAAATGTGTAGCGTCTCCTATTTGGATATAAAATTTAGCAAGTGTCGTTTTTGCTGCAAAAACACCCATTTTGTTAAACAAATCTAGAGAATACTTCTCTGTCAAATACGTTTCATCACCATTACGGTTAAACTTCATATCTATTTCTTCAAGTTCAAATACTTCTCTTTTATCATTTAGAGGATCAAAGTCCTTATCAAATTTAATTTTAAAATGTGACATATTTAAAGAACCATCATCATTTTGAATTCTTGTTCTAGACAAATTCCCTCTTGTTCTAAATCCGACATCTTTAATCTCAAATTCACCTTCATCGTCTGAATAAATCATATCTGCTTGGGCATAAAAATCTGTTCTATAATTCCCAAATTGACTGTGATAAGATTTCATAACATCATCTAAGTTATCCCATTCATCTTTAGAAATAACAATCGTAATTGACTTTTCTATTTCATCGTTAAATAATCTTTCAAACTTAATCTCTTCAGTTTCTGGCAAAGGAATTGGATCTTTGGGAATCACTACATAGTCACATGCAGTAAGGATGATAAGCATTAAAATGGATATGACAATGTAACTGAATTTTTTCATGATTTTCTCTTTTCTTTAGACACTTATGTAATATATGAATTGAAACTATTTGACTCGTTCTATTATATCATAAAACTGACCTAAAAAAGAAAAAGCCAATTGGCTTTTTCCATTGAAATCAAGGATTTAAATCTTCGTCATCAACGCTAGTCTCAAAGAGGTGTGTCTCTAATATAGTCTTGGTTGCTAAATCATAACTAACCATTTGACGATATGAGAGTGTATAAATAACACCATCAATGTAGACTCCACGATCAATTCCTGAATAATAGTTTTCATCTACATCATGACTAATGATAATTGGTTCACTTATAATGTCATTTGGGTCTTCTGCATCAAAATCGATATAGAACAATATAAACTGGCTTAAGCTTGTACCATTCCATGAACTATCATAGTTCCATGTCATCACTGGAAATGCAATAATATTGTGTGCTGGAGATACAATCATTGCTCTTGGATTATAAGAAGCTTCAGAATATGAATAGGATTGAAATGCATTTTCATCTGCTGGGTTAAAGATATGAGAATCGACAGCATCTGATTCGCTCTTCACTTCTGTAGTTCCACTAATTACGAATGCTGAAAGTCTAAGACCATTTACCCAACCATTGGTATCTGTGTCAAATCCAAAGCCAATGAGCTGAGTCTTTTCATCATTCCATACATGAAGGTATGTGGAGAATCCTGGTTCTTTTTCAATTGAAATAATTTCAGGATTTGTGGGGTCTGATAAATCGATAGTATAAAGTGGGTCAGTTTGGACAAATGTCACAACAAAGCCTCTATCTCCACTAAATCTTACTGATTTTACTGTTTCATTTTCTAATCCTAAACCTTCAGTAATTGAACCAACTAAATCAAGTTCATCAGTTTCAGGATTTTCTTTTAAAATATGAAGTTCATTATGTATAGGACTCCAGGAGCTTGTTACAACTCTAAAGTATCCATTGTATTCATCCATCCAGTATTGATCGCTAACATATCCGGATAACTCTTTTTGACCTACATAAGTAACGAGTCCATTTTCTGTATCTAGATTATATTTAACGATTTGTACTTTACTTTGATATTGACCAAGTACATATGTTGAGTAGTTTTGTATAGTGTATAGTGATGTTGTAGAGGCATATATATCAGAAACATAACCTAAGAATGCTTGAGAGTTGACTTCATAAGTTGTAAGATTAATTCCTGTTAAAACTGTCATTCCATAAATTGGTACACCATCAAAATAATAAATATCATCATAACTCAAGAAGTTTGTTGCTATTTCTCCATCAAGAGTCTCTTTGAAAACTGGTCTTAATTCTTCACCATACAATGATTTATTTGAAATTAAGAATAATGAGTTATCAATTAATCTATGTTCATAAAAATTAGAATCCGTTTCTAACTGATATTCTATTTCTAATGTTTCTTTATTATAGATACGTACTGCACCTGTGTATGCAGCATACATATAGTGATAAATTCCTGTGCCATCTTCGTATTGATAAGGTTTATAGTCATACATATACCCAATAACAATCAATTGAGTGTCTGTAAGATATAGTGAGTCGGTATAAAGGCTTCCTAAATCTAATTTTCTTTCCTCAGTAACGAGTCCATCATTCACTGATAAAACATATATAAAATTTTGATATCTTGCTGCATAATAGATTGAATCTCCATCCGTTTTAACGATATCTGCTTCATCAACACCTTCAACTTGAACATTGGTATCAATAAAATCCTTTTCTGCATCAGCTTCAGCTCCAACATTTGCTTCAGGAACCATATCCTCAACCATGTTTCTGTCGCCACCAATAAAGAAATCCCAAAATGAACCACCTTGTTGAGCTTCGATTAGATTCCTAATGGTTTCTGCACTACCAACGGTAATCGATTTATCGAATGCAGACGAACAAACATTTCAAAAGGATGTTGAAGGTCTTGGATACTATCGTAGATTTAAGAATATGCTTAAAAGTGCCAAGATAATTGTTAATGAATATGATGGTATTTTTCCAAGT
>CAKMKF010000154.1 GCA_927439925.1 uncultured Acholeplasmataceae bacterium | reverse complement strand
CAGTCACTCTGGAATGAAGTAGGGGGTAATTATGACAAAGCTGTTTACTATATTTTCGTTACTCATTACATTACCTATACAATTATCTGTAGTAAGATACAACTATTCTTATTACGGAGAAGTACTACATTCTGCACCAGGAATGAATTTTGCTGCATACTTTAATGAAAAAACACTAGCTGAAACTTTATTAGATCCTGCTGACATGGTGTTTTCTTCCCCAGAAGATATGGTTGTTTATGATGACGTCATTTATATCATCGATTCAAAGACGAACAGCATGTACATTATTGATAATGATTTCAATGTCATATCGATCCATAACACTTTTGATTTAACACCTGAATATACTACGAAATTAGCAGGTGAAGGGATTACTGATGTTACAGAGTTAACTTTGAATGCCCCATTTGGACTTGATGTAAAAGATAGTGGGATTTATATCGCGGATACCTCTAATTTCAGAATTGTGAAACTCAATCATCAATTTGAAGTTATTGATGTATTCTCTAATATTGAAGATGTTACCTTTAATGAACTTAATTTTGAACCGTTAAAAATAACTGTAGATGTATCAGAGCGTATGTATGTTGTTGCTAAAAACGTATATGAAGGCATTATAGAACTCGATACTGATGGTTCGTTTAATCGTTTTACTGGAGTGAATCCAATTCGTTTAAACCCATTTGAAATATTTAGTAGATCGTTAATGACAGAAGCACAACTTGCTCAACTTCAATTATTCCTTCCTACAGAATATACAAATATATCTATAGATGAAAAGAGCTTTATATATGCGACCTCAAAACCTTCAGAAAATAATGCTGAGAATCAAATTCAGTTGATTAACCCTAAAGGAATTGATGTTATTAAGAGAAATGGATATCACCCACCTATGGGAGACATCCAATATATGGAAGGCATGAATAATTATGTCATCACTGGACCATCTGCACTTGTAGATATCGCAACTACAAAAGATGGAATCTATACTGTTTTAGATCAAAAGAGAAGTAGATTATTCACCTATGATAGTGAAGGAAATCTTTTATACATCAATGGTGATGAAGGTGCCCAAAGTGATAAGTTCGCTGAAGGTGTCTCTATAGCCTATTTAGGTGATGACTTATTACTTCTTGATAGAAAAACAAGAACTGTGATCGTCTATCAGTTAACTGACTTTGGACTAGCTGTTAATGAAGCGATATCACTTCACAACCAAGGTCAATTCGAAGAAGCATCATTCGTTTGGGCAGAGGTATTACTCCTAAATACAAATTATGAAATCGCCTATAACGGTATTGGTAAGTATTATTTAATCGAAAAGGATTTCAAAAAAGCGATGGAATACTTTAATGCTGGTCATGATCTATATTATTATTCAAAAGCATATAAAGGATATAGAAATGAAGTATTGAAGGATAACTTTGTCTTTATCGTTGGTGGAATTGTTGTATTAATCGGAGCTGTTGTCTTTATTAAAACTCGATCCACATACAAAAAGGGAGGTTCTCTACTTTATGAAGACTAAACTTAAAAGTATCTGGTTTGATTATATTGTATTTCCTAAATACATCATGTTTCACCCATTTGATGGGTTTGATGAATTTAAGAGATATGAAAAAGGGAAGATGTCAGTTGCATTAATATATATTTCATTATTTGCATTTTTTAGAATATTCTCATTCCAAAACTTAGGATTCTTAATCAATCCAAATAACCCATTGATGTTAAATTCTCTTCAAGAGATTTTTTCAGTCATCTTACTGATTGGTTTATTTACAGTCGGTAACTGGTCAGTTACGACGCTAATGGAAGGTAAAGGGAAATTCAAAGAAATCTTAAAGGTTACAGGATATGCATTATTTCCTTTAGTTATTATCGGTTTCCCAAGTGTTATTTTATCGAATTTCTTAACATTAGAAGAAATGGCATTTTACAATTTATTAATGTATATCGCATATATTAGTACAGCGTGGATGTTATTTATGGGTATTTTAAATATTCATCAATACGGATTGGCTAAAACTATATTTGCATTCTTACTTACCGTCGTCGCGATGAGCGTCATGATGTTTTTTGGTTTGTTGTTCTTTGATCTCATACAACAATTTATCGCGTTTATTTCTTCAATCTATGAAGAATTAAACTTGCGTTATTAAGGAGGAAAATATGAAACTGAAAAGAATTATTATTATCGTTTTATTATTATCCGTCCTTTCGCTATATATATTCGCATTTAAGATGAATGCAAGTGCATCCATTGATTCAGATCTAATTCCATTTAATAAAGAAGGTTTTGTAGATGCAAATGAGTTAACTGATGCCAATAAATTGGTTGCAGAAAATACAAACTTTGCACTATACATGAATGAAACCAATTCTTACTTTAAAGTTTTAGATAAAAGTACTGGTGAGTTTTGGGAATCTAATCCTAGTGTGAGAGATCCTTGGGAGCTTGATCCAACTAAACCTATTACGAACTCTGCAATCCAGAAACAAAAATCAACACTTGAAATTTCTTATTTCAATCAAGCAGGGTCTTTAACAACGATTAACAACTATCAGTATAGTATTTCTCATCCTGAAAGCATTCTAAATGAAGAAGGGGAAAAGACATTTAGCATTAAATATGTTGAAAATGGTGTCCAAGTCCTTTACTTCATAGAAGACTTAGAGGTTGACTATTTATATTTCCCGAAATATATGCCAAAAGATGAGTTTGAAGCATTAGAGGATTTTACAATGCTAAATACGCTGGCATATACGGGTTTTAATCATGATCTAAACGCATATGAAATCGTAAATTATGAAGGAATGTCAAGACTTGTTAAAAAGAGACTTTACGATGTGTTCTATGGAAAACTTGAATATACCAGAGAACGTGCAATTGAAGAAAATGAGTCTTATGGATATTTCGAACAATTTGAAAAAGTGTTCTTTGAAATTGGAATTGAAATTAAATTAAACGAAAAAGGTATTGACACATCGATTATCAATGAATCGATTGTTGAACCAGCGAATGTTAAACTTGCTCGTATTTCATTCCTACCTCTATTTGGTACAGCGGTATCCATTAAGGATAGCGTACCTACAGAAGGTTATATTGTTTTACCTGATGGTAGTGGCGCAGTGATGGAGTTCAATAACGGAAAGTTCTATCAAAATGCTTATCGAAAGAGATTATATGGGGCTGATTTATCGTTATTACCATATAAGATGGCTGAGCAGCAACAAAAGATTAACATTCCTTTATACGGAATGGTTAAAGAAAATGGTGGATTTGCAGCGATTATCACTCAAGGTGATGCAATGGCAGCAATCAACGCTGATGTCTCAGGAAGAATTGATTCCTATAATAAAGCATTTGTAACATTTAATTTAAGAGAAAGTGAATCTGTTACGATTGGTTCTGGGTTTAATAGATATGGAGTCGATCTTTGGACAAAAGATAAAGTGAAAACCGACTTCACTGTTAAATATATTTTCCTTGAAGGATCCAATAACAATTATGTTGGTATTGCTAAAGCTTACCAAGACTATTTAGTTGAAGGACATAACTTAGTATCAAACGATCAAACAGCAAATACAGTGTTAACCACTGAGTTCATTGGTGCATATGACAGAAAAGAGTTTTTCTTAGGTGTTCCATATTATGCATTAGAATCCTTAACAACATTTGATCAAGCAAAATCTATTATCGAAGAATTAAATGAACTAGGACTTGGAGATATCAATGTATTATACACTGGAGCAATGAATGGTGGATTAGATTCATCGATTCATACGAAAGCAGCTATTGAAAGAGTTCTTGGAGGTAATAGAGATTTAGAGTCTTTATATGAGTATTTAAATTCTGAAAATATGAGGCTTTATAACACTATTGATTTAATGACAGCATCAAAATATAATCGTATGTTTGATCAATACCGTTATACTGCAAGTCGTATTAAAGGATCACTTGCCTATAATTTTAATTATCACTATCCAACAAGACTTCCATATTCTGAAACAAATTATATGCATAGTGGTGATGACTATGTCATCAATCCGCTCTATTATCAAACACTATATAACAAGTTTGCTAGCGATTTTGATTATGATAGCATCGCATTCTTAAATATGGGTTCAACGATTGCTGGTCATTATCCAAAAAATAATGCCTTGTACAAACAAGATGCTATCAATTTACAAAAATCTCTACTTGAGCAAGTAGAATATAATGTATTGATGACAAATCCATTAGGATATGCAATTCCTTATGCAGACTATATCGTTGATCTACCTACAGAAACAACACTATACGCAATTCTTGATTATCAAATACCTTTATTACAACTAGTGTTATCGGGTATTGTAGATTATTCAAGTAATAGTATCAATTTGTCTTCTGACCGTAGCATTCAATATCAATTCTTGAAATTATTAGAAACAGGATCTAATGTGAAGTATACATTAACCTATGATTCTTCTCAAGAATTGTTAAATACCGAGTATAACTATTATATGACTACACATTATGTCAATTGGTTAGATCAAATCAATGCTCAAGTTACAGAAATGAATCAAATAGGGATACACCAGGGGTATCTTGTTTCACATGAAAGATTAGCAAATAACGTATTTGAAGTAACTTATTCAAGCGGATTAAGAATTGTTATCAATTACAATCTTTCAAATGTTACTGTAGAAGGACAAGTCGTTTCAGGCATGGACTATCTCATTTTGGAGGGGGTATAATATGGACGAAAATAAAGTATTAGCGAATCCAGAACTAGAAATCCCTGAAAAAAAGAAGAGAATGACGACTTATAAAACCGAAAAATTGATCATGAGTATTATTTTCTTACTACCATGGTTATTCGGACTAGCATTTCTATTTTTAATTCCATTATTACGCTCATTTAGATATAGTTTCTTTAACCTAATACCACAATCTGGTCAAATTTTAGAAGAATTTGTTGGTTTTCAAAACTATTTCTACGCAATCAATACTCATGTTACAACAACATCAAGCTTTAAAGTAGAACTACTGACAACAACCGCAGATGTTGCGATTAACTTACCAGTTTTACTCATATTTAGTTTGTTTATCGCAGTTATGTTAAATATGAAGTTTAAGGGAAGAGCAATTGTAAGAGCGATCTTCTTTGTCCCTGTTATCTTAAACTCTGCAGCAGTTGCTACAGCGTTAGGTAGCGGTGATGCAATCAACCAGATTCTAGAGCAACAAGGTATCGGTACGATCTTTGATTTAGAGTTCTATCTATTACAAACAGGACTAGCACCATTCTTAATTACATTTATTACAGGTCTAATTGATCGAATCTATGACATCTTAGCGTTAGCTGGTGTACCAATCCTACTCTTCTTAGCGAGTATACAATCTATTCCTAAACATTTATATGAAGCAGCTAAGATTGAAGGCGCGACAGGATATGAAATGTTTTGGCTAATTACATTACCAAATGTTACACCTCATATCATTACAGTTACAGTATTCGCCTTAGTAGATACGTTCTTAACATCACCAGTATCAAGAATCATTAGTGATGAACTGAATGTTCAGCATTGGGGACTATCATCTGCGATGGCTTGGATATATGTAGCTACAATTGTTGTATTATTGTTAATCATTGGTGGAATCGCCAAACTCTTAAAGATTGGAGAGTCACACTATGAAAACTAAAATACTAAATTATTTTAAATCGGAGTATAAAAAGATTGTCTATTACTTTAGTGATCCTAGAGTCAATATGAGAAGAAATAGAAAGCTTCAAGCATTTGCTATGGCATCGATGAGAACCATTTTACTTGTAGGATTATGCTTTGTCATTCTATTTCCAACCATTCAACAGGTTTTACAGGCACTACGTGCACCACAGGATGTCAATAACCCAGCGGTTATTTGGATTCCAGAAACTTGGTCACTTATGAATATCAAGATTGCTGCAATGGTTCTTGATTATAAGAATGCATTATTTAATACGATGAAGTTAAGTTTTATTTCGATGTTTCTTCAAATCGTTTCAACTGCACTTGCAGGATATGCGTTCTCAAGACTTAAGTTTAAAGGTAGTAATATCTTGTTTGTTATGGTCGTTTTAACGATTATCGTACCACCACAAGCGTTATCTCTTGCTCAGTATTTCTATTTTAGAGATTTAGGATTACTCAATAAAGAAGGTTCAATCTATTTAATGAGTGGACTAGGTATGGGTATTCGTTCTGGTATATTTATCTATATCTTTAGAAGCTTCTTTAGAGGGCTTCCTAAGGAGTTAGAAGAATCAGCTATTGTTGATGGTGCAAGTGTATTTCGTACATTCTGGAGCATTATGCTTCCGAATGCAAGAGGTGCTATCGTAACTGTTGGGTTATTCGCATTTGTATGGCAATGGAATGATGCGTATTACGTAAAGATTTTTGAAGTCAGTACTGCAGAGTTCCCATTACTTACCATGCGCTTATTAAATGCAGCTGAAGGTATGTATGCATCCCTATTCTATACAGGAGCATTAAACCTTATTGGTCAAGATGTATGGGCTAACCCAGTATTCCTAGCTTTAATTTCTAACGTATCAGCGTTACTGATGATGTTACCATTATTAATTATGTATTTATTTGTACAAAAATCATTTGTTGAATCAATTGAAAGAACAGGTATTGTTGGATAAGAGGTATTTATGAAGGTAGAAAGAATGTTGATGCAAAAACTAAATACGATAGCCGATTGGATTATTCGGATAGTTATGATTAACATCATTACCATCATATTATCAATTCCAATGATTACCTTATATCCTGCAATGTCTGCAGCATATAATCTTTTTAGCGACTATACGAACA
This sequence comes from uncultured Acholeplasmataceae bacterium, assembly GCA_927439925.1. GTDB lineage: Bacteria > Bacillota_I > Bacilli_A > Acholeplasmatales > Acholeplasmataceae > Peloplasma. The sequence goes on along the minus strand of CAKMKF010000154.1, from coordinate 4,700 downwards.
AAGATGAAGTTAACTTATTTAGTAGTTACTTCGGATACTTTAAAAAGGATTTATGGAAAAAAATTGTTTTAAGTTTGGTATTCCTTTTGGTGCTTAGCTTAGGCTACGCGAATGTCACTTATTATTTAACTTATTTAAAAGCAGAAAGTGGAATCTTTTATCTGATTGGATACTATATAACGATTGTTTTATTAATTGCTGCATTCGTTGTTGTACTTTATTCATTTACAGTAGTTAGTGTTTATCCTAAAGCGAAGTATATGACAATCTATAAACTATCATTTTATCTAGCAGGAAGATTTTTCTTAAAAACAATTTTATTGATTGTTTCAACTGTTCTACCATTTCTAATGTTACTCGCACCTATTACAGCGATGATGTTTGTCTTTTCAGGTGTTTCCTTATCTATTCTTTTGAATGTACTCATCACAAAACAAGCAGTGATTTATTTGAAGGGACTAGGTGAACAAAATGTTTAAATTTGGTATTGAAAGATTAGATCAACATTTAGATTTATTTGAAAATAAGCGTGTTGGTTTAATAACAAACCCAACAGGTGTCGATGTTAACTTTAAAACAACGATTGATATATTATCCGAAAAAACAAATTTAGTAGCACTCTTTTCACCAGAACATGGTGTTAGAGGTGATTTACAGGCTGGAGTTCATTTAGACACCTATAAAGATGAAAAGACAAGGTGTACTGTTTATTCCCTATATGGGGAAACTAGAAAGCCTACGAAAGAAATGATGGATTCAATTGACATCTTATGTTTTGATATCCAAGATGTTGGTGCTAGATATTATACATTTATCTATACCATGGCTTACGCAATGATGGCTTGTAAAGAACACGATAAAGAATTTGTTGTTTTTGATAGACCAAATCCAGTTGGTGGAGTTGAAGTAGAAGGAAATATTTTAGATATCGAATATCGATCATTTGTCGGATATTACCCACTCACTCAAAGATTTGGGCTCACTCTCGGTGAACTTGCTATGATGTATAACAAAGAATTTGAAATTGATTGCAAGCTTCATGTTGTTAAGATGGATGATTGGAAAAGAGGGTATCACTATAAAGATTTAAATCGTCAGTGGATACTACCTTCTCCTAATATTCCAACCACGGATAGTTTATATGCATATCTAACGACTTGTTATTTCGAAGGTACAAATGTTTCCGAAGGAAGAGGCACAGCTAAGCCATTTCAAATGTTTGGTGCTCCTTGGATGGATGCAGATTTACTTATTAAAGAATTGAAGAAAAGAAATATAGCGGGAGTTGAATTTAGAAAGACTTATTTCACACCGATGTTTTCTAAACACAAGGAAACATTATGTCAAGGTGTTGAACTCTTCGTTACCAACATAAACACCTATAAACCAGTATCAACTGGATACACATTGATATATTTAGTTAGAGAATTATTTAAAGACTTTAAGTTTTTAGACCCTTATCGACCTGGTGGAAAACAAATGATTGATTTGTTATCAGGAAGTGAAGATCTTAAAGCGAACAAAATGACATTAGATGAAATATTACAAAAACTAGAAAGTGATTCAAAGATTTTCAAAGCGAAGAAAGAGGGGTACCATCTATATGAAATATGATATAAATAAACTTACGCTAGAAGAAAAAATAGGGCAACTCTTTATGTTTGGCTTTGATGCAACAGATATTAATGATCACGCACTAAAATTGATTAAAGACTATAGAATGGGGAATGTTATTCTTTTCGCAAGAAACATAAAAACTCCAGAACAAGTCTTTAAACTTAATCAAAACTTACAAAAGCTTGCAGTTGAAGAATTAGGCGTTCCACTATTCATTAGTATTGATCAAGAAGGTGGAATGGTTTCTAGAATTACAAGTGGTGCTACATTCTTTCCTGGAGCGATGACCATCGCTGCAACGAATGATGTGAACAATGCATACTTGAGTGGTAAATATATGGGATTAGAATTGATTAATTTGGGGATCAATATGAATTTCGCTCCAGTGCTAGATGTCAATAACAATCCAAAAAATCCAGTTATTGGTGTTAGAAGTTTTTCTGATCAACCCAAAATGGTTTCAGAATATGGTGAAGCATTTATTAGAGGAATGCAAGAAAATGTGATAGCTACTGGCAAACATTTTCCAGGACACGGAGATACACATGTCGATTCTCATTTAGCACTTCCTAAGGTAGCTTATGGGATGGATAGATTGAATGCAGTTGAACTTGTCCCATTTAAACATGCTATTAAAAAAGGTATAAAGGCTATGATGAGTTCTCACATTGACTTTCCTGCTTTAACAGAAAATGGTTTACCTACGACATTATCTAAAAAATGTATGACAGGTTTTCTTCGAGAAGAATTGGGTTTCGAAGGCTTAATCGTAACTGATGGTATGCAGATGAAAGCTATTCAAGATAACTACACAACAGTAAAAGCATCCTTAATGGCTATTGAAGCTGGTGCGAATATTGTATGTATTTGTCATTCTGAAGAATTGCAGATGAAGGCACTTGATTATATTAAAGAGTCCGTTTTAAATAACAAAATATCCATAGACTTAATTGATGAAAGAGTCAGTAGAGTATTGAAATATAAAGAAGAACTAGTTGATATTGATTTAAACAAGAAGTATCAATCGGTAAAAGATATTGTTGAAAATGAAAAAACGAAAAATTTCTCTTATCAAGTGGTTAGAAATGCTTTAACTCTTGTAAAAGGAAAACCATTAAGTTTAATGGATAATGCATTATTTATTGGTGCGCTTCCTATAGCAACTTCGATAGCTGATGAATCTGATGGAAGTCACAGTATCATCAAATTAATTAAAACTTATCTACCTTCACTTCATACAATGACACTTCCAATTCAACCAACAAAAAATGATATGGAAATCATGATTGATGCAGCTAAGGCGCATCATCAAGTTATACTTTGTACGTATAATGCAAATATTTACCAAGAACAAATTGAGTTAATGAATCAATTGGCTAAATTAGATGTTGAGTTGCATGTGATATCGATGCGCAACCCTTACGATCTTCACTATGCTAAAGACATTGAAAATTATGTATGTCTTTATGAATACACTCCAAACTCTCTAAAAGTTTTACTTGAATACTTAAAGAAAGAGTTAGTACCAACGGGTACGATTCCAATTGCTTATGAATAAATATATTATAGGACTTGATGGTGGAGGAACTAAGACTTTAGGGGTTCTCTTCGATATTGAAGGTAAAGAGTTAAAAAGGGTTGAGTTAGGGTTTTCCAATTTCTCGATTGATGAGGATATCGCAAAAGAAAATGTCGAAAAAACACTAGAAGAACTTGTAAAAGATTTAGAAAGTGATCGAGAACTGTTCATTCAAATGGGCATAGCTGGATATTCAAAGATTAAGAAAAGCAATCATTTTATTAAGTCATTAGAAAAAAAATTAAATGCAACTGTCGATTTAGATTCTGATGCCATTATTGCTTTATACTCAGTCAAACAAAATAAAGATGTCAATGTCATTATGGTCATTGGTGGAACTGGTAGTGTATTGATGGTAAGCGATGGCGATGAAGCGAATATGGTTGGAGGCTTCGGACATCTATTAGGTGATGAAGGGTCAGCATATCATTTATCGATTACAGCATTAAAAAAGATAATAGAAGAAAAAGAAAGCAACCAAAAGTTAAGTAATCTATCGAATCTTTTGTTAAAAGAAATAGAAGCGCTAGATTATTTAGATATCAAGAATTTTGTCTATAACAACAATAAAAGTAATATTGCAAAATTAGCCAAGTTTATTGCACAATGTGCACTTGATAACGACTTAGATGCAATCGCATTACTCAAACAAGAAGGTAGACATTTAGCTAAACAAACGATAAATGCCTATAATCTATCCAATAGGAAAGAAAAAGTGGTTATTGCGCTACGTGGTGGGTTTCTATTAAACGCACCATACGTTAAAGAAACATTAATAGAAGAATTAAAAATAAGTTTAAAAGATTTTGAAATCGATATTCATCCGATTGAACCTGTAATTGGAGCATATTATTTGGGGTTTTTAAAACTTTCGAAGAGGTGTTTATAATGATTGATATAAGCAAGATCAGCACAGAAAAAAGAAATGAAAACACAAAGAATATTGACTTAGTCTCTACATCAGAAATACTGAGACTACTCAATAACGAAGACAAAACTGTTCCGCTCGCTGTTGAAAAAGCGATTGGACAGATTGCTACTGTTGTTGACATGGTCACGGAAACCTTTAAGAAAGGTGGAAGACTATTCTATATTGGAGCAGGAACGAGTGGAAGACTTGGCGTATTAGATGCTAGTGAATGTCCTCCTACTTTTGGAGTTCCTAATGATATGGTCACAGGAATTATTGCTGGTGGCGATCACGCTCTCAGATTTTCAGTCGAAGGTGTTGAAGATTCTCCAAAACAGGCGAAAGACGATTTAAAGAAACATCATTTAACAAGTAACGATTTCGTAATCGGAATCGCTGCTAGCGGACGCACACCTTACGCAATCGGTGGTGTTGAATACGCCAATGAATTAAGGTGATCAGTTTTTCTCTTGTAAATAATTTTTTATTCATGTACTTCTCCCCTTAATTCATTGGCGTATTAGATGCTAGTGAATGTCCTCCTACTTTTGGAGTTCCTAATGATATGGTCACAGGAATTATTGCTGGTGGCGA
>CAKMKF010000153.1 GCA_927439925.1 uncultured Acholeplasmataceae bacterium | reverse complement strand
GATTGCATGACCTATTTTAATACAATTACGCACCCCAAGTGAGAATTTACGCACCCTACACCTATTTTTACGCACCCCTGCTTGATTTTACGCACCCCTTTAAAATGGCTTAACTAAGGTATTTTTTGTAGGTGTTCTATTAACTTTGAAAAACGAGTATTGAAAATACCCTTTACAGTCCAAATTATTGATCTCTTACTAAACGGAACCCAATAAAGTATTTCGTTGTTTCAGGACCTTGCCAACTAACTGCATTGCCAATTTCCATCAACGCTGCTTTTTGCCTAAAGCAACCTCCCCTTAACACTGGCAGGGAGTCTATCTTTGTAAAACACCACTCAAATACATTTCCGCTCATGTCATATATATTCAAGTGATTAGGCATTAATTCTCCTACATTTCTAGTATATTTACTACTACAGTTGGCGACTTGGAGTGTTGCGATTTCATCATTACTGCTTGCAGATCCTCCTGAAGCATAACTACCTGGTGTCCAATATCTCTCACCAACATAAATAGATCCATTAGTACTCTCAGTATCATTTTTCCATCTTGCAGCCATCTCCCATTCAAAAGATGTTGGTAATCTATATCCATTGTTCTTAGTTTGCATCACTTCATCAACAACACTTCCATTTTCATTCCTTGAATCTCTGATGACATCTCCACTTGAGTTTCTATAGACTGGATTAAGTCCTGTCATCTCTGATAGTGCATTAGTCCAGATAATAGCTGACCTCCAAGAAACCATCGTGAGGACTGCTCGTTTATTTATTCGCTGATTATAGATTTTCATTGGCCATTTATAAATAGGAATCCCTTCTTTAGACCCACCCATTTTTCCATCGGACCCATTATTTCCATAATGCGGTATAGTATAACCATTTCCAATTGCCCATCTACGCACTCGATACCAAAGATCAAAAGTTGTTTGTGTCTTAGCCATTAAAAAACCACCAAGTACATAATCTACCCCTAAATCATCTACTCCTATTGGTATCGTATAAACAGTATCTCGTTCTCCAACTTGAACCATTTCTATTAAACTACATATATTCTTGGTCAATAATCCATTTGGGCGTAGATTTCTTAAAAACCACATATGATTACACTCCTTACTTATATTTATTGCCGATCTGATACTTATTCCAAATAATAGAATCTAAGGTTCTTACTGTAATATTGCTATACACTTTTTTTAATATTTTAACTGCATCTGTCAATAAAGTTTGACATTCTTCATCTGTTACATTTTCACCAATTGCATCATAAATAAATCGGTGAATATGTACATCAGGTTTGCAACGGTCTGGATCTCCTGCTAACATAAACAAGTAATTTAATCCTGCTGGTCCAATACCTTTAACAGAGCTAATAGTGATTTCCAATATTTCAGTATTTTCAAAATTATTAAAATCCTCAATTGTTTCAATTTTTAACAATCTTAATTTTCTAGCAAGTTCATAGCAAATATCTGATTTCAATCTTCCACTTAATTGTTGCTTGTTTTTAAGAATTTCACTTGCGAACGCTTGAGTACCACCAGATTCTTCAATATGATTGATTAAATCATTCAATGTATATCCTGAGGCTAGTTTGTTACCATTCATGAATCGTTCTGCATATCTATTAACTATGGGAACAGTAACTTGAAAATATTTAGCTCTTAGAGAGTAAACACAATCAATAATACAGACATTAAGCGAAAGATAAGGTTCAGCATATTCAACACTATTCAAAGCTAAATTTAGTTTGCAAAAATCAACAATTTTATCTATCATCTTTAGCCACCTATTCAAACATTGGTATTAAGATAAGCAGTGAATCTGGTAAAATTGCATGTTTAGTCTTATCAAATACAAAATCTACTAAAACATTTATATTAAAGGATTGTATTTTATATGAATCACCATCTTGTTTATACTGAACTATTTGATTTCCCTCTGTTAAATTGTCTGGACTAAATACCTTCCCTCCTGATGTGACCAACCATACCTCATCACCATTTTGTTTTAACAAATTATCATAATCATTCACATGAAGATCTACATTTCCGTTTTTAGCTTGTAAGTAAATACGTTTTTTTGAAGTGTACTTACCATCTTCTTTTGTGCCATTTAACAATACAAATTCATATTTTTGAGTACTTGTCTTGTTTGTTGAAGGTATGACAAAATAGCTAAATTTGTCGAATAGCCAAATCGCTACTAAATCCTCAAATCCAGAAGGCCCAATAAAACTAAATATCATTTTTCTATCTTTGATTTTATCTTGATAATTAGAATCTATAATTTTACTTGAAAATATACTCGTTGCTGTGAAGCCATTTTGAACCGATTCTCTTTTATCAACCCTGACTATTGAGTTACGGTTATTCGTAAAGGAAGAAACAGATCCAGGTACAGATTCTTCTGTTCCACACTTAACCCACTTAATATTCTTAAGTTGAACAACAGAGTCATATCTCTTTGCTTTTTCTGAGTCATCAACATGAAATAAATCAATTGGATTACTCGGTATTCTAGCAACATAATATACACCATCCATTCTCGTCCATAAAAAATCACCTTTCTTTATGCTTTCAAATAAATGATGAACACCTTGATAACCCCACTTTTGATTTGATCCATACATATCTATCCACTTTTGCTTATAAGTGGAAAAATCGTGGACTTCTTCTTTATATTTTAACGCAGGATCTCCCCAACCACATGACACACAACTATTCTTTATAAAGTACTCGGATGAAAATACTCTTTCACCACCAAACATACCTTTGCCCTTAACTTTCCATGTAACTGCCATTTAATTACTCCTTCAGTTTTATGATTCTAAGTATAGATGTCAAGTATATAATTTTACGACTCTTTTTTGACACCCTTATTAAATTGATTCAATGTATATATAAATAATGGAATAAACACTGATGTTATCATCCATTTCACTACCTCTAATGTTTCCAAATACATTGTTAATTTTAACTCACTCATAAAGTCTAATTCTATATCTGTGATGTACAAAATGCCAACATAACATGCTGCAATGAATATAAACAACAATTGATGCAATCTTATCAATTTATGTTTATCTCTATCTTTTGTCATTATGTTTTTCAATCTATACACAAGCGCTAGTATATTAACAATAATCATTGAAAAGAAAAACATCGGCACCATGATTGATACAAAATTATTGAAGGTAATGTTCCATTCATATGGAGTTTTGACCATATCAATTACATTTATTGGAAAGCCAAAAGCCGCAAAATACAACAATAGAGCTAGCATTGAAAATTGAATAGTATCCATAATCAAAACTCTTTGTGTAACTGATTTGTCAACTTTAAATAATTTATGTGTTCCTAATCCTAATAAAAAGAAAAATAGTTTAATCCCAATTAAAAAGGATGCAGCATAAATGAAACTCTTATAGATCGCTAACAGTATGGTCCCCCAAATACTAGCAGTGGTTAATCCAATCGTAATTAGGAATACAGCTAACACAAGTATGCTAACTGTGATTATAGCAGCCCATTTCAAAACATATAAAACAGTTTTTTTAACCCAACCTTTTTTGCTTTCTGTATCAACTTGAATAATTTCAATTTCTTGAATTTCATTCGTTGTTAAATCTATCAATGGTTCAGACTCTAGTTTTTTCTTACGTTTTTCTTTGGTAATCTCGATTGTTTTTTTTATAGCACTGTAATAAAACTTATATTTCCCATAAGTAAGTAAAATAAGATCTAAACTGATTAGTACAACTAACCCTATACTAAACATGTATCAATCACTTCCTTCATATTCTAACAATTGGCATTTAACATCATTACTTATTAGTTTTGGTATAAGAGTTTTCACTTCGAATAGTTTATTCATTTGATAATGTGCAAAAGCAATTGCATCAATTTCAATCTTTTGCTTTAGATAAAACTCTTCAGGAATATCTTTACTTGTAGGTTGATTATAGTTGTACATTTCACTTTTCCAGATATCAACTATCTCAGGATCTACTGCATTAACTTCTAAACATTCCCTGTTTATACATTTCCATTGAAAAGCATGTCTTGTTTCGTGAAAACACGTAATTTGTATTTCCAGGGGACTAGCTTGTTCGATCCATTCTTCGTTGAAAGCGATGATATACTTTTCTTTGAGAAAGACTGAATTGATTCCTCGTTTCGAATAATTCTGATTATAAAAAAACTGCACTTCAGGAGCTTCTATACCTAAAATTTGTGCAGCTAAATTCGTTCCACTAATCGCTACTTCGTAATTATCCATGATGTTTTCCCCTTAGATATCCTCTTAAGTAAAATTATATCATACCTTCTTAATTATAAAAATGAGAAAAACCAAAAAGTCTACCAACTATTCGATAGGTAGACCTCAAATTATCTTATCTTCGACTCAATTCCTTTATAAAAAATAAATTGGAATTTAGTATTTCAGTTTAATAGATTAATTAAGTATATTTGATTAGTAGATAGGGTGCATGTTATTATCAAATTTCAATTCAATTGATGTTCCAGAACATACAATTTCGTTTGCATCAAATCTGTGGTAACCAAATCTGTGAAAATCAATGTCAGATTCAAAATATAACTTTCTTTGTAATAGTGCACTATGTTTTTTAATTCTGAAGTTATCTGGTAGTGGGATAGTCATTGAGTCGAAATTTGCTGACATATCATAAGTGATTGGTTCCATTCTTTGATTCAATACAAACCGTATACACTTCAATTCAAAATTATTAGTTATGATTAAGGTTTCGCAAATATCTTTTTCGTTATGTTTTATGCGGCCAAACAAATGTCCATTCTGATAATGAGCTACTATCATGTCCCCAATGTCATTAACGAAGTCTGAAATAATTCTATTTTGTAATTTTACAGGAATACTATTAGAAAAGCCGTAATCTATGTTATTTATCGGATCTTCTGAATAGTTAAACTTGGGTATATCGTTTAATTTTGATAATATGTAATCTATGAAATCATAATATGAATGTGATATATCTAAATTTTCAGTTTTTAATCCCTGCATGAAGTAATAACATGATTTTATGATTTCGTTTTTATAGGCATAAATTGTTCCTAACAAGATACTTAAATGTCCTATTTTTTTTAACCATGATATGTAAACATCGTTTTTATCTAAATTTGATTCATCATAGAAAGGATTTGAAACTGAAAGCTCATCATTCGCATCTTCAAATGGATTTATTAATCTTGTAATGTTGTATAGTTTTTCAACTATTAATTGTGCTTCATCCAGATTTATACTCACCTGGTGTGCACCAAATGTCATCAAAAAAGCAAGTTTGATTTGTTCGCTAATGTTAAGTTGATCGATACCAAATTTTTTTACTTTCCTTCTTATGCTTATATAATCTTCATAAGCTATTCCGATTCCTGTGAAACCGCACTTTTCTTTTTGCATTTTCGCAAAAACAACTTCATCCATTTTTTCATGATTACCAAGAGATTGTTTATCTTCTTTTAAACTTATCTCTTCAGAATCTAGATTTACTATTTGATTAGGTAACATGGATGAAACCTCATCAGTAATATTTGTAGTCTTAATTCTTTGATGACTAAAACCAGACCAAACATCAGGTTTATCTGTTACTACTACAGAGCGTGCTTTCCAAATTTTTATCGCATCAAGCGCATCTTCAAGTGAATCAAATACTTCATCTGGGAGATCAACGAAGTTCACTACCACACGGCCAAAATAATATTTGTGGATTTCAGAATCTGGTATCATTAATACTGTCCATCCGTTTTCAGGATATTCTACTTCAACAATTATCTTTTTAATCCAGTTTCTATTAAAGTGTTTATAATCACTTGTATTATCATAAATTATATCTAGCATCCGCATTGGCAAGTATTTCTCTATTGTGCCATCATATAGAAAAAATGTTTTGTGTTTTTTGTCAGCACGTAAATAAAACAGACTAAATTCTTGTGGAGTCCCAATCTGTCCCTCCAAATTGTACATTTTATAGCTGTATAAATCGATTTGATTTATAATTGATTTTAATTTCGATACTGAATCCTCTGTAATTTGGGATAGAATTTCCAAATTCGGTTCTATACCGTGTTCGTCAAAATAGGATTTTATAGCTCTTTGAACGATATGTTTTTTTCGATTAATTTCATCAATTCTTGTTCTAAAAGATTCAGTTTTATTTGGTTCGTTTTCTATTTTCAACTTTCTTTTCCTCGTTTACTTGAGTTTTTTACAACTTAATATAAGAGAGATTACCATCTAAACTATCTTAGTAGTTTTCACTCATGACAAGAAATTTTTTAAAGATATGATTACTACGTGTATCCCTGAAGTTAGGATCATTATATAAGATCTGTAAATCAATTTGATTGTTGTTGTCTGCACGAGCAATTAAATCACCTTGCGCGATGGCCCTAGATGGAATTTTAAACAGATAAATCACTCTGTTTATCCAATCATTAAGAATGAGAAACCAATCGAGTTCGAGTCGTTCAAATGTTGGATTAGCCCAATAATTATATGCGGTTCTATTTTTTGAAGCGTATGTAATGTTATCATTAAATACGATTCCTTTACCTCTAAAAATCGAAATGGCTAAAGATTTTCTCATATCGCGAATAGTATTTCTTTCCAGAGATCCATCAGTGGATTTTGCTGCTACAGAGGACTCTTCGTTATCAGATTTATTTTCTTCTTGTGTTTTTCCATTAGCCAGTAGAAAATCAAGATTTTTTTCTCTTGAAATTCGCTTGAGTAAAATCTTTATCACCATTTCAATATCAAAATCTAACGGTTCAATAACTTCTTGCACAGAAGCAGTTACTGAGTCATCAATGCTTATTTTAAACTCTTTCATTGAATTATTCTCCTTTTTTAAAGTTATATATAATTATATTATCAAATTAAATAAAATTTGTCAAACGCATTCATACATGTTTATATATGTTTATGTCTTGTTTTTGCGTATGCAGTCAAGGGCAAAAAAATCACTCTAAATGTTTAGTGTGAAAACATGCTTATGACGTTTTTATAACGACATTGTTATACATTCATCTTAATCAGTGATACAATATAAGCAAAGGTTCGGTGATATTTATGAAGAAACATATCGAAGTTGTTGCTGCTATTTTCATAAATGATCAAAATTATGTTTTCTGCACAAGAAGAAAAAATTTTGGTGAATTAGCTTTGAAATGGGAGTTCCCTGGTGGGAAAATTGATTTAGAGGAATCACCTCAAGAAGCTTTAAAAAGAGAAATAAAAGAAGAACTCGAGATCAATATTGTAGATCTCGAACATTATATTACAACTAATCATGAATATAATTCATTTACTATTACTTTGCATGCATATATATGTGAAGGAATTCTTGATAATTATGTCCTAAATGATCATGAGGAATCAAAATGGGTTCATAGAAATGATTTACTAATTTTAGATTGGACTGAAGCGGACTTACCGATTGTAGCTAAATTAATGGGGGTATTAAAATGAAATATTTCGTCGTTTTTCAAAACAAATCGTATAAAGAAGAACATAAATTTGGAATTTTATGGGCACCAAAGAGAGACACAAATGGTGGAAATCCTCGCTTCCACTGGAAATCAATGACAGATGTTAAAAAAGGTGATGTTATATTTAGTATCATTAAGAATAAAGTTGCTGCTCGTTCAATTGCTACTGAAGAAGCAATCGATCAACCAAATCCATTGAAAAATGAACAGTGGGGAAAAGATGGTTGGTTAGTTAGAGTAAATTATGATTTCGCAATACAAAATGTTAAAATATCTGATCATATAGAAGAGATTAGAGATTTTCTACCAAAAAAATACTCTCCTTTTAATCAAGCAACAGGGACTGGTAATGTCGGATATCTTTATTCTATTTCAAATGAACTTGGTCGAATGATAGATGGATATATCTTAAACGACTATGAAACTGCTTCTCCTGATTCAGTGTTCACTGTTGATGATGAAACTTCAGAAGTAATTAGACATCTTTTTGAAGAACAAGGAATTGAAGAAGGTCATATTATCTTGATTGAGACTGAACGTCCTAATGAATCTAACAAACCAAAAACCAGAAGACAATATACTCTAGCTCGTAAAATAGATTTTATTGAGAAAGCTAAAAAGGATGCTAAAACTGGGGTTCTAGCAGAGGAGCTGGTGGTTGCCTATGAAAAAGAGTTTTTAATTAATCAAGGTAAAGAAGATTTAGCTAAGAGAGTTAAATGGGTTGCGAAAGAGGCAGATGGTTACGGATATGATGTCCTATCTTATTCTCTTGATGGTTCTGAAAAATATATAGAAGTAAAAGCTACTACACTAGGAATATCACAACCATTTGATATATCTGCAAACGAAATAGAGACAGCAAAGAATAGTAATGAAAATTACTGGATATATCGTGTATATAATATGGATTCAAATGAGCGAAAATTCTTTAAAATAAGTGGTGATATTGAAAAAGAATTTGATTTAGAACCAACTTCATACAAGGCATATTTAAAAGAAAAGAAACTGGATTAATAACCCGGTTTCTCTTTTTATTATTTCATTCAACTTTTCTCATGATTGGAAACACTATAACCATCACATACAACAACCCATAAAACCATAAATCAACAGGTTCCACCTCTACAACACTCACCTGTTCTACTCTTAACATATTTTCAACTCTTTCCAAATCAAGTTCACTCGCTTTGATGTTGTAAAGATTTGAATTTGTATAGAATACTACGTAATAGTCATATTCATTTGATTTAGTGTTATAAGGCTTTTTATATATTTCTGCTGTTCTAACATCACTCAAGATGTCATAAACTTCACTCCATGAACTTCGCTTATCGAAATTAGCGAGCATTACTCTATTTTCCTTCACTTGAAGGATTCTATAATCAAAAAGAAAGGCGAGTGTAATCACTACAAAACATAATGTCTTAATCAGTAGCTTTCTCACTATATCCCTTCCTTCTTTCGTTATGCTTTTTTGCCTCTTAAATATTGAACAGGATAAGGTATAACGACTCCCATTTCACTTGCTTGATTGATCACTACATAAGGATCTCTTAAAAGTAGTCTTCCTAAATAGACTAAATCACACTTCTTACTCGCTACTGCATGATCAGCTAGTCTTAAGTCAGTAATAAGACCACCACCCATGACAGGTAATCCAGTTAACTCACTCACTTGTTTAGCAAGCTCTAATTGATATCCTGGAAATGCATTGATCTTAACTAAGACATTTCCACCACTACTGACATCAATAATATCAATTCCTAAATCTTTAACGCTATTAATAGCTTCACTTATAGTAACAGGTGTAACTCCACCTTCTACGTATTCTGTTCCAGATACACGAAGAGCAAGCACCTTTTCTTTTGGCCATACCTCAACAATAGCTTCTACAACTTCCTTTAAAAATACTTTTCCATCTTTATATTTGTCAGTTCTTAAATTTGAAATTGGTGATAAAAATTGAAAAATGAGATATCCATGCGCACCATGGATTTCTAATAAATCATAACCTGCTTGATCTGCACGTCTAGCTGCTTCTTTAAAGGATAAAACAACTTCTTCGATCTCTTCTAAAGTCATTTCTGCAGGTAACTGATAATCATCAGAATAACTCACCGCACTTGGTCCTATTGGTCTTTCAACTTTAGCTTTTCTTCCTGCATGGTTAATCTGAATACCAGCAACTGACCCATTTGAGTGAATCCCATCAACAATCTTTTTTAATCCAGCGATGTGATCATCACTCCAGATCCCTAAATCATTGACACTGATTCTTCCATTTGGAAGGGTTGCTGTTGCTTCTTGGATAATAAGTCCTACTCCACCAATTGCTCTTGTAGCATAATGCACAAAATGAAAATCGTTAGCGAAACCTAAAGTGTTTGCGCTATACATACACATTGGTGGCATCACCACTCTATTTTTTAATACTAAATTCTTAATTTGATATGGTTCATAAAGCATGATAAATCCTCCTTGATGAAAATCGTTCGTTTTTCAAAACAAATCGTATAAAGAAGAACATAAATTTGGAATTTTATGGGCACCAAAGAGAGACACAAATGGTGGAAATCCTC
>CAKMKF010000152.1 GCA_927439925.1 uncultured Acholeplasmataceae bacterium | reverse complement strand
TAGACATGCACAATATCCAATCGAAGCGATTACTGGTGCTGAACCTCTTACTGGATCCACTCGTATGAAATCAGGAACTGCTCAAAAACTTATATTAAACATGATTACTACAGCATCGATGGTTAAAATTGGTAAAGTCTACGAAAACTTAATGATTGATGTTCAAATGTCTAATAACAAGTTGGTCTCTAGAGCACAACGTATTGTTATGGAAGTTACCGGAGTATCACAAGAAATAGCAGAAGAGTATTTGAACAAGTATAATTCAGTGAAGTTTGCGATATTTGGTATTATATCCAAAGTTGAAGATAGAAAAAAGATTGAAGAATTACTAGATGAACACAACGGAAATATCCGTGAATCCTTGAAAAAGAATAGATAAAAGGTAGATATGGGGTTAGCATGAAAATTATTATATGTAAGGACTACGCAGAAGTATCGAAAAAAGCAGCTTCAGTCGTCATTAAAGAAATCAAAAAGAATCCAGAACTAAAGATTGGGCTTGCTACTGGATCTTCTCCAATTGGGTTATATAAAAATCTAATTGAAGCGTATCAAAAAAATAAAATATCATTCAAAGATGTTATATCATATAACCTCGATGAATATATTGGTATCGATAGAAGCCACCCACAAAGCTACTATTCTTTTATGCATGAAAATTTATTTAAACATATAGATATCAAGGATGATCATATTCATATACCAGATAATGATATATCTAGAATCGACCATTTAGCAGATGATTATAATAAAGTGCTTCATGAAAATCAATTAGATATTCAAATTCTTGGAATAGGAACCAATGGACATATCGGTTTTAATGAACCTGGAACACCTCTAGGAAATGAAACATTTATCGTTACCTTGGATGAGCAAACAAGAATGGACAATTCAAGATTTTTTAACAATAATCTTGATGAAGTACCAAAGTTCGCTATCACGATGGGGATTAAGAATATTATGTATTCCAAAAAGATATTATTAATCGCTTCAGGAAAAGAAAAAGCTAAAGTGATTCATAAAATGATCAAAGGTAAAGTCTCTAAAAGTTTACCTGCATCAATTCTTCAGCTTCACCCAGATTGCACAATTATTATAGATGAGAATGCCGCATCTAAACTAAAATAAAAAAAACACCTGTAACATTGAAAAGACCTTCTCGGATTTAATCAAATGTACAGGTGTTTTTTTTATTTTTGTTGATATATATTATTTTTGGTGTGTTAAAATAAAAGTACTGATTGACGGTTGAAAGGGGATATGGTTTGGGGAAACCATAAATTAAACATGAAAAAATATATAATGATTCTTTTGTTCGTTTTTGTTTTAACGTTATCGAGTTGTAAGATTAAAGATATGGATCTAAAATATGACGATGAGGATTTCATAACTTCTAATTTTCATCAAACTGTGTATGTAGGAGTTGTAGAATCACGCGATAAAGTGTCTTTTAGAAGTTTTTCGGGATCTGAACTTATAGGTACAATCTTTTCAAATGACAGAGCAACCATAACAATTGATCGAGAAATTACTGAAGGTAGATTTAAAGTCGTTATGGTTACAGATAGTGATGAAATCATTGAATTAAATGATGGCACTTTTGATTATCATGCAACAGAAGGTACAGTACGAATCAAAGTTATAGGTGATGGAGCTAGAGGTTGGTATAAGATTAAAATTGAGTGACACTTTCTAAAAAATTTGTAAAATAGTGTCGAATAGGACATATACGCCCTGTTCAACTTAATGATGTCTATATATAATGGTAGTATCAACAACTTTCTAAGGAGTAGAAAAACATGAAGAAACCTGCACTTTTAATTATGGCTGTTACATTCACGATGATTGGGATACTCGTTCTAGAATACCATTTATCAAATGATACATCACTTAACTTGATTCCTGATGACTACCTAGAGTTAATTGAAGTCGTTAGTAATCAAGAATCAAAAATTTTACTCATTGGTGAAGATTTACCATTTCCTGAATCTATAGAACATCAAGTTTTAACAAATTTCGCTGATTTATCGAATGCAGTATTAGGTGAAAATGATTTTGTTATCATCCACGCATCAGATAACTCATCAAATCATAGTTTTACTTTAGATCAAATTCAGATACTTAAATTATTGAATCAACAAGGTGTATCTATTATCTTTGTTGGGCTATCTAGTTACGACTTCTTAAATATAGATAGTGAATTGGCAGCTAGCTACCCATATGGAGTTGGGGTCATCATGATGAATCCAAACGCATTCGATCAAGGTCTTTATGAAATACACGCACCAAATACGAATAATTTAGAATTAAGACTTTATAATGTTTTGCGGATGATGGTACCTAGATAACCATCAATGAAAAAGAAATGTAAGCTTTTCATTGTATAATCAATTGCTTTATGTTAAGATAGTAATGCTTCTCAACGGATGAATAACAAAAGAGGAGCCAAAGTATCTACAACACTCTGATCAAATTAGATGATCTAGTCGATTTCGAATTAGTTGGTGAACATCACCATGATATTAATTGAAACAAATGCGTTGTATGCTTTTTACCTACAGCGCTTTTTTTGTTGGGTTTCTTCATCCAAGGCAATTTCATCAAGAAATTGACTCGATATAGGGCAATTTCATCAAGAAATTGGCTGCATTAAAGGCAATTATGATCAGTAATTGACCTATAAAAAGGAGAACAAATGACATTTCAAGAATTAAAAATTATCGCCCCGATATTAAAGGCGATTGAGGAAGAAGGATATACTATCCCGACTCCTATCCAGGAACAAGCAATTCCAGTCTTGTTTCAAGGACATGATATATTAGGAAGTGCCCAAACAGGCACAGGTAAAACTGCAGCTTTCGCTGTACCGATCATTCAAGCATTATATGAAAGTGGAAAACACTTTACCAATAAAAGACAGATTCAAGCATTAGTTTTAGCACCTACAAGAGAACTTGCAGATCAAATTAAAGAATCATTTAGAAATTATTCTAAAAATCTTGGTATCAAATCAGAGGTTGTCTATGGTGGTGTCTCACAAAGAGGTCAGGAAGCAGCTCTAAACAAGGGTATCGACGTCTTGATTGCTACACCAGGTAGATTACTTGACTTAATGCATCAAGGACTTGTAAACTTAGAATACGTGAAATACTTTGTCTTAGACGAAGCAGATCGAATGCTAGATATGGGATTCATTATGGATGTAAATAAGATTGTTGCTAGAATTCCGAAGGAAAGACAAACGATGTTATTTTCAGCAACAATACCAAATGAAATCTTAAAGCTTGCGAATAGTATGTTAAAAGATCCAGTTCGTATTGAGGTAACACCTCCTGAAACAATGCTAGAAATGATTTCACAATCACTATATCACGTGACTAAAAAAGATAAAACCAATTTATTAATCGATTTATTAGTGAATCCAGAACTATCATCTGTCTTAATTTTTACAAGAACTAAGCACGGAGCGAACAAACTGGTTAAAGAACTCATGAGTTACGGGGTAAAAGCAGACGCAATTCACGGAAATAAATCACAAAATAACAGACAACAGGCTCTATTAAGTTTTAAAAATGGTAAAATAAGAGTGTTAGTTGCGACAGACATAGCAGCAAGGGGTATTGATATCGATGAACTCTCGCATGTGATCAACTATGACTTACCTGAGTCACCTGAAACTTATGTACATAGAATGGGTAGAACAGGTAGAGCAGGATTAAGTGGGGTTGCATTTACATTTTGTAGTCAAGATGAAGTCCATTTATTAAAAGCGATTGAAAAACATAATAAAGAATCAATTCCAATTGTTGACAATCATCTATTTAAGGCTATAATAGATACGACGAATGGATCTACTAGTAGAAAGTCACAACAAAAAACATCAGCAAAGAAAGAACAAACAAAAAATAATTCTAGGAAAACAGAAGGTAAACAAATTATCAAAAAGTCAATGTCGTCCATCAAGGATAAGAAAATGGATAAGCAAAAGAAGTCTTATCATGCTTTAATTGAAGAACAAGAATTGAAATCAGGCGGATTTAAACGCTCTGAGCAAGCGAAGAAGAGAATTGAACCAGTCGTCATCGATGATGAAGACCAAAAGAAGGAAAAATTCACTCAGAAGTTTGTCCCTAAGTATGCTCAAAAAGCAGACGTGGATAGACCAAAGAGAAGTTATTCCGATTCTCCAAGATCTTATGGTGGTAATTCCGACTATCCTAAGAAGAGCTATGACGGCTCATCGTCTAGACCAGCAGGTAGTGGTTATCAAGGATCCAAGCCATCAGGCTCTGGATACCAAGGTTCTAAACCAGCGGGTAGTGGATATCAAGGGTCTAAACCATCAGGTTCAGGATACCAAGGTTCTAAACCAGCAGGAAGTGGATATCAAGGTTCCAAACCATCAGGTTCTGGATACCAAGGGTCTAAGCCATCTGGGTCTACAGGGTATACTAAAAAACCTTATTCCACAAATCGTACGAGTAATAAATAAAACTTAAGGAACTGCATAATGAAATTAATTTCATGCAGTTCCTTTTTTCATAAAAAAAACTACCAAGGGGTAGTTTCTTTTTTTGTCTCTTTTTTAGATTAGACTTCGATGATTGCGTCAGTAGGACATACTGCTTGGCAAGCGCCACAATCAATACAAATATCTTCGTCAATAACGTAGATATCTCCTTCAGAAATACAATCAACTGGACACTCAGCTACGCAAGCGCCACAAGCGATACATACATCAGTAATTCTTCTTGGCATAATTTTATCCTCCATACGTGGGTATATTAATATTTTATAGAAAGTTGTCAAGAAATACAACCTGTGGAAGCAATTATCTTTATTTTCTTTTATTTTAAGCACTATATTAGCACATATATTATGTTTATTCTAAAATAGTACATAAAGGAGGGTTTTATATGAAAAAAATCGTTAATGTATTAACTCTATTATTGATCTTCTCATTAGCAGCATGTACCACGGATAATGAACCAACCCCACCAGTAGAAACTGAACCAATCGTTTCAGAACCAGTAGAAACTGTGCTACCAGTAATGACACTGGAAGAGTTATCAGCATATGATGGAAAAAATGGTGCAAAAGCATATGTGGCTATTAGTGGTTTTATATATGATGTTACAGAATCTATCTATTGGCCAAATGGTAGTCATAATGGATATCAAGCAGGACAAGACTTAACGGAACCATTACTCAATTTGTCACCTCATGGAATTGCTAATATTCAAAGATACCCTATTGTCGCTAAACTAGCAGGCGGGGAATAGATATGGAATTTATTGTAAAAAATTTAGGAGTATTGATTGTTCCAATCCTTTTTGTCTTAATCTATTTCTTTTCAAGACATATTCATAGAAACCAATATAAGTATGAAATTGGTGCTTTTATACTTGCAAATGTTGCTATATTGATCCAACCAAGATTTTTCAATATCCAAATACCTGTTTTAAATATTTTAATCATTAGCGGTCATTTAAGTCTTTCCATTTTTTTACTCGTTATGTTTGCTGGAGTATTGAAAAAGAATTCTAAAGCGAAAAAAGCATTATCTCAAGTTAGAGGTGAACTCGCAGTCATCGGATTTATCTTTTTACTTCCACATGCATTTGCTAGGTTGGCACTAGCACTCTCTGGATATAATATGTCTGGGTTATTCGCATTTATATTATTTATTCCCCTTGTAGTCACATCATTTATGGTGATAAGAAAGAAGATGAATCCAAAACATTGGAAAAATCTTCATAAACTCGGTTATGTAGCGTATTTCCTTATCTATATACACCTGGCGTTTAATGTTAGTTTAAATCCAAATTTTAGATATATTAGATTTGATCCATATGCATTGCTATATCATTTGATACTTATGCTCTACATTGTTTTAAGGGTCATTTATGTGATTGTACCAAAAATGAAAAAGAAAAAAATAACGAAGCCTGCATAGGCTTTTTTATTTCTATCATGATGGTATATGTAAATAGCCATAAATAGAAATTATAATATGTAAATATGATAAAATAAAAAACATAATATGAAAATAGGGTATACAAAATGAAAATATAAGTATATACTTATAGTAGCTTGAATTGAAGATGATTCACACTTATTCGAGTAAAAAAAATAGGAGAATAAAAAAATGAATACAAAAAAGAAATTATTTAACGGCAAAATAGTCATGCTTGTGATGTTAGTCATGATGTTATTTGCTTTTGCAGCATGTACACCATCTGACGAATTACAAACAGGCGATATTTCAGTGTCAGCAATTACTGTAACAGGTGCAGGATCTGCAACTACAATTACAATTGCTGAAGGAACACTTCAAATGAGTGCTGCAATTTTACCAGCTGATGCAACAATTAAAACAGTTACTTGGTCAGTGGTTAATGGAACAGGTACAGCAACCATTTCAGATTCTGGTTTATTAACAGCAGTTTCTAATGGAACCGTAACAGTTAAGGCAACATCAAATAGTAATGATGATGTAGTGGGAAGTTTAGTTATTACAATCTCTAATCAAGATGTCGAAGTTACAGCTGAACCAGTAGATTTAGGTACTGCAGGTGACTTTGCGATTCTTGCTCAATCAGGAATTTCAACAGCTACAGCTTCAGTGATTACAGGCGATTTAGGTGTATCCCCTTCACCTGCATCATATATAACAGGATTTACATTAGTGATGGATTCAACAGGTACTTTTTCGACTTCTAGTCAAGTCACTGGTAAAATCTATGCGTCTGATTACACATCACCTACACCAGCTAAATTAACAACTGCTATTGCAGATATGGGAACAGCTTATACAGATGCAGCTGGAAGAGCAGCAGATTTTAATGAACTACATGCTGGAGACTTGAGTGGCAAAACATTAGTTCCTGGAGTTTATAAGTATAGTAGTTCAGTACTAATTAATACAACACTAACACTTGAAGGTAATTCAACTGATGTATGGATCTTTCAGATCGCAGGCAATTTAACAATGGCTTCTGATATTGATATCACATTAACTGGCGGAGCGATTGCTAAAAACATCGTTTGGCAAGTAGCAGATACAGTTGCTATTGGATCAGGTTCACATTTTGAAGGAACAATTCTAGCAATGACAGATATCACAATGGGCACAAGTTCTTCAATCAATGGAAAACTTTACGCACAAACAGCAATTACACTTGATGCAACTACAGTAGTTAAATCAAACGACTAATTCAAAAAAATAAGTAGACAAATAAAAAAAAGACGGATAGTTTCTTAACATTGTTAAGTTACAAACCGTCTTTCTTATTTATCCTTGTTTAGATATTCTGACCATACCAACCATCACACCTAATATAGAAAGTGATGCTGCTATGATAAGTCCAATTCCATATGTCCAATCGACATCAACTTCGTTTGCATTTCCAAGCACAGTTACAGTCACGACTGTAAACTGTGGAGTTAAAAATAACAATACTGCTGCGATAAAGAATAAAACTGTAGCAGATAGATATCCTTTTTTAGTGAACATAATGAGAAGTGAACCAACAAGAGGAAGTAAATAAGCAATTAAGACAATTGGATTGAATTTAATTTCTCCACTTGCCCATGGACCAAGATTCGCAAATTCATGACCGAATGCAATTTGCAATCCGGTGTATGAAGTATCAGAATCTTTTAGAATTAATGCGGGTAAGAAGATCATCAATGTTGCTATAAAACCTAATACAACCATTGATGTTGCAAACCCGTTCGATGTAATTCTTCTCATAAAACTATCTACGACGGCCGCTGAGAGCAGTAATAATCGCAATTAAGATTGCAGCTCCACCGACTGAAACAAGTAATCCTGTGAATGAGAATGCATCAACAGTTCCAAATCCTAATACACTCATTAACCACATACCTAAAGCTGAACCAATTAAACCAACAATAATGTTAGCAATTAATCCCATGTTACGATTTTTATCCATAACTAAGCTTGCCAACCAACCTACAAGTGCTCCAAACAGTAACCATAATATAATATACATTTTCCTACCTCCTGGTATTTTTTATTCCGAAATGGAAGCTTGATGCTAAAACTTAATCTTCCTCGTACATGTTTGTAGAGTATTGAAGATAATGTATGAAAATAATATCTACAATATGAATATACCATACAATAATGTAAAAAGATACATAATATATGAAATTGATGAATATTGTAATGGTTATGTATTGACAATATGAATATAAACTATTATAATATTAATGAAATGAAAATATAGTAAGTATAGGAAACAAAAAACTAAGAAATAGAGGTGAGATCATGGCTGAGTTTAAACTATACACTACTGATGAAATTGCGGATATTCTTAAGGTAACTCAAAGAACAATTTACAATTACATTAAAAGTGGAACGCTGAAAGGCATTAAGATTGGTAAGTATTGGAGAGTCAGACATACCGATCTAGAAATGTTTCTAGAATTAGGAACAAATCTATAATTTGTAGTTGATTAGAAAATAAAGCATTTCGTCTGATTTAATCAGATGAAATGCTTTTTCTTTATCTTATATCTTTTAGTGCTTTACTCCAAAGGAGTAGTTGATTAAGCATACCGTTTAAATTGGTTAAGTGAAGTGCTTGTGGTTTAAATATTTTCGATTTTTCAAAATCAGTAAATAATGATAATGCTACATGAACTCTAACATCTGCAACTTGTAGTTCTCCAAGTATCCCTCTTAGGTGTTCAGTAGCTCTAGCACCACCAACAGATCCATATGAAACAATTCCTGCTGCTTTATTATTCCAATGCTCATTTGCTAAATCAAGTGCATTTTTTAAAGAAGCGGGGATTGAGTGATTGTATTCAGCTGTGACAAATACAAATCCATCTTGTTTTTTTAATGCTTCATTCCATTTTGTGATACCTGTTTTTACACTAGATTCACCAAGAAGTGGTAGTTCGAATTCTTTAATATCTAGTACGGTATAGTTAGCATCATCTCTTTGATCTGCTATTTCTTTAACCCATGATGCTACCTGTGGACCAACTCTACCTTCTCTAGTTGTTCCTATAATGATTCCGATATTAAGTTTATTATTTTTCATAAAACCTCCTATAAATGTCATCTATATGACCTATCATACACTAATTATATTTCGAATTCGAAATAATGTCAAGGAAAGCACATCATGGCATGAAAAAAATGGATAATTTTTTACTCACAACTCAATTGGTTATATAATGATGTGCTATAATATTTGAGGAGTGAGAAAAATGAGACCTTATGTGGGAAAAATAAATAAAAAAATCTATTATGGATGGATGATTGTGCTAATCGCTGCAATCTCTATGTTTTTTTCGTCACCAGGGCAAACCTACTCTATTTCAGTGTTTAATTCAATCTATGAAAATGAATTTCATTACTCTAAGACCATGCTTTCAACAGGTTATAGTATAGCAACAATTTTTAGTGGGTTATTGATTGTCTTTATTGGGAAAGCTACCGATAAATACGGGCATCGAAAGATGTATATTATCGTTACCATTATGTTAGCAGTTGCTGCATTTTTTTCATCGATGGTGATGAATATATGGATGATTTATATTTCATTCTTTTTATTAAGATTTTTTGGACAAGGATCAATGACGTTAATACCGAGCAGCTTAGTTCCTCAATGGTTTGAAAAGAAGAGAGCTTTTGCTTTATCTTTGATGGTAATGGGATCATTCTTTGGGACTTTATTGGTACCTAGACTGAATTTATGGTTAATTCAAACATTCGAATGGCAAAATGCATGGCGCATTTGGGGATTATCATTATTAGTTGTTTTATTACCGTTGATTCTATTATTTATCTATAACAAACCATATGAAGTTGGAATTCAAATGGAAAATGAAAAGAACTCGTTATCTGAAGAAGATCAAAAAATCGCTATAGATAAAGAGTCTTGGACACTTAAAGAAGCTTTAAAGACAAAAGAGTTTTGGTTTATCGGAGTTATGAGTATGATTGTTCCAATGTTTACAACTGGCTTCACTTTCCATTTTTACTCCATTATGGGTTCAAGAAGTGTAGATAATGAAACTGCAGCTTGGATTATTGGTTTAGTGGCATTCCCAATCATCTTTATGCCTTTTGTAGCAAGAGCTTTTATTGATAAAACGAAACCTAAGTATGTATTTGCTTTAACACAAGTCATGATTTTGTTTTCTATGGTTATGCTTTTATTATGGGTAACTAATGCAGGAACTGCAATCTTCTTTATTCTATTTTACGGTCTAGCAGCATCCGTTCAATCCGTGACATTAAACACAGTATGGCCGTTATATTTCGGAAGAAAGTATTTGGGTAGCATACGTGGTATGACAACAGTTTTCATGGTTATAGGTAGTGCAATGGGTCCTCTACCTTTTGGTGTGAGCTATGATCAATTTGATTCATTTAATCCCGCAATTGTTGCAATGATGATCTTTACCTTAATTACAGTTTTGTTTGCATTTTTGATTAACAGACCAGAGAAAAAAATAGTATCATCATGATTGAAATGAAGCGCTTTTAGAGAAGTGCTTTTGTTTTATATAAAAGTTGTAATAATTGTCGTATAATTATTTAATTATAAGATTTTTTCAAAAAAGTTATTTCATCAAGTTTCATGTATTGACAATATTTTAGATAGGCTTATAATGGAGTTGGGTTTTGATTTTTTTCTACTTTAGGGGATACATTTAAAACTAAAAAAAATCAATGCTACAAAATCAAAAAAGGGGATTTATATGAAGAAGATTTTCTTGCTTTTCCTAATTGCATTATTCGCAGTTAGTTTGGTTGCATGTGGTGGCGATGAACCTGAAGATCCAGCAACATTAATCATTCAGTTCGTTCCTTCTACATCTGTTGACTCAGCATTACTTACAAAGGTTAAGTCTTTAGAAGAAATGTTGGAAGCTGAACTATTAGCAGCTGGTTATGATATCAATGTTAATATTTCAATCGGTACATCTTATGCTTCAGTTATTGAAGCAATGGCTTCTGGACAAGTTCATGTCGGTTTCTTGACTGCACAACAATATGCATTCATTACGACTGAGTATCCTGGAAAAGCAGAAGTACTATTAACATCAGTTAGAAATGCATACAATGCACAAATCGTTGGTGGTGCAATTACTGATGATCCTGCTGTTATTATTGCAAATGCAAATGCAACTGGATATGATGCTTCCACAACTTCAGCACACAAGGTTTCTTCCTATTATTCAATGCTACTTGTTAGAAATGCAGACTATGCAGCTTATCAAACAAACGGTATTGCAAACTTAGCTGGTAAGAATGTTGGTACTCAATCTGCTACATCAGGATCAGGTTATGTATATCCATCTTTCTTATTACAACAAAATGATCTTAAGTTTGTTACTGGAACTCCAAATGCAGCTGCTGGAGAAGTGAAGAGCACAGTAATCGGTGGTCACCAAAACTCAGTATTGGCTTTACTAAATAATGAAGTTGATGCTGTATTTACATTCTTTGATGCACGTGCTAATCATTCAACTTACACAGCATGGTTAGAAAACCCAGCAAATGCTGGTAAGACAGTTATTGGTGAAACTAAGGTTGTTGCATTAACAACTGGTATCTATAATGATACAATTTCTACAGTATCTTCATTATCAGATGGTTTACGCGAAGCACTAGCTGATGCATTCATCGCAGTAATCGCTACAACTCCAGGAGCAGAAGCATTAGCAATTTATAACCACACTGGTTATTTAAAAGCAGATGATGCTGATTATGATGGAGAAAGAGCTTTATACGAATTCCTACAAGCAAATTCATAATAATTAAAAATCTATATTAGAAATGGAAACTATCACATGATTAAATTTGTTGACGTAGTCAAGACTTATCCAAATGGCGTTCAAGCCCTTCGTGGTATTAATTTAACAATCAGTGATGGTGAGTTTGTTGCAATTATCGGTTTGTCTGGTGCAGGTAAATCGACCCTACTCCGTTCAATTAATAAAATGCATTCCATTACTTCAGGTAAACTTTTTATTGATGATATAGAAATTTCATCAATAACAGGATATGATTTAAGAATGCTAAGACGGAGTATTGGAATGATTTTTCAATCATTTAATCTTGTCAAAAGAATGTCAGTATATAGCAATGTATTAACAGGTAGGGTGGCATATCACCCTACCTTTGCTACATTGTTTGGATTATATCCTAAAAGAGACAAACTCCTAGCACTAGAATCATTAGATACAATGGGTATACTCGATAAAGCATTTATAAGAGCAGATCAACTCTCTGGTGGACAACAGCAAAGAGTTGCTTTAGCACGTGCACTTACGCAGGAACCAAAAGTTATTCTTGCTGACGAGCCTGTTGCTTCACTAGACCCAATTACAACAGTCCAGGTTATGGATGACTTTGCACGAATCAATAAGGAATTTGGAATAACTATTGTTGCAAATATGCATCACGTGGATTTAGCTTTAAAATATGCTACAAGAATCATTGGAATTAAAGATGGTCTTGTTGTATATGATGGACCTTCAACAAAAATTACAGAAGATATTTTGGTTAATATATATGGAAGATCTCTCAAGCATGATGAATTGTTAGGTGAATAGGTATGACGAAGTTTACATTAGATAATGGAAAGAGTGTCATAAAACCATTTAATAAAATTTGGATTGTTTTAGGGATTTTGGTTACTTTAATCATCATCTTTTCTCTTTTTATTACATTCACACCAAGCCTGATTAACTTAAGTGAGTTAGGTGTTATCATTAAAAAGATGTTCACCCCAAAAGCAGGTAGAACCTGGGGTGACTATTTTGCCTTTATGTTTACATTGTGGGAACCACTTTTAGCTACACTTGAGATGAGTTTGGCAGGTACTATTATTGGTTCATTACTAGCAGTACCTGTTGCTATTCTTGCTGCAAAAAACATCTTTAAGAGCAAGTTTGTTTATCTACCGATACGTCTATATATGAATCTTGTTAGAACAATTCCAGCAATGGTTTTAGCAGTTATAGCAGTTTATTTCGTAGGTATTGGTGTTTTATCAGGGATGATTGCGATTACAATCTTCACCTTTGGTATTATGAGTAAAATGCTTTATGAAGTGATAGAAACTGTGGATATGAGTCCTTATGAAGCCCTAGAGTCAACTGGAGCATCAAAAGTTCAAGCATTTCGCTATGCAATATTTCCGCAAATATTTCCTGTGTTTCTAAGTTATTTAATTTATATATTTGAAATTAATGTCCGAGCATCTGCTATATTAGGCTATGTCGGAGCAGGTGGTATTGGTATGGTGATTAAGGATAACATTCTCTACAATTACGATAGAGTAGGTTCAACACTCATTCTAATGCTTATTGTTATTTTATCTGTTCAGTTTTTCTCTAACTATGTGAGGGGGAAACTACAATGACAAATATAGAAAAAACTTTAAGCAAAAAACCAAAGACTTGGATTATCAATACTATATTTTCAGTCATCTTATTGATTGCAGTAATGTATGCCTTAAGAGGTGCTACAATCAATATGTTAAGATTCAATCAAATCGCATATACGATTAAGGTCATAACGAGAGAAATGACCAATATCAATGTTGATTTCCTACTTGGTCGTGGTGTATATGTTTTCCAAGAAGGAGTCATATTTCTAACGATTGAGACATTGGCTATCGGTTTTCTAGGGACCCTAATCGGGGCAATACTTGCATTACCTTTTGGCTTTTTAGCAAGTAAAAATATAGTTGGTAAAAAAGTAGCTAAGCTCGGAGAAAGTATTTTAGTGCTAATTCGTGTATTCCCAGAAATCATATTGGCGTTAGTCATCGTTAAAGGTTTTGGAATTAATGCATTAACGGGTGTATTAACCATTGGACTACATTCAATTGGTATGCTTGGTAAGCTTTTCTCGGAAACTATTGATAATATGGATAAAAGTTCTCTTGAAGCACTGGATGCAGTTGGAGCAAACACATGGCAAAAAATACGCTATGGAATTCTTCCACAAATTAGTGCAGATTTATCATCTATTACTTTATACCGTTTAGATATTAATGTCAGAAGTGCAACTGTTTTAGGTATTGTTGGTGCAGGAGGACTTGGTGCATCGATGATCTTATCAGCAGAAAATGCAAATTGGGATATATTAGGAACTATTATGCTTGCAATTATCGTAATGGTTTTAACTGTAGATGCAATTTCAAGTCGATTAAGATCAAGACTTGTCTAATTTTAATGTAGGTCAAAGAGTGCACAACCCTTGTGTACTTTTTATTATTATTTTAAGTTTTACACTTGCATGTGATGAGAACTAGTGCTATAATGCTTTTATATTCACATGAAACAGTTCATTTGAAGAGGTATAACATGAGTTTAAAAGTAACAGTTAAGTTTGTACAAGTTCATCTTCATCATCATAAAACCGGGTTTGTTTCATAGAAGATAGCTTCTATAGATACGAGCCCTT
>CAKMKF010000151.1 GCA_927439925.1 uncultured Acholeplasmataceae bacterium | reverse complement strand
AGGTATTGTATCACCATAATAATCTTCTATTTTTTCTAAATGGCTCGCTGCGACCAAATGGTTTTCTGTATATGGTGAATGTCCAGAAAAAGTAATGACGAAACTAAAGAATGGTGCGTTATCTATAAGCATATAATCTCTAGCAGAAGTATAAAATATAGTGTCAAACATTTTATTGTCATTATTTAGACCAAGTTCATCCATGCCATAGAATTGATCATAACCAAATCCTTCATAAGTTTTGTCTCTAGTATAGAATTCTTTATAGTTACCATGCATAGCATTCGCTACATAGCCTTGATTTTTGAATAGTGAAGCTAGTGAAGTTTGATAAGAATTCTTGTTAAACATAAAGGAAGTAGGACCATCTTCAATTGAAGGTATTATGCTTGTATTAAAGATAAACTCAGTATCACTTGTTGTTCGTTGAAAGACAGGTGTAAAGTGATTTTGAAAATCAAGACCTTCAGTCTTTAATTTATACAGATTAGGAGTCAATTCCTCTGATAATGCCATTTCATCATAGCTTTCAGCAAGTATAAAGATCAAATTTTTTCCAAGAAAAATATCTGTATATTCATTTTCGATATGATTTTTATGATTTACTTCAAAGTAATTGTCTAAGTACTCTTTGTCTTTAGGATGATCGAATCTTGGTGTCAAGGTATCAGATAAATCATTGATTAAAAGATTAAACGTTCCAAATCTTGTAGCAAATCTTGTTCGATTAAAAATCGTGGAGAACAAATAATGATCACTTGTATGTGGTCGATCATCTGAAACTGGATAATTCGCGTTTAATTGAATTAGTAAGAAGATAAGTCCTGGAAATAATAAAGCTTTTAAAATAACATTTGACTTGATGTCAACATGTGAAATAAATTTATTTTTGACATAATAGTATATAGAGATTCCAGCAATAGTAAATATAATGATCTGAAGAATCTCAAATTTGAACATGCTTTCTCCAGATTCAATAGCTTCCCTAAGTGTCACTGCTTCTCTAAAACTAAAAAAATCTCTAAAAATGCGATAATACATATCTTGACCTAAATAATAGAATGAATAAAATCCAATGATGAACATATCAAAGATACGGCTAAATTTTCTAGGAAGCACTAAAGAAAGAAGAATGAGTAAGCTTAATCCAAATAACATTGAAAATAAGTATATCATTGAAAAATCTAGAGCATTCTTTATTAAAAAGGATATATCCATCAGCAAAATAGAAACAATTACAATCCATTTGTCTTTGTAATGTAGATAGTTTCTTTGAATCCATGTTTTATGGATATAGATGAAATAAACTAAAACCAAAAGTGAAATCGAAAAAAGAATCCATTTCAAAACTGATTTCAATTCATAACTATCTATAAAAATGAGTTGAAAGCCATGAATGAATGCTAGAAAAAATAGTACATATGCAATAACTTTGAGCTGTTTAATATACATAATATCCTCTACTAAGTGTAATATTCTACTATCTTAATTATACATCAAAAAAGACTGACGTGGTGTCAGTCTTTGCTAAAGATAAATCTCTAAAATGTTTCTAGCATCAATCTTCTCAAAGGTTGAGAGGATAATGATTTGTTGAATCCAATCAATTTTTTTAAGTTTTCCAAATGTAGAACGCATGTACCCATCGACATAATATTCTATTTCTATTTCTAGGTTTTGACTGATTGCAAGCTGAAGCTTTCTATTCATCTCTTCGTATTGATCATCACTTAATATTGGTTTTTCCTTTTTCCCTAAGCGATACTTAAGTTCTTTAATCATGGAATGATAGCCAACTAACGCATCAAATGGTGCCCATTTGATAATTCCTCGATCGACGTAGTGATTATGCATGGTGGCCTCCAATCATCTTGTTTCTAGCTTTGATGGTAGAGGATTCAAATTCACTAGATGCGCGGTTAACCGTATTTCTTCCATATTTAAATTTCAACTCATCAACTGCGAGATGCAAGTTATGTTCCTTAACGATTTGTTCAGCATTTTCAAAGAGTGAGAACTGATAGACGTGCGTTTCACTTAAGTTGGTTACACTGACGTGTACCCTGCGAATGGGCTCATCTTCGTAATACTTGTGAAATATTTCTATACAAGCCTCGTAAATGATAGAAGCGTTAGCTGTTGGTTGATCTAGACTGACTTGTCTACCAAAGCCACCACCGACTTCTTTACTGTAGCCAATACCGAAATGTACGGTTTTGGCTACTTTTTTATGAAGACGTAGTCTTCTTGTAACATCATCGACCATTTCTAAAATAATTTGAAAAATATCAGGTGGAAAATAATCGTGAAATAGTGTTTGACCAGAGCCGTAGCTTTTGCTAACAGCCCTAATATTTTTCTTTTGTTGAATCATACTCATATCGATACCGTGTGTATGGTAATAGAGTTCAACACCTAGTATTCCGAAGTTTTTCTTAAGGGTGAGTAGGTCATAATGTGCAATGTCACCAATCGTCTCTAGACCGAATCTAGAGAGGTTACGCTCCATGTTATGTCCGATACCCCACATTTCAGAAAGGGGTGTTACGGGCCATAGTTTAGTAGGAACATCTTCATAAGTCCATTTCGCGATAAAATCAGGTGCCTTTTTGGATTCAATATCTAAAGCAAGCTTGCTCATTAACATATTTGGCCCAATACCACAGGTCGCGAATAGCTTCGTTTCCTGATAGATTGTATCTAAAATCATTTTCGCGATTTCAACATCTGTTTTTTTATAGTAGCTTAGGTATTCTGTTATATCTAGAAATGCTTCATCAATAGAATAGACATATAAATCATCTTCAGATATGAACTTTAAATAGATTTCAATAATCTTGGTTGAGTACTCAAGATAAGTAGTCATGCGAGGTTTTCTAAAAATAATCGGAATATCCTTAGGAATTTCATGAATACGGCAACGACTTGGAACACCTAAAGTTTTTAGGTAAGGTGATACAGCAAGTACGATAGAACCACCACCTCTTGAAGCGTCAGCAACGACCAAAGGTGTCTTAAATGGATCTAAATTTGAAAGTGCACACTCGACTGAAGCGTAAAAACTTTTTAAGTCGATACATAAAATGTGTCGATGAAGTTTGTATTCTTCCATGGTATCACTCCCTTTGTGCAATCATTATATCAATAATTTTTGAAAAGAAAAGGGGGGATAATTCACTTTTTGATTGAAAGTGTTATCAGAAAAAACTTACATTTGTATTCATTCTAAAAGTAAGCGGTTTACATGGGAACTTAAGATTTGTATATGGAATATCATCGATTATTCGACTTCAAAAAATCGAGTTTAGCACCTAAATCTTAAGTCAGTTAAAAAGAAAAAAACTCAGATTGCTCTGAGCTATTTTTGTAATAGATTAAATAATTTTTCTTTTTCGTCTTCAGTGAGATATCTATATTTTCCAACTGGAACATCTAACGTGATATTCATGATGCGTGTTCTCTTTAAAGAGACGACACTATAACCAAAGAATTCACACATTCTTCTAATCTGACGATTCATCCCTTCAGTTAAAACAATTTTAAATCTTTTTGGACCTAGTTTTTCAACGATGCATGGCTTAGTAATCGTGTTTAATATTGGAACACCAGAAGCCATTTTGGATGCGAAATCCACTGATAGAACACGGTCAACTTGGACAATATATTCCTTTTCATGCGCATTTTCCGCACGCAATATTTCATTAACAATATCACCATCATTGGTCATCAAAATTAATCCTTCAGAATCCTTATCTAATCTTCCGACATGGAAGATTCTTTTTGGATACTGCATAAAATCAATAATGTTTCCTCTAATTTTTTGGTCAGTAGTTGATGTGATTCCAACAGGCTTATTCAAGGCGATATAAACAAAATCATTATGTGGCTTAACATCTCTACCTTCAACGGTTACCGTATCAGTTAGCTCGACTTGATCTCCAAGAGAAGCTATTTTTCCGTTGATTTTTACTTTTGATTTTTCAATCAGACGATCGGCTTCACGTCTAGAGCAATAGCCAACCTCACTTAAGTATTTATTGATTCTAGTACCCATCTTATCTTTGGTAGCAGACAGGTGCAGGATAAGTCTTTTCTTTTAAATCTACTGTCATCTTTTCAATGATAATATCCTTGAATGGCTTGTCACGGAAATCTTTTGGTGAAACTGCAATTTGATCGACAACTTCAATACCTTCAACTACACCACCAAAAGCTGCATATGCACCGTCTAAATGTGGAGAGTTTTGATGCATAATGAAAAATTGAGAAGTTGCTGAATTTGGATCATTGGTTCTTGCCATTGAGATGACACCACGTGAGTGAACAAGTGGGTTATTGACTCCATTTGAGCTAAACTCGCCTTTGATTGGGCAAGAACTATCTTTACCCCAACCACCTTGAATCATAAATCCTGGAATGATGCGGTGGAAATTGAGTCCATCATAATAGTTTTTTTGAATTAAACTGATAAAATTGCTAACTGAATTTGGTGCGACCTCATAAAATAGTTCGACTTTGATTGTACCTAAGTCTTTGATAACGATAGTCACCAATGGATTGCTTGGGTTTAAATAATTTTGATAATTCATCATATACTTCCTTTCATTTGTAAATAACCATTCATTATTATACCAATATTATAGGAATATACACTATAAAAAGGACTAGAAAAATATGGTTATCATGATTTTTTTCTATTTAAGTGCTTTTGTATACCACTCAGTTATTTCTTCAGATGACATTGGTCGAGCGAAAAAGTAACCTTGTGCGTAATCACAACCAAAATCCTTTAATACACCAACAACTTCTGCTTGTTCAACACCTTCAGCTACGACTTTATAGCCTAGATCTCTTGAAAGATGGATTGCAGATTTAACAATCTGTCTTACTTGAGAATTGGTTAATATTTCTTGCATGAATAATCTGTCAATTTTAATCGTTGAAATCGGGAATTGAGTTAAATATGCGAGTGATGAATAACCAGACCCGAAATCATCAAGTTCAATTGAAATACCTTTTTCAACTAGTTTTTCTAAAACAAGTTTACTTTCTTCTGGATTAATCATTAAGACAGATTCAGTGATTTCAAATCTAATCAGTTTCTTAGATACTCCAGAGTTATTGATAGTCTTCATCACACGCTCAAAGAAGAAGGGGTCATAAAGATTTTTAGCAGATACATTGATTGATATAGCAACTTCAATTCCTTGTTTATGAAATGCTTTTATCTTTTCTAATGCATTTTTCAAAACCCAATCAGTTAGTAGATGTATTAACTTAGTTTCTTCAACAAGTGGAATAAATGAGTCGGGCATGATGAGTCCTTTTTCAGGATGATGCCATCTAATTAATGCTTCAAGGCCTGATGGCTTCATGGTATTTAAATCAATTTTGGGCTGATAAACCAAAAAGGTCTGATTTTCTTCTAGCGCGTGCTTAAAAGTTGCTAAAAGAGAGTAATCAGATTTCTTTTTAAGCTTATTATCATCATGAATCATGTAAGATATATTATTAAGTTGAGCATATCTTGCTGCATTATCAGAATATTCGAATGTCGATAGCTTCATCAAATCGCGAGAGTGACTGATATGAGTTGCTCCTATAGAAAAATCGACATAAAGAGGGATATTTTCAACCACCCACTGCTTATTTAAAAGACTTAAAATGTATTTCGCATCATTGGTAAGATCTAAAAATGGTTTCATAATCCAAAGTTTATTTGAATCGGATTGAATCACGAGTGAACGGTCTAATAAATGTTCAGAAAGCTCAATGTAAATCTGATTTAATAAAGTGTGATAAACATCAGTTCCTAGTACATCAATGATATTATTATGATTATTGATCAAAACAGTCATTAATGTATATTCTTTATCATTTAAAATATGAGGAATTCTTTTTAAATAATTAGTATTTGGAATATGAGTTTCTTGATTATGAGACATCAATTCATCAATTCTTTTTCGACTCAATTTGATTCGGTAAAAAGCATCACCAGAAGTGAATCCAATGATAACGAAAATGATGAGTCGATACATCCAATTCACAAAAACTTGTGGCTCGTTCGTTACAGTATCAATAGGCATTAAAGGTCCTAAAAGAATACCGGCTGATAAAGCAATAAAGACACCGAACTTTGGACCAATAACAATACCAGCAAGAAGAATTGGTATATACATCGAATGTGAGTATACATATTTGATTCCACCGGTTTTATAAACGATAAGGTAAATCAATGGAAGCATTAAAACAATTAAAACGATAGAAATAGCCTTGTAATACTTGGTTACAAGCATGATTACTTCATCAATCTTGGTTTTTTTCATTATTTTTTTACCTCTTGTTATGGCTTCATTATATACAAAAAAGGTATACAAGTAAACAAAATATGCTGTATACCTAATTATTTCATAAGTGTTTCATCAAAAAAATTACGTTTGATTCAAATTGATTGATTGCTTTTGTTTATACATATGTGCATCACTATTTTTGATAACTTCCTCTAATCGATCATGCTTGGAGTGGTATGCTGAGTGACCAATTGTACCCTTGACTGTAAATGAGTTGCCTTCGATATAAATAGCTTTTTCAAGATGCTGATTAAAAGATTGTATAACAGATTCTATATTTGTTTCAAATGTCGATTCATATAAAACAATAAATTCATCACCACCATATCGAATAATAATGGAATGCTCACCAAAAAATGAACGCATTCTCTCTGAAATAATTGCCAAAATTTCATCACCTATGATATGTCCGAAGTTATCATTTGTGTATTTGAAATTGTCCAGATCTAAAAATAATAGATGATAGTACCCATTGAGTGGATTTTTTCCTTTTGTCTCGTTTTCTATGAGTTTGTTTAAGTATAGTCGATTATAGACATTTGTTAAAGGATCAATTACAATTTCTGATTCCAAACTCTTTGAAAATGCTTTGATTACTAAGAATTCATCAGCAATTGCGATTGACATAAATGAAATCATAATGAATGAAGCGAAGAAGAAGTTATAAATATTACC
>CAKMKF010000150.1 GCA_927439925.1 uncultured Acholeplasmataceae bacterium | reverse complement strand
TGCTTCTTGAGCTTGTTTCTTTGTACCGATAAATAGTACCTTACCGCCATTTTGCACGATGTTAAATAATGCAAGATAAGCCTTCTCGATTTCTTCAGCTGTCTTTTTTAAATCGATGATATAAATACCATTTCTAGACGTGAAGATGTATGGTGCCATTTTAGGATTCCAACGACGCGTTGCGTGGCCGAAATGAACACCAGACTCCAATAATTGTTTCATTGATACGACTGCCATAAAATTTAATACCTCTCTTTTCGTTGTTTTCTTCTGTATCACTTCAAGGGACCCACCCGTAGGCACTAGGATCTCCAAACATGACACATGCTTATTTTCATAGCCTGTATAAATATAACATATTTAAGTGCCTTTTGCAAGACAAAACCACCATTTTACTTCTAAAAAGAATGTAAATCGTGGTGGTTATTTAGTTTATTTGATTGTTTTAAAAAATGTTTTTACTAGAGTAACATCATGATGTTGCTAAAACCATATGCGAAACCACCAAATAAAAACATAAAGAAGAACATGAATATAAAGTATAAGACTGAGATTGATACACCAACAATTACACCTATTAATGCACCTTTACCTGCTGAATTAGCAGCCTTTGGTCTTTCATCCTTCCAAATCAAATATAAGATAAGCCCAACAAGAGGGAAAAAGAAACCTAATACAGCATAACCCCCAGTTGATTCAGATTCATCATATACTTTTTTTTGAGTAGAAGGGTGAAGTGATTTCCCACAAGATATACAAACATCTTGGTCTTCTCTTACTTCTTTACCACAATTCGAACAATAAGGCATGATTAATATCCCCCTCTATTAATATGCGTAAAATCCTGCTGATGCCAATATAGCAATAAATATAATATAACTAACGATACCTAAAACAAATCCAACCAATGCACCTTTACCAGCTGATGCTGATGCTCTTGGTCTTTCATCTTTCCAAATAAGGAATAAAATTAAACCTACAATTGGTATGAAAAATCCTAATACTGCAAATCCAAAGGTTGACCCTTCTTCTTGAGCAACTTTTTTCACACTGCTTGATTTAAGGCTTTTACCACATGATAAACATACATCTTGATCTTCTCTAACTTGAGTACCGCAATTCGGACAAAATCCCATTTTTATTTCCTCCCTTTATAATGATGATATAAAAATAATGTTTAAGACAAAACCGATGAGTGCACCAATACCTGCAGCTTTAGATGCGCTTGGTTTCTTATCTTTCCATACTAAGAAAAGAATTAGTCCTACGATCGGAATAAGGAATCCTAAGACACCCCAACCAAATTGACTACCACTTTCATTAACAACTACTTTTTCTTCTTTTAATTCAGCGCCACAAGCAAGACATACATCTTGATTATCACGTACAGACTCACCACAACTTGGACAATAAGCCATTTTTGAAACCCCCTATGCTTTTTGTTTAATTGTAACACTTTAAATGATGAAAAACAATACGTTAATGACCACTTGAACCAAATCCACCTAATCTTGTAACATTATCTGTTTCATCATCCGTTGTTTTTTGATATTGAATGAATACACCTTGTGCAATACGCTCACCTTTTAGTATTTGTACAGGCTCATTTTTGATATTAATGAGTGGTACCATGATATGACCTTCATTATCACTATTGCCGTAATAATCAGCATCAATGACACCTACACTATTGCTCATCATTAACCCTTTTTTAATTGCTAAAGATGATCTTGGGAATACAAATAATGCTTCATTTTTAGGCATTAAAACCTTAAGTCCTGTAGGAATTAACTTGATTTCTTGAGGATTTAAGGTTACATCCTCTATTGAAGATAGATCATAACCTGCAGAGCCTTCCGTCGCTCTTTTTGGAATGATTGGATTTAAATGCTTGAATTTAGTAATGATTTCGAATTTTCTCATCTTTGGTTCTCCTTAGGTTTTATTAATTTTATTTTTTAATCATCCGTGGATGAGTTAATTTATATTTTTCCTTTAAAGTCTCTTTGGATACATGTGTATAAATTTGTGTTGATTTTAAGTGCTCATGACCTAGAAGTTCTTGCACGACTCTTAAATCTGCACCATGATTGAGTAATGTTGTTGCGAATGCATGTCTTAACATATGTGGATGAATCTTAAATGTTTCTCCTGATTTCACAATAATCTGCTTAAGTATTAATTGTAAACCTCTCGCAGTAAGTGGAGTTCCTTTATAATTAAGAAATACTTCGACGATCGATGAATCAGGTCCTTTGGATAATAGTATGGGTCTAATGTATGTTAAGTAGTGTTTAATATCTTTGATAATATGTTCATGAAGTGGAACGTACCTGTCCTTTGAACCTTTTCCATGAATTAAGATTTGCTCTCTATCTAACTGTATATCTTTAATGGACATTTCTGTAATCTCACTAGCACGAAGACCACATGAAAATAATAGATCTAATAACAAATAATTTCTAAATCCTAATGGTTTAAACCTGTCAATCGATTTAAATAGCATTTCAATTTCTTCATCATTGATGATTTTAGGAAGTTTTCTTGGAACTTTTGGAGTCTCAAGGGTTGTAAATATATTGATATCTATATGTTTATTCTTAATTAGAAATTCATAAAATGTACGTAGGGATGATATCTTTCTTGCTATAGATTTTTTCATATAATTTTGACCATCTAAAAAAGCTAGATAATGTCTACCTAGTCTTTCTCTAGTGACGTCTAATAAACCATCAGCCAATTCTTCTCTTTTGATGAAGTCTTCAAAATCTTTGATATCCTTCATATAGCTCGTGATGGTGTTTTCGGCGTAATTCTTTTCGATTAATAGATAGTTTTTAAAATCTAGTACAACATCCAACTACATTTCCTCCTTATAAGCCTTAAGGGCTTCTAGAGATCTTTTGACATATAGTTCTTTTCTCATCTTTTTATAGTGTTTAAATTCAAGAGGTGGTAATAAACCTAAATTCGCATTCATTGGAACAAATGATTTATTAGGAGTTGAGATATATTTAGCCATCGCACCTAACATGGTTACGTCAGGAAGCGGTTTTAAAGGTTTATTATCAACATAATAAGCAACTTGAATTGCAGCATTCAAACCTGAAGCTGCACTTTCTACATAACCTTCAACACCACTAATTTGTCCTGCAAAGAATAAATTAGGGTAGTCTTTACTTTGATAACTACTATTGAGTAACTTAGGACTTTCTAAATATGTGTTTCGATGCATGACTCCATATCTTAGGATATTAGCTTGTTCTAGCCCCGGAATCATTCGAATCACTTTCTTTTGTTCATCCCAAGTTAAATGTGTTTGAAAGCCAACAATATTATACATGCTTTTCGCAGCATCATCTTGTCTAAGTTGAACAACAGCGTGTGGTCTTTTTTTTCCTTCTTGTTCAAGACCAACTGGCTTCATTGGGCCAAATAGAAGCGTATCAATTCCACGTTCTGCCATGACTTCTACAGGCATGCAGCCTTCAAATACATTATTTTCAAAATCCTTAAATTCAACTTTTTTTGCAGTGATAACAGCATGATGAAATGCTTCATACTCTTCCTTTGTCATAGGACAATTGATATAAGCTGCTTCACCTTTATCATATCTACTCTTTAGATATGCGATATCCATGTTGATCGAATTCGCATCAATGATTGGAGCGATTGCATCAAAAAAATGAAGATGATCTGTGTGTATCAGTTCATGTATAGCTTCTGATAATGAATCGGATGCGAGTGGACCCGCACAAATCATTGTGACTTCATTTGGATCAATAGACTCTACTTCTTCATAGACCACTTCTATATTTGGATGATTCTTAATTCTTGATTCTATATAATCTGAAAAAAGCACGCGATCTACTGCTAGACTAGATCCTGCTGGTACGCTTGCATGATGTGCAGCATTCATAATTAAGGAATCAAATTCCATCATTTCGTGTTTTAATAAACCGACTGCATTATGAATATCGTTAGATCTTAATGAATTTGAACAAACAAGTTCTGCAAAGTTCCCACTTTGATGGGCTGCAGTCATCTTTTTAGGTCTCATTTCATAGAGTTTAACTTTGATGTTTTTATTTGCGAGATAGTAAGCAGCTTCACTGCCAGCTAATCCCGCACCAATTATTTTGACCATTTTATCACCAGTTCTATTATACATGAAAAAGGCACGCAATTTAAAAAAAACTGCAAGCCTTTTTGACTTGCAGTCGAACGAATATATAATTTAGAAACGACCGATAATAACTTCTTCTAATGTTAGTATTCCAGCTGCTACTAAAGCTTTTTGATATGACTCAGATTCTCTGGATAATCTAACAGTTGCTCCAGCATAAGTATCAATTGAATTTTGAGCTGTTCTAGTAGCTCCTGCTACTACATCAACACCAAATTGATTGTTTTCGTTAATTGATCCTTCATACTTCTCATCTGTCCAATCAACTAGTGAAAGAACTTCAAGTGCACTCTTACCGACTAAGTATTCTCTAATTGCACCATAATTACCAGCCCAACCACCAAGTCCAGTAAATCCAGTATCTGCATCCATTTGTTGTGGAACTCCACCTACAAATTCAACACCGAATTTTTCAAGCATGAGTTGCACACTAGATGTTGCACTCACACCTTCTAAAACACCTGTATCAGTGACTACATGTGACCAATAACTCATGTTAAGGAAATGTTTTTCTGCTAAAGATTCCCAATCATTAGGTGAAACCAATGCTCCACCAGCAGTTCTTCTAGTAGGAACTAAAAGTCCACTTCCTACAGTTAAAGCTGATACATTTTGACTAAAATCAAAAGTAGATGGCAATTTGATTTCAAATTGGTATCTAGTAATTGGATCTACCAAAAGTAATGCTACTGTTCCATCTTCACTGACTCCAACAGCATAAAAGCTCATCCAGTCTCCTGTAGTTACTGTAAACATAGAAGTCCCTGCTGCATAATTAGCACCTGGAGTTGCTGCTACAGGATTGACTTCATAATCAATTTCTGCAGTTGCTTCAGTCACTAAACGACTCACCCAAACACCATTTCTTTGAATCTGAAAGTCCATTGCTGCATCAACGATTGTTCCGTCTTTTGCAATGTATAATGTTGTCTTAATATACTGAGTAGCTTCTTCGAAAGCAACTCCACTAGCTTCTCCACTCCATGAGTAACCCTCGTAAACACCACTATAATCAACAACTTCTTCTGACTCGCCACAAGCGACTAAGAATAAGATGGAAGTTAATGCAACGATAAATGT
The DNA here is from genome assembly GCA_927439925.1 of uncultured Acholeplasmataceae bacterium. Lineage (GTDB taxonomy): Bacteria > Bacillota_I > Bacilli_A > Acholeplasmatales > Acholeplasmataceae > Peloplasma. The sequence continues at coordinate 10,869 of CAKMKF010000150.1, read as the reverse complement.
CAATATTTTTCTCATTTTTTTATTTTCTCCTTTTTCTGATATGACGCATTGATTATATAAGAAATAGAAAAACATATCAAATGATATCATAATGAAATTGCTCTTGTTAGGAAACATTATGTTTTAAAGCGTTCACGCTATAAAAATAATAAAAAAGACGTATTCTTACGTCTTTACTTTCTGAGGCTGAAAACTGTATTGCTCGTGATACGGAACTAGTTTTCGATACACATCTTTAACGATTACAAAGATGATAATCGAATTAAATGGAATCAAGACCATTCTAAGAACGAGTAACGCTAGTGTTGTTTCTATACCAAAATGCATAAATAGTGCAAATGTGTTGGATAGAGATACGACTAGATAAGTAAGTGGTACTACGTAAGCTAGCTTATAAGGTTTATACTTCTTATGTAAAAATAAACCAGGTAAGATTCCCCAAACCATAGGACCGATCACAAAGTAAGGTAGATAACCTTGTCCAGCAATCATCACACCAATCCCATCTCCTACAAATCCCATGATTGCACCGTAGACAGGACCTAAAATAATACTTCCTAAAACAATAGGTATTGCATAAAACGGTAATCCGAAATTAGAAATACCTAGAGCGTATTTGAAAAATACGTCAATCACAATACTAACTGCAGCAAGAGATGCTGCCAAGGTAAGTTTTTGAATCTGTAAATTTCCTTTCATGAAAAAAGACCTCCTATTTTTGAGGTCCACCATAATTGCTTACAGCGGACGCATTAGAAAACCGCCACAAATCTGTGTTCGTTCTAATCCGACATCCCATGATTAGACACTTAACGCTTTCTAATTACTCTGCAAGTTTATTATACAAGATTTATTTTCATTTCACACTAAAAACGAAAAAAATGACAGATGACTGTCATTTATAGTTCCCAGATAATAGGTTTTATTTGATGATTGATTAAGAATTGATTGGTTTTAGAAAAAGGCTTCGACCCAAAGAATCCTCGATGTGCAGATAGTGGAGATGGATGTACCGATGTTAATATTAAATGATTAGGATTATTTAAGTAAGTTTTAAATTTGATCGCTTGTGCTCCCCATAATATGAATACCACAGGTGAATCCTTTTGATTTATCAGTTTAACAACTTCCAACGTAAACTCTTCCCATCCCTTTTTTTGATGGCTCATCGGTTCATGTAATACTACAGTTAACACTGTATTGAGTAATAACACACCTTGTTTCGCCCAAGACGTTAGATTGCCTGTGGTTGGATACTTGATGGATAGATCATCTACAAGTTCTTTATAGATGTTTTTTAGACTTGGTGGATATGCTCCTTTTTCTACTGAAAAGGATAAACCATGAGCTTGTCCTATATTATGATAAGGATCTTGTCCAATAATCACAACCTTAACTTCATCATATGGAGTTAACTTAAAACAAGAAAGTCTATCATCTTTCGGAGGAAGGATGGTTTTATGTTTGTCTTCTTCCTTTAAGAATTCAACTAACTTTTTAAAATATGGTTTATTCAATTCTTGATGAATCAAATCATTCCAATTCATTTTTTTCTTCCTCTGGTTTTTTCTTTATCAACTTGACAATAACGATTATAATCACGATATTAAGAATTACTAACCCTAAAAAGATTGGATTTTCAAATAGTATAATAGCAAAGATAATAATATATCCTATAAAAGGAATTTTAAAGGATACAATACCTACAATGTCTTCATCAACAATTGTCCATGGGTCAGCGTAGTCTCTTCCTTCTGGATTGGTTTGATAGGTACGTACACCTTCAACATATTCAATAGAAAAGATATAGTGGGTTACCATCTCTTTTTTACCATCACCATTTAAATCAGTTCTAAAGGTAATTGGATCTCCTACTTCTAAATCATCTGGATCGACTTTAGTAGAGATGACAATGTCTCCTACATTATAAACAGGTTCCATGGATGGTGTTAAAACAGCAAATCCTTTGAAACCGATGATATTCATTGTTTGATTAGGCGCGACGACTTCTAAAGCAATAAAGATAAATAGGATCGATGAGATCGTATAGAATAAAATATTGAATATTCTTTTTTTCATAGATTGTTTTTCCATAGTCACCTTTTTAATAAAAGAAACCTACTATCAAAGAAGGTTTACTTTTTTCTTTTTTCGTTTATGAAGAAATAATGGATTAGTCCAAGTATCAATACATGAGTACTTAACATAACTAAGTAACCTCTCAAATTAGATGATGTAAAGTAGATGACACCAATAAATGAAGATTCCCTGACAAATTTAAGTTCTATATCTTCAATTTGAACTGTGTTTCTAATGAATCCATCGAAGGATGTATCCATTTCTCCTAAATCTTCTCTAATTTCAACAACTGTCTCAACCCAATAAACTTCTGTAGAAAATCTGCCAAATACAATGACTTTATCTCCAACTTCGATATCGTTGATATCGAAGGGATGAACAGTCACGACTCTTTGATATAATTCTTCATCTAATTCCTGAGTATTTGGAATAGCAATCACATTTGCATATCCTAATAAATTAATACCACGGTTCGGTAAAACTAAAGGTAACGTGATAAATAGAATATGTAGTATTGCTATACCAGTGACGATCCAAAAGATTGTTTTTTTATTAAATTTAATTTTTTTCTTTGTTTTCTCTGGTTGTCTTTTCTCACCAATGTCACTATCTCTTTGCTTATACAGCTGACGGATTAGTTCGTCGGTTGTCATAAAATCAGTCAAGTTACCACATCCTAAACTTCTTCTGTTACTTCCTCATGCTTCTTTCCTGATTTCACTAAATAAACAATCGCCCCAATTACAATTAAATTTACAGATATAGCAGCAATCCCAAATGGACTCTTAATGAAGTTAATCAATACCCCTAATTGAGGAATTCTAAATCCATAAACCCCGATGATATCCTCTTCTTGTAAGATCCAGGTATCAGGTGTTGTGCTTCCATAACGATTGGTTCTAAAAATTCTATCACCATCGGTATTTTCAGTAATTGAATGTATGTAATGTGTTACAGTTTCTTTTGTTCCATTATAGTCAATATCGGCTTTGAAGGTAATAATATCACCAACCACTAAATTATCAACATTGGGGTTGAAGACAACCACCATATCGTCAACATCGATGACTGGTTCCATGCTCTCTGTTATAACAACAAATGGTTTAAATTGAAAAACCTTAATTGTCATGTCAGGAACAAATAATTCTAATAGAATATAGAGTACCAACAACCCGGAGAATATGAAAAAGGCTATGGTTCCTACTGTTTTCATTGTAGTCTTTGTTTCAGATTTCATTCTATCAATCCCCTTTTGAAAAGATTTCAAATATCGAATGAATTATAACATAAAAAACAAAAAAAGTTAATAGAATACATGATAATTAAGGTTATTAACTTTAATTGTTGGAATATGGTGCCCAATAGGCTTCAGAACCTGTTTCACCTGGTGTAATATCAGTTGAAGTTTGAAGCGCAATATAAGCAACATTTTCGTATATAGCGATATCATCTATGTAATATGTATTGTAGCTTTGATAATACATCGTTCCAATTCGATTCCACGCGTTATTTGCAGTACCTGGAGCGACATTGTTGTTGGCATTTGTTGAGTTTACAACCTTATAAGCATAGTTGCCATAAAATACATAATCATCATTAACGTATAAATTATATGGTTGCCATTCAGAAGTGTTAACCACATTCCATGCGTTAAATGTTGTACCTGGAGTATTTGCATTCGCATTGGTTAGGTTTGCTACTTTGTAAAGTAAACCTAGATGGAATACGTGATTGTTAGTTTCATAAGTATTATATGTTTGATAAGTATCAGTATCCATCTGATTCCATGCATTATAAGTTGTTCCTGGTTCGTTTGCATTTGCATTGGTTAGATTATATGGCTTATAGATACCACCATTATGAATGACATGATCTGTAATTAGATAAGTATTATATGTTTGATAGTTTGGTGTATCAATTCTATTCCATGCATTATAGGATGTACCTGGAAAATTAACTTTCGCATTTGCTTGATTGGTTGCGATATAAATCGCTCCATTGTATGAAACAATGTCACCAACTTTATAGTTTGTATTATAGCTATATATTGGCATGTTATAAACTGCCCAAGAGTTATGTGATGATGGTATATTTCCGGTTGTGTAATATTTTGCTTTATAATATATGCCATTGTATAAAACAATGTCATTCTTTTGATATATAGCGTAGAAACTCCATTCAATAGAACCTTTGACTCTCCATGAACCATTCGTTCCTGGAGTGATATTTAGATCATATCCTAATGCAGCATAATAAAGAGTTCCATTGTAGGTAACATGATCATTTTGTGCATAAGTGATATTTGGGTTCCATTCCATAGAACCAAACTGTTTCCAATGAAGTGAAGTTCCAGGTTCATTTGTATTGAGTGCATATCCTACAACAGCTTGATAGATACCTCCGTTATGTAGAACATAATCACCTTGAGCATAGGTTTGTCCTGTTGACCACTCAATTGAATACATGTTGAACCAAGCAGCACCATTAGTTCCTGGAACTGAAGAGTTGGCAGTACCTGCGTTAATAACGCGGTAGAACATACCTTCATGTAGAACAACATCATCTAAATAATATGTGTTTGTTGGTACATATTCATGATAGATTTCATTAAATGGACCATATGGAGCTGAGGATGGTGGTGGTGCAGATGCATATCCTCCACCAATTATTTGGTAAATTTTGCCTTCCCACCAGACATAGTCTCCTACTGAGTAGGTTTCGCCTAGAATATATTCAGGAATACCTTCGATACCGCCTACAGCAATACCCCATTCTCCTATATAAATAAATTCAATTTGGTCATCTGATGTTGAGTAGACACCTAGTGCAAAATATGCATAAGTTGATGAAGTTATGAATGCAGCAAAAAATGTCAGTACAAATAGCACAGTGTATTTTAAATATTTCACTTTATTCTGCATAACTTCACCTCCTTAAGATTTCACTAAAGGCAGCCTTTTGGGCTGCCTATAAATGTTTATTGTTTTCTAGTTAATTTTAAGGAGCAGGAGTTGTACTTGCTGCAACTGTGAATGAGAATGTAAGAAGGATGTCTAATCCAGCAACAAGATCATACTCTGCTTTATCTGCAGGTTCGTCCATTGTAATTGTAACTACTACTGAAACCGCATCTCCATCAGTTACTACAGTGTATTCATTTCCACCAACACCAGCACCATTAAATGATGCATTGAATAATGATAGTACGCTAGTTGGAGTAGGATTTGTAGCAGCTGTTAAAGCTACTGTTAATGTGCTTTGTAAATTTGATGCATCAAGGCCAGTTGAATCCCAATCTACTGAGAATGTCAGTGTTAATGAAGTGATTTTTCCTGTTTCAGCAAAACCAGCTGGAACTAAATCATCTGCACCTTGGCTATTGACTGCTGCAGCAACATTGACTGTTGATGTAACTGTATTACCTGTACCAACACTAATTGTACCTGTTGCTGTTTCTGAATCTGCAGCTACACCAGCTGCCCAAAACGCATATGTGAACCCTGAAGTGATCACTGCTAACATAATTAATAATCCGATTACTAAACCTCTTTTTTTCATTTTAAATCTCCCTTTTTGGTTTTCTTTTTTATTTTTTTGTTTTTTATTCAACAACTCTTGGAGTGACACTAAAGCTTACGACAAAGCTTATATCTTCTCCTTGAATCGCGTTGAAAGCTTCTTCAGCATTTTCAACATTTACTAATTCTAAATCTAAACCTCGTTCAACTGCCTCATCATTATCAATGGGCTCCAACAATCTAACGACTATTTCAACAGTAATTGTGCTGTTAAATAGTTCATACTCGAATGAATCCTCACCAGTTGCTATCCTTATATCTACTAGGTGTGCGTATGTATCAGATTCACCAATTTTCACATCAATTGCTTCTACAACTAAATTCATACTTTGAACGAGTGGTTTATCGATGAAGACTTCATAAGTGAATATGACCTGATCAACTTCTCCTTCAAAATACACACGTCCTTCTGGAACTAACATTCCGGAGAATGTGTCGCTTACTTCTGTAACCACTAGTTCTGCGTCTTCTCCGTCAAAACGAATGACCACATTACCAATACTGGATACATCTTGCCAATACGCAAAGGCAGCTGTTGAAGTGAAGCCTAGTGCAATTACCAACATGATTATAATTCCTATTGGTATGAAATTCTTACCGGGCACTTTCATCGCCTCCTTTGACTAAATAAAATAGAGCCAGCATGTTTTCACACGCAGACTCTTATGTCATTTAAAATAAAATGCCATATTGTCAAACGTAGAAGCGTAATCCGCTAAAGCAGATATTCTTCTAAATGACAACTGGCTACCTTGTATAGGCCCTATAGCTTTGCGTCCCAGGATTTCTCCAGGTTTGCCTTTAACATTTGTGACTGAAAGATGTTATTCACATTTTCCCCATTATTATATACCACTTATATGAAGGTGTCAATGAAAATGATTGGATATTGTTGAATTTCTTTCATTTTTTTACATTTTCTTTACATAAAGATAGAAATAGCGCGAAAACTAACGAATTCGCGCTATTTTTCTATTCTTTTTATAGTGGGAAAACGGTTTTTACTTCTTGATCAAACTTGCTAATTTTGTAACAGTTCTAATCAACTGTGCAGTATAACTCATTTCATTGTCATACCAAGCCATAACTTTAACCAATTGTCTATCGTCATAATTCACGATTTGAGTTGTATTTGCATCATATAATGATCCATAATGTGAACCAATAACGTCTGATGATACGATAGGATCTGATACATAAGCTAATGTTTCGTTAGCTGCTTTTCTAAATGCTGCGTCAACTTCTTCTAGTGTTGTATGCTTCTTCACTTCAACTGTTAAGTCAACAATAGAACCAGTGATAGTAGGAACACGTAGTGCAGTACCATCTAATCTACCCTTTAATTGTGGTAATACTAGACCGATTGCTTTAGCTGCTCCTGTTGAAGATGGAATAATACTTTCAGATGCAGCACGTCCTCTTCTAGATGCGATACCTTTTTTATGTGGTTGATCCATTAAGGATTGATCAGCTGTGAATGCATGGATTGTAGTCATGAAACCACCAACAATACCGAAATTGTCATCTAATACTTTAGCTATTGGAGCTAAACAGTTAGTAGTACATGATGCACCACTTAAAATGTCTTCTGTTCCATCTAATGTATCGTCATTGACGTTAAATACAATTGTCTTCACATTTCCAGATGCTGGAGCAGAGATAACAACTTTCTTTGCGCCTGCTTCTAAATGCCATCCAGCTTTAACTTCGTCAGTAAAGAAACCTGTACATTCTAAAACTACATCAACACCTAATTTACCCCATGGTAATTCTTTAGGGTCTTTTTGGCTGAAAATTGGAATTTTCTTTCCATCAACAATTAAATCTGTACCTTCATAACTAATTGCATTTAATTTGAAGTTACCTTGCGCAGTATCATACTTTAAAAGGTATGCTAATGTTTCTGCATCTGTTAAATCGTTAATACCAACTACATCGAATGTAGGATTGTCTGCCATCAATCTATACGCTAGACGTCCAATGCGACCAAAACCGTTAATTGCTACTTTAATAGCCATAATTTAATTTCCTCCTAGGATTGTTTTATTCATCGACTATATTCTACCATTTTATCTCTTAATTTCAAATATAATGAAACCGTGTTTATAAATGTAAACGTTTTTTCTTCCTTTTAGGGACTTGATTTGATATAATATAAGAGGCATAATGATTTAGGCAAACAAGTTGGAGAAGGTGAGATCTGTGAATAAGAATATCGAGATTGAATTCAAGACTGAAATTACAGTCGAAAAGTATCAGGAACTACTATCATTATTCAACCTAGAAAACAATATTTTTAAACAAATTAATCATTATTTTGATACGGATGAATATAAATTAAACCAAGAGAAAATTGTCCTTAGAATCAGACAAAAAGGTGAAAATCATTTTAAAGTAACTTTAAAGAGTCAAAGTGAATTTGGTGCATTTGAAAGTCATGTACTTCTTCAAAAAGAACAAGCACTTGATATGATTAAAAACGGATTCAACACTAAGGATTATTTTGATGACATCGATTATTTTGTCACATTTAGAGTATCGTTAGACAATTATCGAGTTTCAACACCTTATGAAGGCGGCGTCTTATTTCTAGATCGTTGTGAATATTGCAATGTCGTTGATTATGAAGTCGAATATGAAGTTAGCAATTATCATGAAGGTGAGAAATTGTTCCATAAATTTTTGAAAGATCATAACATCCAATTTCAACAAACCAAACGTAAAAGCGAACGAGCATTTATATGTAGAAGATAGTTTCGGCTATCTTTTTTTTATAATATATATTCCAGAAAAATTCCTCTTCAAAGAATTTAGTGGTAAAAGTTCAAATCTTAGCATTTTCCTACATTATAGAAAACCTTTTAATCACAAAACAAAAATTAATATATAATGATCAATGTTTAAATAAGTCTAGATAGAATGAGTAAAAAACCTTACTTATATTTTTTTCATTTTACAACATTAACATCACATTATGTAATATACTTTTTAATTTACTTATGTAATAACGGCTTTACTGCTAGGTTTATTAATACCATAATATTTCTATTTTTTGTCCATATAGATTCAGATACCGACTTTAAGCCTATTCAGATAGTTAAAAAAGGCTATTTTTTATCTAAATAAAGCCATTATACATAATATAACATTGACATTGAATGATAATAACTTTATAATATTATATGTAAGTATTAAACGATGGAGGACCTAATGAAAGAACGAAGTTTGCTTTATTTTATTACAGCTGTGGTTTCAAGTGTACTTTTCCTTGTTGCCCTATTGATTAGAACACAACCTTGGTTTGTTATGTATGGTTCCCATGCATTACCAAGTTTACACACACTATTCATCCCAGTGTTATTACTATGGGTTGCTTGGTATTTTCAAAATAAAGGATTTCTACTTTCTGCATCTATTTACCTAACAGTTATCCTTACAATATTTTGGGATAAGTCAGCTGGTATATTAAACGGAGAAATACATGTGATATCATCATATGCTCCAGCAGTTAGAACAGCTTTTGTTTTAGGGTCCATGCTCATGATTGGTATATTCGTAACTGGATTTTACACATATCTGATGTCTGATTTGAAAAAAGATAAAGTTGAAGTTGAAACCGTAGTCGAATAAAAAAATAACACAAAATAAAAAGGAACTCGCGAGTTCCTTTTTTTTATATTTAATGCGTGTGTTGTATATCTTTTTTTATTTCATCAAAATAGCGTCTGAGCGCACTCTGATAGTCACAATGTTCACCTTGAGGACAATCAACGCACATAATCAATTCTCTAAGTCTTCTAGGAATGAATACGCGAATCTCTTCATCATTGTAACCTACTTGCATCTTGTCACCATCAATCATGATTGGTCTTTTTAAGACGCTCGGATTATCGATAATGAACTTTTTTAGTTCACTAATTCTCATGTCTTCAACATCTAAAGATTCTTCTTTAAAAATCTTTGATCTTGTAGAAATAATGTCTTCAAATCCGTTTTCAGCGTTTTCAAGCATACGATCAATATCTGCTTCAGTAATACGCTGGTTAAATAGGTTTTTTTCTTCATAAGGTATCTTATGATCATCAAGCCACTTTTTCGCTTTCCGACATGACGAACAACTTGGGGTTGTAAAAATAGTAATCATTGTCTTCCTCCTTGAGAGATAGGTTTTAGCCTACAGCACTTTGTGTTCTTGCATGGGTTGCCCCGTTGCTTAATTATATAATTATTTATACAATTTTTCAACCTGTGAAAACGTTTTTCCTATCATTTTACACATTTCATAACTTCCATTAGTCTTTTGATATGTGAATGCGTTATAATAGAAGAAACTCATTAATGAAAGGAATCATTATATGTCAACATGGGATTTATCAACTTTTTATCCAAATTTAGAGGCTTGGGACGCTGATTTAGTTAAAATGTCCGAGCATATTGATCATTTAGCTTCTTACCAAGGTAAGCTAGGTGAATTGCATGGTTTTAATTCATTTCTTGAATCTGAAGAAACTGCATTAAAGCTATTATATAGACTTTATGCATATATTCACTTAAATAGTGACTTGAACTTAAAAGATCAAGTGAAGTCTTCAAAAAATCAACAGATGTTGTTAACCTTATCTAAGCTACAACAAAAAACTTCTTTTGCTAAACCAGAAATGATTTCTTTAGGTGAAGAAAAGATTATGGGATTTATCAATTCCAGTGATTTCTTAAAGACTTACAAGTTTGAAATGACTAAGCTGTTTATGCAACAAAAACATGTGTTATCTGGAGATCAAGAAAGCTTACTTTCTAACTTCGGTCCAATTAGAAGTATTCCTGCATCAATGTATCAAGCATTGGCTATCGTTGATAGAGAAGATGAAAAAGTCACTTTATCAGATGGTAAAGAAGTTACAGTTACACAATCGAACTATCGTTCACTTCTTCCTGAAGTGCCTACTGCAGAAGATAGACGTATTGTCTTCGAATCAGCTTTTAAAAGATATAAGGACAATAAAGCTGCTTTCGCTAGTACATATAACCTGGTTCTTCAACAACTCGCAGCAAACTACAAATCAAGAAACTATAGTTCTTCTTTAGAAGCAGCACTTGATGTCAATAACATTCCAACAAGTGTATATCACAATCTTAAAGATGCAGCATATGAAAATACTGCACCAATCAAGAGATATATTGAACTTAGAAAGAAACATTTAGGTCTTGAAAA
>CAKMKF010000149.1 GCA_927439925.1 uncultured Acholeplasmataceae bacterium | reverse complement strand
ATCGGTGTCAATAAAATGCTTAATCTCGTAAATACTAATCTCTTCTGCACGAAAGTCATCGATTGCAACATCAATTCTTGCGAAGTTAGTTGAAGTAAATGAAATAATGAATATGAAGAGTTTATACCAATCACCATTCATGAAATGTTCAAATTCTCTACAAGCTTGGCCAGACATCACAAGGTTCATGGTATATTTATCATTCCTCTTGCTTTTCTCTGCTCCATAGTAAAGTTTGATGTGTTCACCAACGATGATGCAATGCCGATAACCGTTAAATCCGTAAACCTGTTTCAGATCATGGACACTACCATGATAGTTAAATATTTGTAGAAGCTTCTTAAGGAGTTTATCTTGATCATCTAAATGATACTGAACACCAACGTATTCACACGTGATATCCACGAAATCAAAGGTAGCAGAAACATAATCAAATAGCACTCTCTTGGGAAGAATATTTTCAACGACCAAACTGTCTGATGTATCAATTAGGGGGGTGTTACTGGTAACCCCCACCTTAAAGCTAATATCATTCATCAGCATCAGGAGGAGTCGTTGTATTAAGTTTTTCTTCCTGTTTCAGAGTGTTAACCTTGAGATAGTTCAAGCTAATACCTTGCATTTCATCGATCACATTTTTTGCTTTCTTGTAGATGCGTAATGCCCAAAGTAAATTGAACACTACAAAAATAATTATTAAAACAATATTATAGAGAATGATTGTGTTATAAGGCAATGAGATCATCATTAACACCCCTTTCCTCAGAGTTAAAACGGCCTTTAATATCGTAAGGGTTAGATTCATTAATCACAGTTGTAGAACGCTCTTTAAGTTGCTTAAAATCATGTTTAGCTAAGTGTGTCTCATACGTACCAAATCCATAGATCACTGGAGCTACGAGTACGAATTCCTCACCCTCATCTTTTTTGCCAACATCTTCGACATCAGCATAGTTTTTCATCTGATACACGTTGTATCCAAAACTAAATAGGAATTGATCCCAGAAAAACAATCTGTTCATGACATTTCTTTCATAGTTCACACTAGAGAATTCTTTATCCATGAACATCGCTCGATGTGATTTGAAACCTTTAATCATCTTTGGACTTCGAATCACTTTCAAAATGAATTTGAAGTTGATCCAAGACTTGTACATGAAGAGCTTAGAAGAATAAGTCATCTGGATTAAACGGAATATAAATCGATTGGTGTGAATAGTTTTCACTTTTGACATCATATGAATATTGGATTGAGTCAGGTTACGATTCTTTCTCACTTCATCAAATGCATCTTGCTTTGTAGAGATCAGTCGATTTCTTTCTTGATGGTACTGGCCAAACTTTCTTAAATACTCTTTATAACCAGATTCATCTTTAGCATCTTGAGTCCACATCGATGCACCTTTATCATCGGTGATTTCATCAATGAAAAGGATCATATAATCATCAATACCAAAATCCTTTTTATCATAGGCATTTCTCACTTCTAGCCATCTTGTTTCAAGCTGAAAGGAATAGTTACCAGTGATTCTATTAAAGATAGGGATATTGGCCATAACATAGTTATTTCTTACATACAGAACATAGACACCTACCACATAGTCATAGATCAGTTCATGGACTGAACGATCTTTGATAAAATCGAAGTAGTGGCCATTAGAATCAATTTGAAATAATTCAATCACTTTTCCTGTAACATCTTCAAAATTAATCTGTTCAAATTGTGTTGCAGCGAAAAGGGAAAATATATAATCATCCATCATGTTAAAGTCAATTGTTTTAAAAAGAACTTTTGTCTTATGAATTAGCTCAGTAAGGCTTTGTTGAAAGAGAATTGTACAGATATGAATAATGCTTGATGCATTCGAAGTCTTACCAACTCTAATCTTTCCAAATATCGTCATTAGATAGCCCAGAACCTCTTTAACATACTGGATTGACTTGTGATACTTTTGCTTGATAAAAACGCTACTAAACTGATAAAAAAAAGGGATAGAGATTGTCGCAAGTAGTATTAAGTTACTGATGATCATTAAGACAATAAATAATGTTTGCGACATACTCTAATCCCTTTCTGTGTTTATCTAAACTGTGATCAGTGAATCTTCTTCCATTTCAGCAGTACCAACTTTGTCTGCCATTTCTTGCCAGTCAATCTTAATGAGTCCATCTTTTTCAAGATTGTCTAATGTACCAATCTGTAGACCATTGAAGAATTGAATATGAGTTAAACCTAATGAGAACACAATTTGAATTGCTTTCCAAATATTGCCATCTTCACGAGTACCTTTAACAAATCTGCAATAAGCTTTCTTTGTCCAGTCAGTCTTAGGGCGACCGTTAGGCTCTGTCATATCAAGCTTGATAGTAGATGCAATATAACTCCACATATCCAAATTAATCGGTTCTACAGTCTTTTCTTTACGATTGTAAGAGGTTAGTGGGATCTTCATGAATGATTTGTCAATATGAAGCATTGCATTCGCACGAGTGTAGTTATTCTTTTCAGTCTTGGTAAATCTTAAGGTGTAAAGTGGAAACTTTTCAACCTCTTCCTTAGTAAGCTCATTTAAGTGCTTCAATTCTTTAACTTCGGTTTCTTTAATCTTTTGTTCTTTTTTAATAGTTTCAGTCATTTTCTTTTTCCTTTTTTCTTGAGATTGAGATTAATTTTTATGGCCAAATCTCATCATGCCTTATTGTTTAAAATGGTGTTGATTTGTTTAAGAATTTTTTAGTAATATCAAAGATATTCTTTTTTTCTTGCTGAGTCAAAACTCGATTATTTAATTCTTGTGAGTGTTTAACATTTGAGTGATATAGTGATTTTAATTGATCACCACGTTTTAAATGTTGATACTGTAGTACGCGATGTTTATTATTTGATGCAACAACTTCTTTTTTTAATGGCATAAACATTCTCCTTAAATGTCAACAACTTTAACTTTATAAGTTTTAAATTCTTTTAATGCTCTTAAGTCTTGGTTCATTTTGAATCTTTCAAGATCAACGCGATCTCCAAATGATGTTACTCTCACATTTTCACCAACACGATACTTTCTTTTATAAGAAGTATCATCATTAACACTATTTGATATACACGGCTTCCCATACCAGAATCCAGTAAAGTATCCTGCAGGTTTACCATTTCGTTTAACTACGATTGCTTTAGCCATGGATTTTTACCTACATTAACTGAACAAGCTCTTTAAGCTTTTCGTATCGTCTTGCATCTCTCGGAGCAACATACAAGGTTTGATTTCTTCGATTATAGTTCGTGGCAAGATCAGGAGATCTCAAAACTTGGACTTTTACTTTCTTTGAACCTTTTTTAATAAATGTCCCATCATACTTACTATTGGTAGTTGAAGCAACTTGTTTCAAAGTAACATCGATTTCAATTTTATCTATGAACGCCATGATCTACCTCTTTGCTTTTCGCATTTTGTTGAGGTTATCTTGCCAGATAAGATCACCAATTGCTCTTCTAATGATTTGAGTGTATCTTTTGTCAATTTCAGAATCTGTTAATCTATCGACTTTGTAACCAAACTTTTTGAGTCGTTCTCTTTGATCATCATGGTAGATATCAAAGTTTCCACCTTCAACAAGGGCATGTCCTGCTTGATAATTATTACGCACATAAGGAGTTTTTACTGCATCAACATCTAATCTTAATGCATCAATGTTTCTCCTAGTACCATATTCTCTAGCAGAGTAATTACCAAGAACAAAACGTTCAACTCTTTTTTTCTTTGGGATTTTTTTTCTATTGATTTTTGTTGCCATAGTAAAACTCTCCTAGTTACATATTTTTAAATGCTTTATGTGCATCACGCACACCTTTGTAAATGCGTTTCTTTTCTAACTTACTAAGAACACGTTGTTCTTTGTCTTGAATCTGCAAAACATTTCCATGGTAATCTTTAAGGATATTAGCTTTCATATCAACATTATTCAGCATCGAAGCGTGTACCTGTTGTGATCCAGCTAATCCCTTTTTAACAAAGAATCCTTTTTTGCTAGGCATTCATAACTCTCCTTTCTCTTTCTTTTGTTGTTTGGAATCAATTGATCAAGTGTTTTCTTCCTTATAGGAACACTTGATTCCATAATTCATCATTTAATTATCAAAGAACTTAGGAGTGTTTTAGAAAAGAAAAACGAACTCCTTTTGGAATTCGTTAATTGAATTTAGTATCCATCGCAAGAGACATTGAGTCTCTTAATCAGTGGGTCCACGGTTCGAGCCCGTGTGGGTGTACCATTAAATAAATAAAACCATTCGGCTGGATGGTTTTTTTATTTTTTTAATCGTCTATTTTTATAACAGCTTTTAATGGATAGTGATCAGACAAGTATTTCCCTTTTTCTTCGTGATGGATAATTTCAAATTTTTCTAATTCAACTCGATTGGAATAGAATATATAATCGATAGGTAATCCTTCTACTTGATCAGAAAAAGCGTGAAAAGTTAACCCCATATTTTTTTGGTTATTGTAGACATGATTATATTTGGTAGATAAAAACTCGATTCCAATTGAATTAGGATGTGTGTTAAAATCGCCCATTAATATCATTTCTGTATTGTATTTTATTTCTAGTACTTTCATCATCCGATAAAGATACTCGATTTGATTAAATATAATATGATCATTTGCGTAATCTAAGTGTGTATTAATAATCGTAAGATATCGGTTTGGATTCAGTTTTAAAACCACATAAGTCGCTATTCTTATATAATGGCTTCCCTCAATCTTTGATTCAATAAATGGGGTATCCGTTAACCAGAACGTCTCAGATTCAACAACATCAAATAAACCTTTTTTAAGAAATATAGCAGCATACTCTCCGCCTTCATTTCTTGGAACACCAAAAGATTCATAGTTTATTAAGTGCTCTTTTAGTTCTAAGAACATCGAATGACTTGGTTCTTGAAATCCCATGATGTCATATTTTTTATCATTTAAAAATTTAAAGACTTGATCTTTTCGATAGTCCCAAGCATTTTTTCCATCAACTGCAACATTGATTCTTAAGTTAAAACTAAGCACATTGAGTTTCATCGTTAATACTCCTATATGTTCTTTTACTTAGTTTGATTATAGCATGCAAATGTCTAACTATGCTAAAATAGTTGATGGAGGGTATGATATGTCAAAATTATTTATTGCAGGGGATTCTACTGCATCTATTAAACTAGACTCAAAGCGACCTGAATCAGGTTGGGGTGAATTTCTACATGAATTTATTACACCAAATATAGAAGTTATCAATTACGCACAAAATGGAAAGTCAACTAAATCTTATATCACTGAAGGGTTACTCGAGAAAATAGATGAAGAGATTCAAGAAGACGATTATCTCCTGATTCAATTTGGACATAACGATGAAAAATCTGAAGACCCCTTCAGATATACAGATCCAAGAACAGAGTATAAAGACAACTTGATGAGATTTGTTTTAGTCGCGAAAAAGCATGGTTCAATCCCCATATTATTAACATCAATTACGAGAAGAAAATTTCAAAATGGAAAGCTGGAAGATTACACTGTTGGAGATTACCCAAACCAGATGAAGGAGTTTGCTATAGAGAATCGAATTCTTCTAATCGATGCCTATAAAATCACACACAAAATCGTAAGCGATTTTGGTGAGGATTATTCTAAAAAGTTTTTTCTACATTTGAACCCAAATGAGTCTATAAATTATTTAAATGGAATAGTTGATGACACACACTTAAGTCCATTTGGTGCACGCATGATCGCTTCATTAATTGCTGTAGAGCTTAAAAATATTATTTAAAAAATCAGTCAAAATATTGGCTGATTTTTTCATGCTATTTTGAATGATTTTTAATTCTGATTTTACCTAAATTTGCATTTCATCAATGACTTCATTCGTTGGATCATGTGTCATAACATCTTTTATCTTAAATTGCATTGTTGGGCCATGATACGGTTTATCAACAAGTGTTCTTTTATTAATATGTAGCGCTTGGACAGGACAATGGTTTACACATCTATAGCAAAGGATACATTTATTCCTTACCTTTAGCTTTTTATCTTTAACAACAAAGTTTTTTGTAGGGCAAAGTTCAACACATTTATTGCACATAATACAGTTTGGTTCTAGAAGAATCGCATGATCCATGGCTTTTCTTTCTAGAAGAGAATAAGGGATTCTTTGAACAAGACCTAGCATTAAAGAGAGTGGATTTGAACCCTTTAAATACTTTCTTTCGAGTAGAATATTTTTGACATATCTCTTTACTTTAATTAAATTTTTAGATTCTATTTTTTCATAGTTAATAAGTTTTTTTGTTCTTAGTATTTTATAGTCTGTAATATTGTTTGGCATATTGAAATGCTCTTGTTCAAGAACACGAAAACCTCTTTTTCTAAGTAATCTAGCACCATATGCTGCACCATCACCGGAGTACATCATTTGCGTGCAAAAAACAAATCCTCTTTTATCCGTACGAA
>CAKMKF010000148.1 GCA_927439925.1 uncultured Acholeplasmataceae bacterium | reverse complement strand
AAACAACCAAATTTAGATATTGGTTCATTTTTGGTTTGATTATCTTTAATTTGTTTGTTCATGTTGCTAAAGTATTCATCTACCCCTATACATCAGTAGATTACGTTATTACTAAAATATCATTTGAAAATGTTTGTGCAGTCTCGGCACTGCTCTATCCATTTTTATTTTTCGCGAAAAATAAAACATTAAAAGATTATATGGTTTTAGTTGGTATGGCGAGTGGTATTATCACATTTATCTATCCAGTTGATGTCATGTCTCAATATTTTAATGGTGCTGAATTCTTTAGTGCACCAAGAAATGCATTTATGTTAGAGAATATGAGATTTTATCTATCTCACTTAATTTTATTTATCGTTCCATTCTTGATGATGCATTACGGATTCCACACACTTTCCATCAAGCGTGCATATCGTGCACCCTTTATGTTAGTGATCATCTTAGTCATTATCTTCATTAATGAATTGATCTTTACATTAATCGGTTGGATTCCTAAAAATCAATTCTTTGATCCAAACCATAGAAACCCTTCATTTATCTTTGGTGTTCGTGGTGATTTAGCTGGATTGGGTATGATTTTAGGTGTATTTGTTCCTGCAGCGTTTAGAGTTAACCCTTGGTTTGCAGGAGATGCATATCTTCCTGTCATTTGGTTAATCATACCTGCGATGGTCTATGGTGGGTTAATTGCACTTGTTTTCATGTTTATCTATGATAGAGAAGAAACACTTTATTTCTTTAAGTTAAAACTTAGAATTCCTAAGGTGGAAGAACATATTGATTTAAAAGAGTAAGAAAACATAAAAAATATCAGAATGATTCATTTTACATCTATCATTCTTTTATTTTTTTCAGTATAATATATATTGTGTGAAAACGCTTTCTAGAAAATATAAAAAAAGAAAAGAGGATGACTTTATGATTTCAAAAGCTAAAGGTTTTACTTATGTAAAAGCGAATATGATTTACATGCAAAAGTGGAAAGATGGGGCATGGGGTGAAGGTAAATTGGAGGAAAGCGATCAATTTACCATTTCAGGACTTTCTACATCTCTACATTACGGTCAAGAGTGTTTTGAAGGTTTAAAGGCTTACAGAAGATTAGATGGTAAGATTCAACTCTTTAGAGTTAAAGATAACGCAGAACGCTTCCAAATGAGTTGTAGCTATATGATGATGCCTACAATACCTACTGAAGTCTTTATTGAAGCAGTCAAAAAAGTTGTTTTAGCGAATGCAGACTTTATTCCTCCTTATGGTAATAAAGAATCACTATACATTCGTCCATTCATGATTGGTGTTGGTGATAACTTAGGACTTCGTCCTGCACCTGAATATATCTTTAGTATTATTGTGTCTCCTGTAGGAAGTTATTTTAATGGTGAAGCGAAACCTGTAGACATGGCAGTGTCTCAGTATGATAGAGCAGCACCAAATGGCACAGGGCATGTTAAAGTCGGTGGGAACTATGCAGCATCTTTATTCGCTCAGATGCAAGCTAAAAAAGCAGGATTTGCTGATTGTATCTTCTTAGACCCACAAACACATACAAAGATTGAAGAAGTAGGAGCAGCAAACTTCTTTGGAATAACAAATGATAATAAATATATCACTCCAAAATCTCCATCTATCTTAAATAGTATTACAAATAGATCTTTAAGATATTTAGCGAAAAATCATTTAGGTTTAGAAGTGGTTGAAGGAGAAGTATTTATTGATAAGCTAGATCATTTTACTGAAGCAGGTGCTTGCGGCACCGCTGCAGTCATTACACCTATTGGTTCAATTACTAAGAATGATCATAAACATGTATTTCCTGCTCATGAAAAGATGGGGGAATATACAAAGAAGTTATTTGATTTGTTAACAGGTATTCAATTTGGGGATGTTGAAGATCCTCAAGGTTGGATTACAGTCTTATAGCTAATCATCATGTAAATAAAACAACTAAATTATGCCATGAATCTAAAAACCACTTGAATAATAGGTGGTTTTTTTAGTTAAAACAATAAAACACATTTTTTTATAAAAAGAACGCATATTATTTGCTAAATCTAATAAAAATGATAAAATTAGTGTGTAAATACGATTTTTTCGTATATTAAAGTGTATAATTGCGATATAATTGAATTTATTGAAGTATTTTATACGTTTTATTCGTAATTAATTTGATTTTTAGTTTTTTTATGGTAAAATATTCCTGAAAGTGGGGTAAAAATTCAATGTTATTAAAATTCGATGTCTCTAATTTGTTATCATTTGATAATAGAGTCTCTTTAAGTATGATACCTAGTTTGAGCAGCAAAAAAGATACAATTAAACTAAAAAACTCTAATGTTTTACAATTCTCAGCTATTTATGGGGCAAATGCCTCTGGGAAAAGTAACGTAGTACATGCATTAGATATAATGCAACGAATTATCAAGCATGGTGTAAATATCTTGGATATAAATAGCTACTGTAAAAATGATGCATCAAATAAAAATAAACCTACAGAATTTGAAATATTATATTATATAAATGGGAGATACTATAATTACGGTTTTTCATTAATTATTTCAAAAGGTGTTCTTGAAAATGAGTGGTTGGAAATTATCGATCCAAAAAACGATTCAAAGAAAACAATACTGAATTATGCTCGTGGAAACAGAAATGTAGATACTGTATTTTATGATAATACATTTCAAAATGAAACTAAAGACAGATTAAAGACATACTTATATGATTTATCAGATAATAAGGAAGATCTTTTAATGTCTGATTTGGTAAGAAAGAAAATCAAAAGCAAAGATTTAGTGTTTGTTAAAGATTTCAAAGAGTGGATAAATTTACTTGATATTAATTTCCCTGAAGAACCAATTGATTTCTACGAATATATGGCGGACGAGAATTTTGATCGTGTAGAAAATATATTAAATGAGTTTAACACTGGTATATCTAAAGTATATTTTGAGAAAGTAACAGTGGATGAGATTATCAAAAAAACAGACAAAGAGGTTGTAGAAGGGATAATCAAGGATATAGAATCTCATATAAAAAAACAAGGTAAAGTCATGGGCATTATTAGGGGTGGGAAAGAACTTTATCGAATAAAGGCAGATTCAATTGATAATATCGAGGTATCAACTATTAAATTAAAACACAACAATTGCTCAACTGCATTTGATTTTAGAGAAGAATCTGATGGAACTAGAAGACTTTTTGATCTACTTGACATAGTTTTAACAGGTAAACAACATGCTATTTACGTGATTGATGAATTAGAAAAAAGTTTACATCCAGTGCTTGTTAAACGTTTGTTAGAAATACTTAGAGTAGAATTTACGAAAAGAAAAATTCAATTAATATTCACAACACATGAGACCCACATAATGGATTTAAAACTATTCAGAAAAGATGAGATTTGGTTTGTAGAAAAAAATGAATACGGAGCTTCAAATTTATTCTCACTTGATATTTTCAAAGTAAGAAGTGATAAAATAATTGAAAACGGATATTTGAATGGTATATATGGAGGAATCCCTCTATTCAAAAAAATGGTGGACTAAATGGCACCATTGGGGGAAAGATTTTCAATTCGAAGAAGATATATCGATCATAAAGAGAATACAGTAGAACCATTCAAGAAGTATTATATTCTCGCAGAAGGTGAGAAAAGTGAGATAGCATATTTTCACGCATTAAAAAATAGTTTGCATTTCAACATAAGATCTGAAATTGAAGTTATTGTATTAGAACGAACTGAAAATGATGTTCACAACTCAAACCCCAAAAAATTGTATAATCAAATGCTAAGACTTAATAGAAATGCTGAAGATGAGTATGTAATTGTTTTTGACTCTGACATTTATAAAACAACACTTGGATACCATAAGATTTTGGAAGATATGAAGAATCAAAATATTCGTCCTATAGTAACTTCACCCTGTATTGAACTGTGGTATATACTTCATGTGAAAGATAGTTTGAATGATCATGTTTTACCATCCAAAGAAGAAATATTCGCAAATGAGAAAATTAGTTCAAAACACAGATTCACAAGCAAAATGTGCCAAAATTTGTGTGGTTTCAATCCTAAAAATACATTTAAAATTGAGTTGATTAAAAATATTAAACATGCTGTAAAACAAGCAGAATCTCTTGAAAGTGATATGTTGAAACTAAACACAACGATAGGAACAAATATTCACTTATTAATTGTTGAACTTTTAGAAGACAATAGATTTACATAATGCTTTTATTGATTATTTTCTTCAATTAAAAAGTATCTACGATTGACAAGCTCGAAGCTTGTCTTTTTTTTCTGATGTCTCAAAGAGTGCGAGTATTAAAACGATTAAGACACTATAGGGAACTGAAAACTGTACGTTATCAATTAGACCGTGAACTTGTGATGCGATATAACCGATGATGAATAAATACTTTTCTAGTGTAATATCTTTGAATGTATATTTAGCAATTTGGAAGTAGTGAACGAGTAATGCAGCTAAGCCAAATAGTCCCATCGTTGCTAGTGTATGAATAAATGTTTGGTGATACATAAACATACGCTCTCCTGGATAGAGTCTTTGAATGGATAACCATCCACCACCAAAGAGTGGGTAATCCTTAAAAACTTCCCAGCCATTCTTATAAATCTCTAATCTACCTGTAGAAAAATCATTTAAATTCTCTCCTAATGAATCTAAGAAAAACTCATACCATATTTCAAAGATTGCACTATTGATCCAAAAGACAATGACTGAAACTGTTAAGAAGATTAAACCATGCGTTAAATGTTTCTTATTACCTCTTAGGATAAAGAATAAAATCACGCCTATAACAACCACACCAAATCCAATCACTCCACCACGAGACTTAGATAGAATAACAGCTGTAACTGGCAAAATCATTAAAAACCATGTTAAATACGTTTGAGGTTTCTTAAAAATGAAATAAAGATAACTTGGGAAAGTGAGTGCGATATAAAAACACATATCGTTAATATTTGCCCAACCTAAATTTCTTCCCCATCCTTGAAAGAGTCTATAATAGATATCTAGTTCAGGATGTAATACATATCCTTGATAAATATAGAAAAATACTTGAAGGGTTAAGGTTATATTCGCGAATAACATAATCTTGAAAAGA
The DNA here is from genome assembly GCA_927439925.1 of uncultured Acholeplasmataceae bacterium. Classification (GTDB taxonomy): domain Bacteria; phylum Bacillota_I; class Bacilli_A; order Acholeplasmatales; family Acholeplasmataceae; genus Peloplasma. Next base: position 14,337 of record CAKMKF010000148.1, on the reverse strand, counting down.
TAATTTAAGTTACCCTTCATTGTATTCGAATAAAACATATATAAGAATAAGAATAATGCTCCAAGTAGTGATACTGCAATCGCGTTTACGTCAAATGGTAGATAAATCAGTGCGAACGGATAAGCGATTGCTATTAGAAGAAAGCCTAAGAAGAAGGTCTTCCTTTCGAATTTAGGTTTAAACCTGATGATATGAATAACAAAGCTTATTAAAAAGATTGACATTGCGATGACAGGAAAACCTAAGTCAGTTGTTGTTTCAAAGGTCATATCTGATTTATTTAAGATAAATAGGAATGAGATAATGACTGGAATGGAATACATTGTATTCTTAAAGAAAACAAAGATAAACCCTAGGATTAAAATCAGTAAAAAAACACCAATCATATTATATGAATTAAATATGTGTGGTGGTGTTTCCTTATAAAACGACCACGAAATGAATGTGATCGCGAATATCAATGCTATGTATGCTCCACTATTTAAAAATTTCTCAATTTTATTCATCTGTAAGCCCCCATCATGTCCTATCATTTATTATAAAGATGTTTCTATGAAAAGTCAAAGAGAGGACATGATTTAATGGTAAAAAAAAGATTAAGTTTCCTCAATCTTTAATATATTAGCTACTTCAATTGTCTAATAGCAATCAGTGATGCTGCATGTGCAGGATCAATGATTGGTTCGATGATATTAATGTTTGAGTCGATTTCATGAATTTTTTGATGAAGTAATTCTTTGAAATACCCATCTGCATTCCCTAAACTACCTACAATTACGATAATCTTTTTTTCTAAGATTAATCTTTTATAAACACCTTTTATAGATAATGCTAAATCAGAGGTTGCTTGTTCTATAATCTTTCTTGCATAAGTATTTCCTTGATTTGCATGTTTGGTCACTATTGGAGCAAGCTCTGCAATCCATGTTCTATCCAAATATCTTTCGTTCATGATTGCTACATAATCAGATGGTTTCTTTAATCCGATATGGTTAGCTATTTCAGATGAAAATTCATCTTGATCTAATCTACCATCATAAGCTTTAATGACGTGTCTAAGCGCTTTGAATCCTAGATCGTAACCTGAACCTAAATCACCTTCTTTAAACCCCCAACCGCCTGTTTTATGCTGATTGCCTTGTTTATCTTTCCCATAAGCGACCATTCCTGTTCCACATATTAAAACGATTCCTTCATCAAAACATAGTCCGCTATAAAGAGCATTCTCCATATCATTTTTGGCAACGATATATGTTTTATTGCTAACACCAGGCAATTTTTTTAATAAATCTTCTACGATTTTAGAATCACTATCGAAAACGATTCCACCTATTCCTGCAAAAACACTCATAAATTCAATATCTTTATATTTTAAGTAAAAATCTTGAAGTGCAGTCATTAAATGATTGAGTGTAGTTTCTAAGCTGACTGTATCTATACTTGTTGGTCCAGAAGTAGCTTCAAAGACTATATTTTCATTTTGGTTAATGACACAAACTTTCGTTTTAGTCCCACCACCATCAATACCCAAATAGTATCTCATTTTGATGACCTCTTTTTCTCTATTATAATTAAACAATAACTTAAAAACAGTATTTAGTCAATAAAGAAATGCATGTAATGTATTGTAAATGTATTAAAAGAATGCTACAATTAAGAAAAATGTCATGAGGTGATGATATGCCCATCAATATAACAGACAAACTACCTTTCTATATTCAAATCAGAAATATTTTAAGACAAAAAATTGAGAATGGTGACTGGAAAGAAGGAGAACTGATTCCAAGTGAGAAAGAACTTGCTTTGGAGTATGGTGTAAGTAGAGTCACCATACGCACAGCAATATCGACACTTGTTTCCGAGCAATACTTGACTCGAAGAGCTGGATTTGGTACTACAGTTTTAAAAAATAAAACCTCACTATCAAATTTTACATTGATCCAAAGCTTTACGAATGAGATGAATGAGATGGGACTTCCAAGTAAAACACTTGATGCTCATTTAAAACTGATTCAAGCCAATAAAGAACTCGCTACCATTTTTAAAATTAACGAAGGTGATCCTTTATATAACCTTCAGCGAGTGCGTGGAGCACAAGTTCCAATTCTTTATTCAGACACATTTTTACTACCAATTATTGAGATACCCAATACCCAAGAGTTTCTCATGGGATCATTATATCAGTATCTATCTTCACAAAAAATATATTTTTCAATGTTTGAGGAATATGTAAGTGCTGTTTTAGCACCAAAACACATTAAAAATATTCTTCAGATTTATGATGATTCACCACAGCTAAAAAGAAAAAGATATTCATTTGATGAAAACAATCGATTGATTGAATTTACTGAAACATATTATAATGCTACAAACTACGAATATCGTGCAAGAATTTTCTACCGCAGAAAGTAATCTGCGGTATTTTTTTTCATAATGTACTATTAAAATTACAAATGTACTATAAATGTATTGTATATCGTTCTCGTATGTGATATATTTATAATAGAAAACGCTTGCAAGGATAAAAAACATGAAAAAAATATGGATTTATAATTTGATTTTACTATTAATGCTATTGAGTGCATGCACAAATAAAGGTGAAGAACCACTAGAGACAGTTGAGATTCCAAATTGTAATGATGTTTTTACGATGTCACTTGGTGAATATATACCAATTCGCAGTATTGAAGTTCCATATTCTGAAACAAGAGGTTCACTTGAGAATTTTATCAATTCTTGTAAGCCTATCGATATCAACCCAATTTATTTTGATCATTCATCGATCAAGACACATCAAATCATTTTCAGTTTTGATGCTATCTATCCTATCGATTTAATCTCATGGACATCTTATATAGGTGATGATGCGAGTACACCAGATTCCATCCATGTCGATATTTCCTTAAATGGAATCTCATATGAAAGAATACTTACAACCTATGAAATCAATAATGAAAACGAAGAAATCTCACTTGGAGGAACTATGGCTAAATCAATTAAGGTTACGATGAAGGCAGATGAATTAAGATACGGTATTCAAGATATTCGATTTAAGCTTGCTGACGGTATCATCATTGAAGAAGATATAGCATGGTCAAACACATTTTTAAGATATAATGGCTGGACTGGTGCTGATGGCATATTTACATTTAACCTAACTGATGGTAATGAAACGATTGGTGCAGCAAAAAATACAACAGGATTTATCTTTTCTGACACTTTTGTTGGAGAGGTCTATGAAAACAATAAACTTAGAAAATCATCAACAATGATCAATAACTCGCTTGGATATTATGATTGGACAAAGCCATTTGATGAGGCTTTCTCATTTGATTATAAAGAAGTAGACAATAAAGCTGAATCTGTTTTTATTCCAGATAGTTATATCGGACAAAAGTCTCGGAATTTAATGGATGGTGATGGTTTATCGATATCACAATCTAAAGATGCTTTACTAAATAACTCTAATGAGGGGATTAGCTGGTTATCTGATCAAATAGAGGGAGAAGTTGTTATTGACTTGTATGATTCCTATTTAGTAGATTCAATCTATATTTGGAATTATAATGCAGATCCACTCTTTGGCACAAAAAAGTTCAACTTAAGCTTTAGCACTGATGGTCTAAATTATAGTGAGAAAGAAACATATGATTTAATTCAAGCATCTGGTTCTCAAAATGAAGTCTATACATTAGAGATTAATACGATAGATACTCTAGCGCGTTATGTAAAGATAGAAACAATTGAGTCATATGATAGTGAAGTGGTTGGTTTAGGGAAAATCATGATCTTTTCATCAGATGAAGAATTCTTATTTGGTGAAGCGACTTCACCAAATCAAGTTGCTGCGCTGCATCTGAATGAAAACTCTTCAAGATTATGGCTTCAAGATGGTGTAGTTGTTAATAATCATTTATACATTTTTCCTATTTTAGTGAAAGATGATGCTAGTATATTTAAAGTCCACAATGTTGGTTTAATTAAAGCTCCAATTGTAAGTGAAAGAATTGATTATCAACATGCAACCTATTTAAACACTCCACTTCAAGTTAAGACTCCTGATGGTGGCACTATATTTTTCGGTGCTGGTCTGATGAATAACATTAATAATGATGGTTACATCTACATTTACGGATATAAAGACCTTCAAGGTAGACACTTAGTCGTTGGTAGATTCTTACCAAATGACATCGAGAATTTTAATGAATGGGAATATTTTGATGGAACTTCATTTCAAAGTGATATCAATCAGGTACAAGGCTTAATATCAAAAGTATCTGCTGAATTATCCGTGACCTATATGGAAAGTGGTATGTTTGAAGGCAAATATATGCTTGTCGTTATGGAAGATACGACCTCAGGAAAAATTAGCTATTCATTATCAGATACTCCATATGGACCGTTTAGTGATTATACTCAAATCTATCAGACATCCGAACATACTTACCTTAGAGCAGCATTTACATACAATGCTAAACTTCATCCAAGTCTTTCAGAACCTGGTAGTTATCTAATTTCTTATAACGTTAATACGACACTTGTAGGTGCATTGTCAGATGCAAATATATATTATCCAAGATTCATTCGATTGATTGAAGTTAAAAAATAAGGGAGAGTAAGATGAAAAAGGGAGATTTAATTAAGGAAATACAGTTAAAGAAGGGGATCAATACGATTCATTTAGATCAAATTTATCCGATTGAAAATTTTAAATCGAAAAATCATAATATTGTTACCTTTATGATTGATGATGAGATTATGAAAGATGATGTATTTTATGCAAATAAAATGATGATTGATGCAAAATCAGATGAGAAGTTATCGATTTATTGCGGAAGTGGATACGTCGCTAGAGAAGCTAAAGAGTTTACTGAAAAGTTTATTAGTTATTCAAACTGGTCTGGTGGAGATGGCATATATTCCTTCAATCTAACCAATGGTCAAGATGGTTTTGATCAAGAACAAGATATGAAAACATTATTTGTTTTTGGTGATACATTTGTTGGTACATCAGATTTAAAAACGAATAAAAGATATCAACCACACTTAATGCCAAACAATTCACTTGGAATTCTTAAAGATAACAACATTGAATTTAAAGTCAATTGGCAACATGATGGTTCAGTCGCAGGATTCTATAAAATGGACCCTAAATTTGATCAAGCAGGAACTACAATCAATAATACGATTATCTATGATAGAAAAGAAAAAAATGTTGGCTATCTATCAGGTATAAACCCAAAATCATTGGAAATCGTTTATGATCTTCATCAAATTAGAAATGTGACACATATTGAATTTTATAATTACTTTAGTGAAGAAGCTAATTTTCTTGCTAAGCGTGGTTTAAAAAATATTGAAATTCTAGGTTCTGATGATGATTTAACCTATGTAAAAATCAAATCAACATCTTTAGAGATGGCTAAGTCACTGAATTATAGAGAAAAAGTGAACATAAATTACGCATTTAGATATTTTAAAATACAGATTCCTACTACAAAAGGAATCGGTAATTATAATGATGAAACCTTTAAAGAAGGAATGTATGGACTAAACTTAATTAAGTTCTTTAATGAAGAGCAGCTATACAAGGATATCTATGCAAAATCAAATTCAGTGCTTTTAACTGATGATGAACATTCTTGGATATGGCTACAAGATGGAGTTGTAATTAATAATTATTTATATACTTTACCAATGTCAATCAATTCCGATTCAAGTCAACCAGAAGGTTTACAGTTTAGAGTCAAAGGTGTTGCGATGATCAAAACACATATTGTAAATCAAATGATTGATTATAAAAATGCTACGCTAAAGATGACATCATTACTAGCTGACACGAAAGAATCACAGTTTTTATTTGGTGCTGCAGTGCTTGCGAATACTAAACAAGCTGGTGCATTGAATCCTGATGGTTATATCTATATTTATGGATATAAGACAACCATGGGGTTAAGAGAACTCGTTGTTGCAAGAGTACTAGCTAACCATTTTGAGTTTACTGATGATTGGAGATTCTTTAATGGTAAAGATTGGGTAACATCGATTATTGAATCTAAACCATTATTAGAACATATTTCTTGTGAAATGAGTGTTTCACAGCTATTAGATGGAATCCATAAAAATAAGTATATTGCAGTATTTACTTATGATACAAATACTCCTTACGTAGCATTTGCAATCGGTGATTCACCAGTTGGTCCATTCGGTAGACCTCAAAAGATTTATCATACACCAGAACAAGAGATATTTAAGAGTACAACCTATACATATAATGCAAAAGCACACCCACATTTATCTTCATCAACCAATATTTTAATTTCATACAATACAAATACTTATAATTTTGAGCACAACATGTCCAATAACCTAATTTATAGACCAAGATTCATTCATCTATTGGATACAACAAAATAAATCATAAAGAGGATATATAATGACTGATGCAATTCAAAAACCATGGTTGAATAAAAAGCAAAAAGACTTGATTAAAAAAATCTTGCTACACTTTGTATTGGTTATAGCGAGTTTTGGTTTCATCTTTCCATTTTTATGGATGCTTTTTACTGCACTAAAGACACCACAAGAACTTTTGATGGGAACTGATGTGTTCTTTCCTGCATCTCCACAATGGTCGAATTTTATTACAGCAGTTCAAGCAATACCATTCTTGATGTATTTAAAGAACTCACTCATCATTGTTGTTTTAGTGATGACAGGCACATTATTCTCTGCAACAACTGCAGCTTATGCATTTGCTAAGCTCAGATGGAAGGGTAGAGATAAATGGTTTTTAGTGATGCTAGCTACAATGATGATACCTATTCAAGTCATTTTAATACCGACATACATCATGTATGCACAAATAGGTTGGTTAGGCACTAGACTTCCATTGATTGTTCCAGCTTTCTTTGGTGGAGGATCTGCATTCTATATCTTCCTATTACGACAGTTTTTCAAAGGGATTCCTAAAGAACTATCAGAAAGTGCAATTATAGATGGAGCTAATCACTTCCAAATATTTATCAAAATCATGCTTCCTTTATGTAAACCAGCAATTATAACAGTCGCACTCTTCACATTCATGGGTTCATGGAACGATTATTTCGGTCCATTAATCTTCTTGTCTAATCCAGATCATTGGACACTCGCTTTAGGGCTTCGTGCGTTCCAAATGCAGTATGGTGGTAGATTTGATTTAATGATGGCTGCAGCAATTCTTATTATGTTACCAACTCTTGTAATCTTCTTTTTTACACAAAAGTCGTTTATTGAGGGTATTACCTTTACAGGGATAAAAGGTTAGGAGGAAAGATATGAAAAAAGTTTACTTATTGTTTGTAATTCTATTAAGCCTATTTACTTTGGCTGCATGTGGTGGAGAAGATACCGGGGATAAAATTGTTATTGATTTTTGGCATATGTCACCAGTTGGTAGTACCTCTTATTCAGGTATGCGTTCGATAATCACAGAGTTTAATGATTCACAAGATACCTATTTTGTTAAGGGTACAGGATTTTCATTTTGGGATTACTGGGATAAGATCAATATTGCAGTATCATCAAGAACTGCACCTGACATTGGACTATCAACCATTGATGATGTAGAATCGAGAGCTTCAGCAGGTGTTTTATACAATATATCAGATTTGATGGCAAATGATACATCAAATACAAATTTGATTGATTTAACTGAGTTTAGACAAAATCAAATCGAATTTGCTACTTACAATGATGATTTATTTGCAATGCCATTTTCTGCAACAACTAGAGCTTTATACTATAACCTTGATATGTTTACTGAAAAAGGATTAACTGCTGCAGATGTTCCAACTACTTGGGAAGAATTACATACGGTTGCAAAACTCTTTGATGAAATGGATAGTTCAGGCAATCTGACAAGAATAGGGTTTGATCCTACTTATGGAAATGCAACTTATCATGGTTGGTTATGGCAAAATAATTTAGACTTCTTTGATGACAATCAAATGCCAACCTTAAATACACAAGGACATATTGATGTCTTAAATTGGATTATGAATTTCAACAATGATTATACAAGAGCTAAATTAACAGCTTTTGGTGAGGGCAATCAAATGCTTGGAATTAATCCATTCGCATCCGAACGTGTTGCAATGATTGTTGAAGTAGATGGTTTATACCAAATCATTAAGGATGCAGGAGCAGATTTTAATTATGGTGTTGCACCTATTCCAATTCCAGAAGGTGGAAGACATGTCAATTGGGGTTCAGGATTTTCAATTGAAATGTATAACAATAATAAGGGTGAAGATGATCAACGTGACGGTGCTTATGAATTTGTGAAGTATCTATTAGCTAAAGATACACAAATTCGTCTTGCAGAAGTCAATGGATGGATTATGAGTCATATATCTGCAATGGAAGAATTTGCAGAAGATGAACCAATCATGCAAGACTTACTAAAAGAAGTAGATTTCGCTATTGATAAAGTGTATATTCCATACGCTCCATCATGGCATGGAAATGATTGGCAACCTTATTATTCACAAGCATTATCTGGTACGTTAACTGCTGAACAGGCATTAGCAGCAGCAAGAGCCAATTATATTCAAAAGAAACAGAATTACGATTCAGTCAATCCATAAATAAGAAGAGGTCATGATGAGTAAAACCATATCAATCCAAAAACTAAAAAAACAAGAAAATTTAATGGGTTACTTATTTGCATCTCCTTGGTTATTGGGGTTGATTGTTTTAGGTGCATTTCCAATTCTCGCATCATTTTATATCAGTTTTACGACCTATGATATGATTGCTGCTCCAAGATTTATTGGATTTGAGAACTATAGAATTCTATTTACGAATGATGACTTGTTTTGGAAGAGTTTAGGAAATACTTTATATCATGTAGCAATCGCTATTCCACTAGGAATTATCGTTGGTGTTAGTCTTGCATTACTTTTAAACAATAAGATTAAAGGTATGGGCGTTTATAGAACACTATTCTATTTGCCAAATGTCGTATCCATTGTTGCAATGAGTTTACTCTGGTTATGGCTGTTTCAACCTAATTTTGGATTAATTAATGAAGTATTAGCACCAATCTACAAGTTGCTTGACATGGAGCCATTAAGGTGGCATCAAGCAGAGTCAACATCAAAGATAACATTAATCATTATGGGTTTATGGACGGCAGGTGGTTCAATGGTTATCTATCTTGCACAGATGCAAGATATTCCAACATCACTATATGAATCCGCTGAAATGGATGGCGCAAATTGGATTAAAAAGACTTATTATATTACATTACCATTAATGACACCTTCGATATTCTTCAACTTCATTATGAGCATTATTGGTGGGTTTCAAGTATTTACCATCGCATACATTATGACAAATGGTGGACCATCTAGATCAACATATTATTATGCATATTATATGTTTGACAAAATGATGGCAGATCAAGCGATGGGTATGGCAAGTGCAATGGCATGGATATTATTGGTCATTGTTCTTGTATTAACTATGGGTGCTTTACGTTTGAATAAATACGTTGTTTATTTAGGCGAAGAAGGATAAAAAAAAGAAAAAGGGAGAAATAAAATGAAAAGAGTTTTAAGTTTAGTTGTACTTCTTGTACTTGCCCTTGCATTAACTGCATGCTGGCCAGGAGAAATTACCGTTAGTACTGAGTTTAATGCTGATGGATCAGGAACTAGATATATTATTTTAGAAGTTATGGATGACACACTATCTACAACTGCGATTACAAATCCTGATGATCCAGAAGGAGACGAAGGTAAAGGTGCTGTTTTAAATGACAAACACATTACTGGTGGTGTGATTGCAATTCAAACTTGGTTAGAAGATAATGCTCCAAGTTTCATTACTGTGCATGATGCAACAGTTTCTGGTTATGTTAGAACATTTACAATGAGCTACACATTTACAGATTTTGATGATTTCCTTGATAAGTATGAAGAATTAGTTAACCTATCACCAAATCTATCTTGGGAAGACTTTGATGCTGATGAATTACCAACATTAACTACAACTGGTTCATTTACAAAAACATTAACATTTAAAGAGTCTAAAGCGATTGTTGATGCATCACTAGATTGGGCAATTGATGGAATATTCAATTCAATTTATGATGAAGCAGACCTTGCTGGATTTGTAGGAAAAGCAGATATTTCAGTACTTGCAAACTATAAAGTATCAATCAATGAAGGTTCATTAGAAGAATTAAGAGAATATGATGCAACTGCTCCAGATGGAGATTTTGATGGAAAAGTCATTTTCGTAGAAAGTGAAAACTTTGAAGTTACGGGTCAGTTCTTTAACACTACATTATTAATCATCGTTATTTTAGGTGTTGCTGTTGTTGGTGTTGGTGGATTCTTCGTATTCAAGAAATTAAAAAAATAATTAGAAAAGAAGTATAAGCATGCTAAAAGATTTACTAAGAAGTTTAACAGATATCATCTTTGTCAATTTACTATGGATTTTAGTAAGTTTTTTAGGTTTGCTCATTACCTTAGGTGCCTCAACAACTGCAATGTTTAGAGTGACCTTTCAAATATTAAAAAAGACCGAACCGACCAATGTGCTTTCCACCTTTTTTGAAAGTTTTAAAGAAAACTTCGTGGTTAGCACATTGGTTTGGCTAGGGCTTTTAGCTTTAGGAGTACCACTGTTTTTTATGTATCATTACGCTCTATCAAACAATTCGTTTTTCTTACTGATTATTGCAATTGTTGGTGGATATCAACTCATTATTTTTGCTATATATTTCTTTCCAGTCGTAGCAACATTTAAAACGAAGAGTTGGAAAGATTTAATTAGAAATGTAGTCATTATGGCGAACACAAACCTTTGGACGAACTTCAAGGTATTAGGTAGTCTTGCATTTCTTGTTTTAGTTATCGTATTTATTCATGAAAGTTTAATATTGGTTTCTATTGGTTTGTATGGTGTTTTGGTTAGCTTTCACCTAAAAAAAGTGTTTATTCCTCATCTTAGAGAACTTGGGGAACTAGATTTAGACAATGAAAGGAATGAGTGAAATGGGATATCTAAATTTTAAATCAGAATACGATAAAAACCCGATCATTGATATCAAATCATCAGAAGCTTTAGTCTATGAAGGCTCAAATGAAATTGTAGAAAAATTAAAGGAAATCAAACAAGGTATTATTGTTTTTGAAACTTATCCAGGTACAGACTTAAGCGTATTAAAAAAAGATATATTAAGTCATTTGAATGCGGATGAAGTCATATGTGTCGAAGATTTTGCAAAAAGTGAGACTGAAGTCGACTTGATGCTTCAAAGAAACCTTACTGATGATCGTGTCTTTGGTCTATATTCACATCACACTATTGAAGATTTTTATCAAATGAACGAAATTAAATCGCTCAATAAAGACCTTAAAACTAAAAAAGGGTTATTTGTTGTTTATGGATTTGGAGCGAGTCTAATCAGTTCAGATCTATACATTCAAGTATCATTAACACGTTGGGAAATTCAACTTAGATATAGAAAAGGAATGCCTAACTTTTTAAAGCATAACTACAAAGAAGATATTTTAAGAAAGTATAAAAGAGGCTACTTCATTGAGTGGAGAGTCGCTGACCGAATTAAGGAAAAAAACGTACATAACTTCGATTACATCATCGATTATGTCGATTTACATAAACCAATGATGATTGACTCCAAGTCATACCATCATGCACTTGATGAACTTACAAGAAGACCGTTTAGAATGGTTCCCTATTTCGACCCAGGCTTATGGGGCGGACAGTGGATGAAAGAGGTTTGTAATCTAAATCCAGAAGAGAAAAATTATGCATGGAGTTTTGATGGTGTTCCAGAAGAAAACAGTCTTAAATTAAGTTTTAATGGTAAAGTTGTTGAATTACCTGCACAGGATCTCGTTCAATTTAAACCAAAAGAATTGATGGGAGAGCGTGTGCACGCACGATTTGGAAAGAATTTTCCAATACGTTTCGATTTACTAGACACGATGGAGGGTGGTAATCTATCCCTTCAAGTCCATCCTTTGACTGAATATATTCAAGAAGTCTTTGGGATGACTTATACACAAGATGAATCTTACTATATCCTAGATGCGAAAGATGATGGAGTTGTCTATCTAGGATTTAAGGAAAATGTAGATAAAAAAGCATTTAAGCATGACTTGTTACAAGCAAGCAAAGGAAATCAAATATTTCCTGATGAAAAATATATCAATCAGTTCCCAGCTAAAAAACATGATCATTTCTTGATTCCTGCTGGAACAATTCATTGTAGTGGAAAAAATACGATGGTTTTGGAAATAAGTGCTTGTGTTTATATATTTACCTTTAAGCTATGGGATTGGGACCGTGTAGGTATGGATGGACGTCCTAGACCAGTTCACTTAGATCATGGCTTTCATGCACTCCAATTCGATCGTGACACAAAATGGGTTAAGGAAAACCTCGTGAATACCATCACTAAAATAAGTGAACAAGAAGAAATCACTGGGCTACATGAAAGAGAGTTTCTTGAAACAAGAAGATACACATTTGATAAATCTACAAATATCAAGACTTATGGTAGTGTCAATGTTGGAAACTTAGTTTCTGGAAGAAGCGCAGTAATTGAATCATTAGACGGTTCATTTGAACCTTATAAAGTTCATTATGCAGAAACGTTTATTATACCTTCAACAATTCAAGAATTTAAGGTAAAATGTGAAGATAAAGAGTGTATTGTGATAAAAGCTCATGTGAGGTAGTCTATGTTTGAATATATTGTCATTGCTATACTTGTAATCTCAATTCCTTTGATACATCAAATGGCTTTCGATAAAGGGAAGAAAAAAGGAATTGATGAATTTTTAGGAATACTATTTAAAAGCGGGTTTGAAACGAAGGTATCTACATTTGAAAAACTAAATGATTTTAGTGAACCAAACGGGATTGTTTTTGTAGGTGACTCAATTACTCAAGATTATAACGTATATGAGTATTTCAAAGGTTATAATGTCTATAACCGAGGAATTGGTGGAGATACGACTGAAGGTTTATTACGACGTATGCACGCATCAATTTTTAATTTGAAACCAAAAATAGTTATTATTTTGATGGGAACCAACGATTTTGGAGTATTAAATGCATCTATTGATGATGTATTTGAACGTATGAAAAAAATTGTTGCTCAAATTCATTCAAAAGATAAGCATATCAAAATCATTTTACAATCTGTTTACCCAGTCAATCCTGACTTAGATGGATTATCTGTTGGAAACAGAAATAACACAGATATCATCGCCTTAAACAGACTTTATCAGAGCATAGAAGACGTAACCTATATCAATATGTTTGAATTACTTACAGACGCATATGGAAGACTTAAAAAAGAATACACAGTTGAAGGTTTACATATCAATCAAAATGGTTATGAAGTAATCACTAGAGAAATAAAGAAATATATAGAATAGATAAGTCCGCTTATCTATTTTTATTGTATACTTATAAATAGGATGGTGAAGATATGAGTATTTTATTTCTTAAGCCCGTATTTAAAGAACGCATTTGGGGTGGCACAAAATTAAACACATTATTTGGATATAGTATCCCTTTTACCCAAACAGGTGAATGTTGGGGTATTTCTGCACATCCTCACGGAGAATCTATCGTAACGAAAGGTCCCCTTAAGGGATTTAAACTCAGTGAAGTCTATCAAACACATCGAGAACTATTTAATAAAATAAAAAATCCAACGTTTCCATTACTGACTAAGGTATTAGATGCCAATGATGATTTATCAGTTCAAGTACATCCTAATGATACTTATGCTAAAAAGATCGAAAATGATTTAGGTAAAACAGAATGTTGGTATATCCTATCAGCTGAAGAAGATAGTTATATCATTTATGGACATCAAGCAAAAACGAAAAATGAATTTAAGGATATGATCCAATCAGGCAAATGGAATGAGCTACTTGTTAAAAGGTTTGTTAAAACTGGTGATTTCATCTATGTACCATCAGGAACGATTCACGCGATTGGTAAAGGAATTGTTATTCTTGAAACCCAACAATCCTCTGATACGACGTATAGAGTTTATGATTTTGATCGTTTGGGGGTAGACGGTAAACCAAGAGAACTCCATATCGAAAAATCGATAGAAGTCTCTACTGTTCCTCATGTTGATTATAAAATCACACCTGAGATAAAAAGGGTAAACCTTTCAACAATCACTAGATTTATAAGTAATTCATTTTTTACAGTAGAAAAATGGGAGATCAATGGTTTATTTGAAGTTTCTTCAAATTATTATAAGTTAGTATCTGTTGTTGAAGGCTCAGG
>CAKMKF010000147.1 GCA_927439925.1 uncultured Acholeplasmataceae bacterium | reverse complement strand
TGTGAGCAATCATACCAATGTAGATGTTTCTTTTTTTTACGGCAGTATATGCAACTGGAAGAACAGCAATACTACGAACAAGAAAATCCCAAGGTGACCAAAAGTGATAAAATGCAAACAAGAATGAATTGAGTATCATTTTCTTAGCATCGCTTCCTTTAATTCTAGGAAGCAGAAAACCTCGAAAATATAATTCTTCTACAGCAGGTCCAAGAATATTACCAAAGATCATAATCAAAAATATGGTTGACAATAGTACAGTGCGACTTCCTTCAAATTCATTGAGTAGCATCCATTGTGGAAGAAAAGATACAATGTGATCTTTAAAAAATAACGCTATAGGTTTTTGTAAGATAGCAAACACAATACCAGACCACAAAATGATGATTAAACCATATATCAAATAGTTTTTAATTACTGACTTGTCTTGATACAATAGAACATCTTGAAGTGATAATCTGTGATTCTTTTTGTATCCGTGATAAAAAAGAATTAACAATTGTGTAGGGATTAAAATGATTGGAACAGCAATACATAAAGTGAATGCCACAGGTAAACCCTTTTCTAGTAAAACTGGAGCTACCAAAATGTAAAATACGACAATGGGGATGCCAGGTAGTAAATGAAACAATACACTTTTTAATAGTGAATGATTCTCTTTAGATTCAATCATAATTTTAGGATTCATAGGTGATCCTTTCTTCGTATATTTAACTAATATTCGTTGAAAATGCGTATGTGCATATTCCATACGAAAACGTCATTGTAATGACGTATATTCTATTGAATTCTAGACTATATTTCTTTTGATTAAACCATCCTGTAGAATCAATATCTTTTTGATCATTTCCATTTAAGTCGTAAGACTTTATCATCATTCTTGAGAATCGATACTCATAGTTCGCAGTCCACAATACAAATTGATAATCATATTGATTGTTAAATTCAGATAATTGGTTCTCTAATGCATAATGAACAAGATCTATATCGCTTACACTTGATTTATTCCAAGTATAGTAGATAGCTTGTAGCCCACCATAGCTTTCATTAAACAAATGATTATCTATAGAGTACTCAAAAGCAATGTCAATAGAAGGTGGATTTTTAAATGAACTTGGTAGTGTTCCAAACAAATCATTTCCATACAAATGATAAAAGGCATAATCTGCTTTTTGAAATATCTTTGTTGGTCGATTATTATCTCCTGTTGATGTTTTGCTCGTTTCATCTATATAATGAATCGTTAATGTCCACCCTCCACCGTCTATGATTCCACCAGGAGTGGGATAATGATCCTCTAAATCAAATAAACCAGCATCTCCAGCTTCATTTAGAAATAACTTTATTGAGGATTCTTCAAAATGGTAGTCAAGAGTATAGTCTTCAATCAATTCATCTATGGGAAAATAACTTTTGCTTAAAACCTGAAAATTAGCGAAATCAATTTTCGTTTCATTTGTGTATCCTCCCATATAATTAACTGATGTATAAACAATGCTTGATATATCTTTTCCATCATATTGGTAATTTTTACAAGCCGATAACAAAAAAAATATGAAAAAAGAACTTACGATTATAAGAACTTTACTCATTTTTCTCATTTCACTCCCCTCCTAGCTAAAAAACAATTATACTCAAAATTAAAAAGTTATGGATATCTATTGGTAATCTTTCAAAAGATTAACATAAAACTCGCAATTACTTCTTATGGATTCTAATTCTATATCTGTAAGTGCTCTAACTGTCTTCATTGGATTCCCCATGACTAAAGTTCTTGATTCTACTACTTTTCCTGGAGGAACAACAGTTCCAGCAGCAACCATAGCTTCACTTTTTATGATAGCTCCATCTAATATGATACTTCCCATTCCAATCAATGCACCATCTTCTATGGTTGCAGCATGAATAATTGACATATGTCCGATAGTTACGTGCTTACCAATATTTGTAGGAATCCCCTTATTCGTGTGAATGACAGAGTTATCTTGAATATTTGTATAATCTCCTATTTTGATATATTCCATATCTCCTCTTATAACTGTGTTGTACCAAACGCCTACATGTTTACCAATTTCGACGTCACCTGTAACAACTGACCCGGGAAATATAACAGATGACTGGTCAATAATAGGTGTCTTATCTTTAAATGACTTTATCATGAAAAACTCCTTATATCATATATTTAATATACATATGAATTATTACGTCACTTTTATTTCATCATAACATAAAAGGACAATCGTTAGATAGTCCTTCATTGAAAAAACAAATAATATGTTTATGATCTATAAAACTTTTTTGTCTTTTTCTCTTTATACATTGCTTGATCAGCAAAACTTATTAAATCATCAGTACTAAGACCATCTTTTGGATAGAAAGCTTGACCTAGACTAAAGCCATGATATGTGACATCGATAATCATTTCTTTAGCAATCTCATCTTTTAAATGTTCTGAATCAAAATGATTGATGTCAGTAGTCATCACACAGATAAATTCGTCTCCTGCAAACCGGTAAACTTCACCTTTATCTTTGATTATCTTTTGAAGTGATAATGCAAACTGCTTTAAATAGGCATCTCCCATAGTATGATCATAACTATCATTTATTTCTTTAAGATCATCTAAATCTATGAATAATAAAAGAAAATTTTGTTTGCTGTCAATAAGGTGATCAAGGTGTCTAAATAATGAATAGCGATTCTTAACACATGTCAAAGAGTCAATATAGGCGATAGATGTTATTTCTGCAGACTGGACGGCAAGTGATTCAACTTCGAAATATAAGAGTTGTTTATCGTGCTCTGTATTGGTTTTTAACTGGATTTCAATAAATAAGAAGTAAATGATCGCGTAAATTAAAAGTGATAAAACAATACCTAAATATGCATGAACAAAATATTCTGGTCGATTGAAAATAGGATCTGGTACAAATAAAATGTAATATGCTTGTGCATAGGATAATATAAGTGCTGTATTTAAAATCCACCATCCTTTATTAAGTACTTTGACCATTTTTAAATAAGTAGGACGAATATATTTATAAACGATAGGTAAAAAGAGTGCTAATGTAATTAAACGTGTAATAGTATCTGCAATTGGATGATTATCACCATAAAAGATATATGAAGCTAAAAGGCCGTTAATAATTGATAAATTTGACACAACCTGAATGGTTAGAAATGCGAATATCAATTTAGCACCTTTGTATATAGCGATGTAGTAAAGTGCAGCCAAATAAGGTAGTGTAAGCGTTAAAAAATAGTAGCGAATATAAAATAGTAAACCTAAATTCATTATTATAAATGCATTGATCATTGTAATCATCAATGCAAAAACAATAAAAAGAGTTGTACTTCGCTTCCTAGGTTCTTTCAAAGGAATAAGCATTAATATATAAAAAACAAGAAATGCTTGCGATAGTATGAGTCTTAAAATGGTTGCATCTAGCATCTTCTTATTCACCTCTGTTGATTGATTGTTGAACTTTAACAAATCATATATA
>CAKMKF010000146.1 GCA_927439925.1 uncultured Acholeplasmataceae bacterium | reverse complement strand
GGCATGGAAGGCAAACAGTCGCGCGATGAAAAGGGCTACAACGACGTCTACGACCAGGGTCAACCCAGGCAGCTCGACAATACGCCCATGGACTTGCGTTACCAGGTGCTTGAGCGCCTCGTCGAGGTTATCCAGGCGCATCAACCGCTATCGACCTGGGCTGGTGCTGGTCAAAGGTGAGGCACTGCGCAACGTCAAGATCAGTGCAGTGATGCTTGGACGAGCTGCTTTAGGTAATCCTTCTATATTTAGACACATACAAGCACATCTACGAGAAGGAACAATTATGGAAAAACCAACGTATAAAGAAATGAAACAATTGCACTTTCAACTCATGACTAACCAAGTTCAAAGAGAAAAACACTGCTCGATAATCATATCTCTAGAAAAAACAATGTTAGGATGCGAAAGCAGATGCAATAAAATATCATATTCGTATTGTGTTAAATTGATATCAAAGATCGTGTCGATGTCATCACACTTGGAGCTGATGATTACATGATTAAACCTTTTTCAATTGATGAAATCATGGCTAAACTCAAAAATGTTGAAAAAAGACTTGTTGTTAATCATCCAATCATCTACACATTTAATCATTCACATCTAAGAGTTCTACCATTAAGCAGAGAGGTCTTTGTGAACAATCAATTAATCAATTTAACACAGTATGAGTATGATGTCTTATTGCATTTGCTTTCAAATCCTAACGTTGTCTTTTCTAGAGACATGATTATCGAACAATGTTTTTTAGATAGCGATGCTTATGACCGTGTAATAGACGTTTTCATAAAAAACATTAGAAAAAAAATAGATCCTGCTTCCGAACTATCATATATAAAAACGCATTATGGGATTGGATATCAGTTTGTGGGGGTAAAGGATGAATAGTATAAAGAGCCTCCTTATTTCTCAAATCTTTAAAAAAGTACTCTTCATATTTCTATCAACCATTTTTATCCTGAATATTGCCTTTTATTTATTTTCAAATAACCAATTTCAAAAAGAAATTGCAAGACAATACGATGCACTATATAATATGACTGCTCATCTATCAACTGAAGAGAACTTCGAAACTTTAATCATATATTTGGAGCACTATACACATAATAATGATGTAACAATTCATTTCAAAAACATTACAGAGCAAACCATTTTCTCTAATGATTTTGATGCGAGATTGCAAAAGTATGAACCTGTATATTATGATGACATTCTTCTTGGATATATCGCAGTCAACTTTGAGTCCTCCAAATTAGGTATAGATATACTTTATGGATTCATTGGATTAAATTTAACCTCCATTATTTTGTTTGCCTTTGGTATGTATATTTTATATAAGTTTTTGAGGAATGAAAATACCAAGTTAAAGTTGGATTTAAACAATATTGAGTCAGAAAGTTCGGTTTTCTCGTATAAAGAAATAAAGCAATTGCACCTTCAACTAATGAATGGTCAAATCCAAAGAGAAAAACAAAGATCCGTTTATGAGTCTCATATCAAAAGTATTGCGCACGATATCAAAACACCCCTTTCAGTTATCCGAATTTATGCGGATTCATTAGTTAATGAAAAACTGAATCCAACTAAAGATGTATTTTTGGACATTCAAGCAGAAACAGTTAAAATAATGAACCTAATCCCTAAGTTTATCGAACTTGACTATGTTGAACTACCATATATACAGGATGTTTCTCTATTTATTAACAGATATGCAAATAAGTACAAGGAAATATTTGAAAGTAAACACATTACTATATCGCTGGAACTAGACAGATTATCAATTAATATTTCTGATAAAGATCTAGAGCGATTAATTGAACATCTATTATTCAATGCTTTTTATTATTCGAATCCTCAATCAAATATCTCAATCTCTGTTCATAATAAAAACAGAAAATTGGTTGTTGAAGATGAAGGGATTGGCATGACCATCGAAACAATACAAAATATCTTAAAAGGACCTTATCGTTCAGTAGAAGCAATGAAATTGAACGATAAAGGTAGTGGTTTGGGTTTACAGTTCGTAAAAGATATAGTTCAAAAATTAGGTGCAAACATGCAAATAGATAGTGTTATTGGACATGGAAGCAAGATAACAATTCAATTTCCTCAATAAAAAGTAGAAATTCATCGAAGTATAAATCAAATGAGTGTAAGCAAATGAATATGTTTCTCATCATTAATGTTAGATATATTATATAATATGTTCCCACACCAGAAAAAGTCTGGAATTGGGGAACATAAAATGGCTAAAAATATGTTTCCGACATACACGAACCGACAAATTTTCGAGCAATCAGATATACTCCACGCATGTTGAAACTATATCGTTGCTTTCTTTGAAAACCTCTTAATCTACTTAAAATTTTCGCTTAAAATATGTTTCCTTACCGGAAAAAGTCAGTATGGGGGATAAACTTGTGAAATCAGAAAAAAGAGTAAAAGTTTTCTTGTTCATTTTTTTCTCGATTGTTTTTGGTATATTATATTTAGGAATATCCTTAGTTGTATCTAATGTAGAAGATAGAATATATTCTAGAAACCTTATTGATGCAATAGATGAAAATGATCATGAGTTGTTAGAGTCTTTACTAGAAAAAAAAGGTGATTTGAATGCTACTCCTTACAGTACTTTCCAGTCATTCTTTTTAGAATTATTTAATGATTCTCCTTTATTTTACGCAATAAGAAATGGTGATGTTGAAAGTGTTAGATTGCTGCTTGAACATGGAGCTGACACAAATAGAATATCAGGGGGATACACACCGCTAATGGCAACAGGTCAAAGTGGAAATGTTGAAAGATTTGATATTGCAAGTTTACTGATTGATTATTCAGCAGATGTGTATTTTGTAGATAAGTGGGGAAATACTCCTGCTCGCTATTTTGCAAGCACTTATAATTCGAATGATGATTACGAAAGCGGCTATGACTTATTTTTAAAATTCGTTTCTTTAAATGCCATACCAAGTCATACACAAGAGTTTTATTACGGGAACTATTTTTTATATGCTGTTACAACAAATAATGTATTCATAGTCGATTATTTGATTAACTCTATGGACTATGATATCGATTCATTAGGTAAAGATGGAGTTTCAGCACTAATTAGAGCAACTCAGTATAATGCATTCTTAGTTGTTGAATACCTTGTTGAAAATGGTGCTGATGTATCTTATAGAGATAGTTTTAATAAATCTGCATATGATTATGCCTTAGAAAAAAACTTCACAGAGAGTATAAGCATTTTAGAACCATGAAAACTAATATTTAAAAAAACATAGTCCAGAATTGTAAAGAGACTATTAGATACTAAAAATGGCTGATGAAAGCCAACAAATTGAAGAGGTGTGATTTTGAATAAAGAAAAACTAATCGTTTTATATTTTTATTTACTACCGTTGTTATACTTACCATTGTTTTTAGTGTACTTTAGATCGAGTGTTTCATTAAATCAATTTTTATATTTATCATGCTTAATAATCTTAATATTTAATTTTTTCATCATGAATAAAATGGAGAGTTTGTACCCGAATTTAATGGAATATAAAAAAATTAAACTTGTAAATATTCTTTATTTAATTGGTTTAATTTGTATTGCTATCATTGTATTTTGGATTACATTGTTACAATCTTTACCAGGAGGGGTTTAAGATGAAATTAATTAAGAAATTAGCACCGATAATACTTTTTTATTTAATCCTTAGTACTACTTTTTTTCTTCCTAATTTAGTCTCAATAATCATAGTTATTATTGATTTTATTATCTTTATTGGTTTTTTGCTAATTATAAATCATAAAGCTAACCTTGAACTAGAAAGTAATAAATCAGAATCCTTTTGGAATCTTTTCATTAACCTTGCTAGTTTTGGGGTTATTCAAATTGTGTTGTTATATGGATTGATAGGCTGGACATTACTATGAGAAAAACAATTATACTAGTTTTATATTTGATTAGTATATTTATGTTATCAGCATGTGGTATTGATGTAGATGAGAGTAGTAAAAATATTCGATACATTGGGGAATACAATCACAACTATTATTTTACAGAGTATAATCAAAAAACTAAAGAGATTTCCATAAGCTATTTAAAAGATAAAGAACTTTTAATAGTTGAATCATTAAATAGTTACAATGTAATTGGTCTTATTGGAAATCAAGTCATACTTATGTTAAGTGATCATGAAGCCAGAACAATTGCAGCATATAAACTATTTAACCTGGATTCACAAGAATATACTTCTATAGATTCCACGGCAGTTGAAGGATTATATAATATTTGTTTTTATGATAATGAAGTCATCGTGTTTCATACACTGAGCAGCAATCCTAGAGGATTTTTGATATTTGATATTTCTACTGAACAGTTGATTGGTGATATATCGATTGCTCCATCAAATTTTTATAGTTATATGGACATCTACTACGAAAATAGTAAACTATATATTCATCTAAACTACACAAGTAACGATGAAGAAAATTTTGATTATATATATGATATAGACAGTGAAGTGATTACATCAGTTGATTCTAATCAAGGGAACTACATGACAGTAAACTCAAATTCCCTTTTGTTTTTGGAAAGTAATTTCAGATATGAAACAAAAGGTTATTGGGTCGATTCGGAATCAGTGGCATTATCCTATTTCTTATCAGCAAATTATAAATCAATTAAAATGTATGAGGGTTTTATTATAGAGGATCAATTTTATGATCGTCAAATCAATATATTGGATGAGGATTTCATTGTTGTAGATCAAATAGATTTAAGTTTTGAATGTGCGATTGGAAGGGTTATTAGTGAAAATGAATTGATTTGCACACAAGAAAAAACAATTGGCTCATTGATTAAGTCACAAAAAGTAAAATTCATCATATATAATTTTAATACGAAAGAAATTATTGATGAGTCAAATTGGATGGATTCAGGCTCACAACTTGGTAATATATAATCAAAAGAATTAACAAGATGAGTAAAATATATTCTAGAATAAGCATATATATAAAAGGAGTAATACAATGTATACAAGAAAAGATTTAGTTGAAATCATTAAGCCATGGGCTATCAAAAATCCGATAATACTTGCAGCTTGGGAAGGCGGTTCAGCAGCAACCAAGCGCATGGATGAGTATTCTGATCTTGATTTATCACTCATTGTCAAAGATGAGGATGTAGAAACTGTTTTTTCAGATCTCGAAACATTTCTAAAAAAACAGTTTACCATTACCAACAAGTATAGAGTACCTGAACCTGCTTGGCATGGACTATCACAATGTTTCTATGAAATTGATCAAGTCGAGCCGTTCATTTATCTAGACATAGCAGTCATTAAAGAGAGCCAACCGAACAAATTGATGGAAAAAGACCGTCATGGCGTAGCTTCCATTTGGTTTGATAAGAATCAAATATATAATCCAAGTCCTACACCTACTCAAGAAATATTTGAACTCGGTCAAAAGCTTTATCTTTCAGTTATTCCAACAGATTTTTTGATCATTACTGAAGTTGAAAAAGGGATAGCTCGAGGTCATTTTATTGATGTGTTTCCCACATACCTATCATTTGTATCTCGTCATTTAGGTGTCATGTTGAATCTAAAACACAGACCTGAAAGAGCAGATTTTGGGTTAAGATATGCTCGTCTAGATTTTGGAGATTCAGATACGGACCTTATTGAAAAAAGCTTTAAAGTTTCAACTATTCAAGAGTTAAAAGAACAATTTATGCTTATTAAATCAAGATATTATACTTTGAAAGAAGAACTAAAAACTATTTATCACTAAAAACCTATTCTTAATTAGGATACAAATAAAAAACCTGCTCTAACGAAGAGCTGGTTTTTTCATATAGGTTGCAAACACAACTACAATCTCAAACACTTTAAGTTGTATTTTAATCACTACATCGTTATACTAAAAATATAATGAACAAAGGAGAATACGATGATAAACACCATTCAACCATTTATACCAGCAATCGATTTTTTACTATGTGAAAGTTTCTATTTAGATTTTGGATTTGAAAAAGTATATGAGGATAAAAATTTAAAACTCTTTAAAAGAGATCAAATCTCTTTATTTATTCAAAATTATTACGACAAACACATTGCTGAAAACATGGTATTTCAACTATATGTTGATGATATAGAAAATATTCATCAATCCTTAATCAAACTTAAAGAAAAATACAAGATGATTAAAGTATCTGATATCGTTCAAGCTCACTATGGTCAAACTATGACACTTCATGTTCCAAGTGGTGTCTTATTTCATATTACAAATCCAAATCAAAAGTTATAGTCTTTTTTGGATATAACTTCCTTACTGAATAGCATTTCTTTATCAAAGATATGCATTATTGTTGTATTATTTCTATTTAAATATTAAATTAAAGTCATATTACTATATTTAACGGAGGAAATAAAAATGGGGAATTCAAATCATGAATTATCTAAATCTGAAATAGATGAACTATTAGATATATTAAAAAAGAGATTCGAAAAAAATATGCATCGTCATCAAAAAATGAATTTTGAGGATATCAAAAAACGATTACTTAATGATCCTAAAAAATTAGTTTCACTTTTTGAAATGGAGAAAACAGGTGGTGAACCTGATGTTTTCGATATGAAGTCAAAACCAAACGAGGTTATCTTCATCGATAGCTCTAAAGAGACCCCAAAAGGTCGTAGAAGTGTTTGTTATGATAGAGAAGCTCTTGATTCAAGAAAAGAATTCAAACCAGCGACGAGTGCTATGGACATGGCAAATGAAATGGGTATTGATATGCTTACTGAAGATGAGTATAGAGAACTACAAGAAATTGATGAGTTTGATTTAAAAACTTCTAGTTGGGTAAAAACACCTGACTCAATTAGAAAATTGGATGGAGCTTTATTTTGTGATCGAAGATATGATCATGTTTTTGTTTATCACAATGGAGCATCCTCTTATTATGGCGTAAGAGGTTTTAGAGGACTACTAAAAGTATAAGTATTTTTAAAAAACAATAGAAATGCAATTCATTTTGTTATACAATGAAACCATCATGAGATAGTTCTTTGATCTATTTCAATCATGGTTTTTTCTTTTACAATAACTTAGAACATCCGGAGGAGTTCATGAAACCTAAAATATCTACTATGCATACAAAAAGACTAACTATTCGTCCATTTAAATATGAAGACATCAATGATGTTCATGAGTATGCATCAAATCCTGAAATAACCAAGTACATGTTATTTGGACCAAATACTTATGAAGATTCTATGAACTTTGTTCATCTAATAATAGACACATGGTATAAATGGTTGAATGGTGTTTATCATCGTATTCTCCTTTGTTCATTATATTTTTAGTATAACGATGTAGTGATTAAAATACAACTTAAAGTGTTTGAGATTGTAGTTGTGTTTGCAA
>CAKMKF010000145.1 GCA_927439925.1 uncultured Acholeplasmataceae bacterium | reverse complement strand
TATCTTTGGATTATGGGTATAATCTTATTTTATAGGAAGCCTTCATTTTTTTATTCAATTCAAATGCGCTTTCAAAAATCATAGGGTACACCCTCTAATAATTTAAAGAGTACCCTCTACCCTCTAATAATTTAAATACCTTAAAAATAAAGCCAATCTAAGCGATTGGCTTTTTTGTTTTATTCAATTGATAATCTTTATTCTCCAGCGAGTGCTAAATCGATGACTTCAATAATTTTAGCTGTATTTTGAGTATCAGCAACTGCTAACTCATAGTCAGGAGTGATTCCATCTTCGATAGAGAAATACTCGTAACCATCGATTTCATTACCAACTCTGTAGCTTAAAACGTTTAAACTACTCATATGGAAGAAAGTGCCATCAGGTAAAACGACTGGAATGATTGAAGATGCTCCGCCACCGGATTTAGTTCCGATAATTGTCGCAAATCCCATATGTTGACCAATAGATGTCATTAGATTTGCTGCAGAGAAGGTTACACGTGATGTAATAAAGAACCAGTTAACATCAGTATAAGCTACTGTATCAACATCAGCGAAATAAGTGACATTGGATTGATCGGTTGGATTCATGTAGCTCATTTCGATTGGTTGTTCAGTCATAAAGCCTAATACTCTAATTAAAGCACCTAGATTACCACCAGTGTTGTAACTCAAATCAACGACTATATTTTCTACATTTCTATTTTCTAGCATAATCGCATCCATTGTTTCTCTCATGAAACGATGTGAATCATCACCATCAGGATCTTCAACGGTTGCAGTGTAGAAACCATCTAGGTAAATAATTGCAGTTTTACCACCATCTATAAAGCGATAATCAGGTGGAGTACCAGAATTTTGTGAATAAGTAGTATCAAACAAATCTTGTACTTCAAATAATACATCGTACCAGCTTCTTACAGTTGGACCGACTTGAGCGATGGTTTCAAGAGCTAATTTAAATGTAGGCACTTCATAATATCCTGGGAAATGATAGCTAGAGTGAAGATCGTCTAATGTTTTATTAACTACATTGAAGATTCCATTGGATAAGTCTCTTGTTTTACCAGTCATATATGAATCTCTTGTGCTTGCAAGCACTGTGTAATAAGTCTCGACTTCTCTTTGAGATTTAAGACCGAAGAAGTAGTCAAGAGAAAATACGAGTAAGTCATAGGTAGCTACTAAGACATCTGGAGCGATATCTGTTCCATTTAACGAACTTACCTTGATAGAATTATAAGCTCTTCCATCTTCAGTTTCACCGGTTGGATCATCAGTATCTGGGAATGCATAAATTCCTGAATATCCATTACCATTATAATAAACGTTATAATATGAGCCACCCGTAAACAATAAATTTGCTATATGGAATGGGAATAAATATTTAGTTTCTAATCCATCTTGGTGAACTACTAAATCAAAGCGATAAGGTGTTAATTCTAAAACAACTGGGACACCTTCTTCGTAATAAGTCTCTAAATAAGTGATACCTGCACCATAGTCAGTGGCAGTTTCATAAATATAACCTTCAAAGAAACTTAGCGTGTCAATCGTAACAGTATTATTCTCAAAGTCTACGGTTAAGTAGTAATCTTCTGTTTCAGTACCAATAACATTGCCTTGATCATCTTCGATATCATATTCTGCTTGATAATAAACGGTTACTGTGTCACTAGTGACTGTGAATTCAAAATCATCGAAATACAAGAAACCTTCAAGAATAGATAAAAATTCCATGAAATCTACATAAGGAAGTGCACCATCTTCAGCGAAATAGGTAGTTAGATTCGCGTCAGCAACAGTGAATTCTGATGTTAAATTTGTAAAAGGGAGAACAACAGATTCATCTATAGTGACTTCTGTTTTTGCTGGAATTATGACTTCAAAATCATAAAATTTTTGTTGTAAACCATAAGTTAATTTAGCAGTTAAGGTCACAGTTACGTCATTTTCACCTGCTGTTGGATGGAAAACCACCCCATGGCGATTGACAACTGAATTATTGCTTGATGACCAAGAAATTCCTGATTCGTTAAGAGATCCTTTAATTGGTAGATTTAGTTTTGAGGCAGTTACCGGTTCATCTGATAAACTAATAGCTGCAGCATCTTCATCCATATATGCTGTTTGCAATTCAACATCAGGATTCCATTTTGCATATAGTCTGATACTTGCTGTAACTGATGTGTCAAAATTAAACAATGTGGTTAGATTAGGATCCGTATACCACCCATCAAAAATATATGCAAGTCTAGTTGGATCATCAGGTTCAACCACTTTTTCTCCGTCAACAACTAATTGTTCAGTGACCAGTGATCCCCCTGCCACTTCAAATGTAACCGTAAAAGATTCTTTTTCTGATTCTTTTGGTGTACAAGAAACGAGTAAAAGCACGAAAACAAACATGAATACGATTTTTCTTAGTTTCATAAAGTACCTCTTTTTCGTATTTATATGATTAATCATATATTAGTATAAAGAATAAATCTTTTTTTCATATTTGTCAAGTTTTTTTATGCATAATAAAAAAACGGGCTTCATAGAAGCCCGCATTTGGGAGTTAACCTTTTATGTAGGAATATATGTGGATGGCAGTCCAATATTCGAACAAAGCGAGGTTTACGCAGTATTTTTTGGGAGAAAAATACATAAAGTGTAGTTTGAGTTATTAGAAAAGGAAACTTAACTACATTTCTATTATAATACATGTTGAATGAAAACAAATGTAAGTTTACATAAAATTTTCATTGAAAACGTTTCCCTATTTACTGAAAATTATAAATTAGCATATAAATAGCAATAAACACCCTAATGTTATATAATAGTTATGGAAATCAAGGAGGTCATTTCATGGCAAAATTAGAAATCAACAACCTTCACGTAGGAATTGAAGGAAAAGAAATATTAAAGGGAGTTAACTTAGTAGTTAATTCTGGAGAAGTTCACGCAATTATGGGTCCTAATGGTACTGGCAAATCAACTCTTGCTAGTGCACTCATGGGTCATCCAAAATATGAAGTTACTGAAGGTAGTGCTTTTCTCGATGGAAAAGACCTTTTAGAAATGGAAGTAGATGAAAGAGCTCGCGCAGGATTATTTTTGGCAATGCAATATCCAGCAGAAGTTCCTGGAGTTACAAATAGTGATTTTATGCGTCAAGCCCTAAAGGCAACCTCTGGAAAAGAAGTTGGTCTTTTCGAATTCGCGATTAAGTATGAAAAAACTGTTGAAGAATTAAAGATGAGAGCTGACTTAGCACATCGTTATTTAAATGAAGGCTTCAGTGGTGGAGAAAGAAAAAGAAATGAAATTTTACAGTTGAAGGTCTTAAAACCTAAATTTGCAATATTAGATGAAATTGACTCTGGTCTTGATGTTGACGCACTAAAGATTGTTGGAGAAAACGTAAGTAGTTTGGTAAATAGTGAATTTGGTTGTATATTGATTACGCATTACCAACGTATTTTAGATCATATTAAACCTACATTCGTACACATCATGATTGATGGCAAGATAGTGTTAAGTGGTGGACAAGAATTAATAACAAAAATTGATAAGAATGGTTATGAATGGGTAAAAGAGGAACTAGGTATTGATTTTGTTGAAGGCGATCAATAATGAAATCGATTGTTCTTAAGAATCACGAGGTAACTACGAAGTTACCAGTCGGATTCACCTATCAAAATCAGACGCTTACAATTCCTAAAAATACCCAATATCAAGATCCCATCAAAATTACTGTAGCAGACGATAACAATGAGTCTTTTGAAATTGTTGTCTTAGAAAATACAAGTGTTAAAATTATTTTAGAATTAGCAAGCAATGATACAGATGAAAATAACTATAAGTTTAATTTAATTGCTAAACCAAACAGTATAGTCAAATATTTGCTTGTTAGTGAACTTTCAAGTAAAAAAGCAGTACTTGAACATAACTTCAAAGCTGAAAGAGATTCAAAATTAGAACTTATAGGTGGATTTGTAAGTGATGTACTGGTAGCTAAGTTAAACGTAAATTTAGCTGGTGAAGGTGCTGAAGTTAAAATGAGAGCTGTTGCAGTATCATCATTTGACAACAATCAAACCATTGATGTTCACATTACACATAACGCTCCAAATACATATGGAGACATGACCAATATCGGAATTGCCAATAAAAATGGTAAAATTGTATTAAATGGCGTAGAAAAAATTGAAAAGGGGATGAAGAATGCCAATGCTTTCCAAACCTTAAAAGGAATTATTACATCAGATACTGCAATTGTTGAAGTTAATCCAATTTTACTCATCGATGAATACGATGTTAAAGCAGGACATGGAGCAACAATCGGTAAGATACAAGAAGATGTTCTATTCTACTTAAGAAGCAGAGGATTAACCCATAAAGAAGCAGAAAAACTGATTATTAATGGATTCATTCGCCCAATTGTCGAAGAAATCGATGATGAGCCTCTCAAGGAAAGATTTGTGTATGTCGTCAATTCAAGAATATGATCGATGTATCAAAGATTAGATTGGATTTTCCAATCTATCAAAAACAACCTAATTTAACCTATTTAGATTCTGCAGCATCGTCGCTTAAAGTAAAATCAGTGATTGATCAAATTGATCACTATTATATGACTTTAGGAGTGAATGTGCATCGTGGAGCTTATGATTTAGCGTATGAAGCAACAAGATTGTTTGAAGAAGCAAGAGCAACTGTAGCAAAATTTATTCATGCAAATGAAGAAGAAATCATCTTCACTAGAGGAACGACTTCAG
The DNA here is from genome assembly GCA_927439925.1 of uncultured Acholeplasmataceae bacterium. Taxonomy (GTDB): domain Bacteria; phylum Bacillota_I; class Bacilli_A; order Acholeplasmatales; family Acholeplasmataceae; genus Peloplasma. The sequence goes on along the minus strand of CAKMKF010000145.1, from coordinate 2,528 downwards.
CATTAAATTTTGTAGCAAATGCACTTAAAGAGACTTTAAAAGCTGGTGATGAAATTATCACAAGTGAGTTAGAGCATCATTCTTCACTACTTCCTTGGATGATGGTAGCGAAAAAAACAGGTGCTAAACTTGTTTATATTCCATTAACAAAAGAAGGAAGAATAACTGTAGAAAATTTTAAGTCAGTACTAACTGATCAAACTAGGGTGGTAGCCATTACACATGTCTCAAACGTCATGGGTTATCTAACACCAATCAAAGAAATTGCAGAACTTGCACATCAAAAAAAAGCGACAGTCATCTTGGATGCTGCGCAATCTGTACCACATATGAATGTTGATGTGAAAGATCTTGGTATTGACTATCTCGCTTTTTCTGGTCACAAGATGTTTGGACCTTCAGGTGTTGGTGTGCTTTATGGGAAGAAAAATCTTTTAAACCTTCTTGAACCTTTCGAGTATGGTGGAGAAATGGCTGATGAAGTCAGTAAAGATGATGCTACCTGGAAAGATACACCTCTTCGATTTGAAGCAGGAACACCGGTGATTAGTGGAGCAATTGGATTGGCAGCAGCAATTCGCTACATTGAATCCATTGGATTTAAAGAGATGCATGAACATACTTCAGCACTACACAAATACACTTTAGATAAACTATCAAAAGTAGAAGGTATAACCATTTATAATCCGAGTGCTGATAATCCAGTCATCGCGTTTAACGTTGAAGGAGTTCACCCACATGATATTGCTACAATGTTAGACACCAATAAAGTCAGTGTAAGAGCAGGACATCATTGTGCACAACTTGTTAGTAAATTCTTAGGTGTTAATTCAACACTACGGGCATCATTTCATCTTTATAATGACATCACAGATTGTGATGTATTCGTGAGCAGCGTTATAGCTGCCAAAGATTTCTTTTTATCGTTTTAAAGGAGTAGACATGAATATCGAACATTTATATAGACAAGTGATTATGGAACATTATAAGAGTCCTAAAAACAGAGGATTTGTAGCTGATAATAGTTACATGACTGTTCATTTAAATAACCCAAGTTGTGGTGATGAAATGACAGTTCAACTTAAAGTTCAAGATCATAAAATCACACATATTTTGCATCAAGGGACTGGTTGTTCTATATGCTGTTCAAGTGCAAGCGTCATGAGCGAAACACTCATGAATAAAACACTAGATGAATCCATATCAATCCTACATGAGTTTTATGAGTTGATTAAAGGATATCCTTACAACCCAGAAATTCTAAAAGGCGATGCAGTGGTTTATCAAGGTGTTGCTCAATTTCCAGCACGCGTGAAGTGTGCAACTCTTGCTTGGAAAGCAGCTGAGCAAGGAATTTTAAAAATAAAGGAGGACGAATTAAATGGATGATAACAAAAAAAAGATAGACTCCATAATCGGTGACTATCAATTTGGTTTCCATACAGAATCAAAGCCTGTATTTGATACAGGAAAAGGTCTTACTGAAGACATTATAAGAGTGATTAGCAAAGCAAAATCAGAACCACAATGGATGCTTGATTTTCGCTTAAAGAGCTATAAGAAATTTTTAGAATTAAAGAATCCTACATGGGGTCCTGACTTGTCATTTATCAATTTTGATGACTTCACTTATTTTCTTAGAGCAAGTGATCGAGCTGAAACAAGCTGGGATGAAGTTCCAACAGCAATCAAAGATACATTCGAAAAACTAGGTATTCCTGAAGCCGAAAGAAATTTCTTAGCAGGCGTCTCTACTCAGTTTGAAAGTGAAGTCGTTTATCATAATACAATTAAAGAACTTGAAGATCTTGGTGTTATTTATGTAGATACAGATACAGCATTAAGAGATTATCCAGAACTTGTTAAAAAATATTTTGGAACAATTATTCCATTCTCAGATAACAAATATGCAGCGTTAAATAGTGCTGTATGGAGTGGTGGTTCATTTATCTATGTACCAAAAGGTGTTAAGGTAACTAAACCTCTTCAATCTTATTTCAGAATTAACTCCGATCAAATGGGTCAGTTTGAAAGAACATTGATTATCGTTGATGAAGGTGCTCAAGTAAACTATGTAGAAGGCTGTACTGCGCCTGTTTATAGAAAAGACTCATTACATGCTGCTATCGTAGAAATCGTCGTGTTAAAGGATGCTACATGCCGTTATACAACGATTCAAAATTGGTCAACTAATGTTATTAACTTAGTTACTAAAAGAGCATTTGTCTATGAAAATGGACATATGGAATGGATCGACGGAAATATCGGAAGTAACGTCAATATGAAATACCCATCTTGTATATTGCTTGGTGAAAGAGCTAAAGGAACTACGATTTCAATTGCTTTCGCTGGTAAAGGTCAATGGCAAGATACTGGTGCTAAAATGATTCACGTCGCACCAAACACAACATCTACTATTATTTCTAAATCAATTAGTCGTGGTGGAGGTAAAGTGAATCATTTTAGCACCAGTATCTTGCCATTGACCTTTACCAGCGAAAGCAATTGAAATCGTAGTTCCTTTAGCT
>CAKMKF010000144.1 GCA_927439925.1 uncultured Acholeplasmataceae bacterium | reverse complement strand
TGAGAGTATAATGTTACATATCGTTTTATATGAACCAGAAATACCACAAAATACAGGAAACATTATGAGGACTTGCGTCGCAATTGGCGCGAAGCTTCATTTAATCGAACCACTTGGCTTTAAAATCGATGAAACGAAATTAAGAAGAAGTGCACTTGATTACTATGAGCACTTAGACTATACATTGTATAAGAACTTTCAAGACTTCGAGTCAAAAAATAAAGGGACTTATTTGTTTTTAACGCGTTATGGTAAAAAGAATTACGCGGACATGAATTATAAAGAATTAGAACAACCTCTCTATTTAATCTTTGGTAAAGAATCAACAGGTGTTGATAAATATATATTAGCAAGTCACATTGAAAACTGTTACAGAATTCCTACAACAGATAAAGTAAGAAGTTTAAATTTAAGTAATGCAGTAGCAATTGTAGCGTATGAAGTATTAAGACAATTCGATTATGAGAATTTAATCGAAACTGAACCTGAAACACATAAAGGAAAAGACTTTTTAGATCAATTCAAAAAATAGGAGACAACAATGAGAAAAGAGACAAACATACAAACACCAGGAGAAGAAATTGCAAATGCGGTATCTCATGGTGTGATGGCAATCTTTGGGATTGTCGCATTGATTTTATTACTAGTTAAATCAGATCAAACAGTAGAAGTAACAGCAGCAATCATATTTGGCTTTGGTATTATCAATTTATATACCATGAGTACACTCTATCACGCTATTTTTCACCCAGGTGCTAAAAACTTATTCCAGCGTTTTGATCACTTATCGATTTATATCTTAATCGGTGGAACATTCGCACCAGCATTACTCTTACTTCCTGAACTTCAAAGACCATTATTTGGTATTTCAGGATTAGGTCTTGGACCAGTATTGTTTATTATTCAATGGGCATTAATACTTGTTGGAGTCGTATTTAAATCGATATGGATTAAAAAGTATGCGAAGCTTCATTTAGTCATTTATTTGTTAATGGGTTGGAGTGCATTGATCTTTGTTGAACAATTATTTGCATATCAACCAGGAGCATTCTTTCTTGTCTTCGGTGGTGGAATTGCTTATTCTGTAGGTGTCGCATTTTATGTGTTCCCAAAAATAAAATATTTCCACTTCATTTGGCACATTTTTACGTCCATAGGTACCATTTTACAGTTCTTTGCTATATATCTTTACCTATATTAACATGAATATATATTCACCTACTTGATTTCATGGTTGGAATCATGTAAGATAGAAGTGAAATAGATATAAGGAGATTAAAAAATATGAAAATTTTAGCGGTAAATGCTGGTAGTTCTTCTTTAAAATTCCAGCTATTTGAAATGCCTTCAGAAGAAGTCGTAACAAGCGGTATTGTCGAACGTATTGGTTATGACAATGCAATCATTACCTTCAAGGTCAATGGTGAGAAAATTAAGGAAGACAAGCAGATCTTAAATCATAAAACTGCTGTTGAGTTGGTTATTCATGGTTTGATCAGCAATAAGATCATCGAATCTCTTGATGAAATCAAAGGTGTTGGTCACCGTGTTGTACAAGGTGGAGAATACTTTAAGAACTCTGCAGTAATTGATGAAGATGTTATCGCTCATATTAGAGGGTTAATTGATCTTGCTCCACTTCATAATCCAGCAAATATTACTGGTATCGAAGCGTTTAGAAATGCATTACCAAATGTACCTCAAATCGCTGTATTTGACACTACATTCCATCAAACCATGACAGAAGATGCATACCTTTATGCAGTACCTTATGAATGGTATGAAAAATATGGTGTTAGAAAGTATGGTTTCCATGGAACATCACACCAATATGTATCTGAAAGAGCTGCTGAAATCTTAGGCAATAAAAAAGCGAAAGTTATTGTATGTCATTTAGGCAATGGTGCATCTATTTGTGCTGTTGATGGTGGTAAATCAGTGGATACTTCAATGGGTCTAACTCCACTTGAAGGTATTCCAATGGGTACACGTAGTGGTAATGTCGATCCAGCTGTTTTAATGCTTGTATCCTCTAAAGAAGATAAAACATATGGTGAAGTTTTAGATGAACTCAATAAGAAATCAGGATATTTAGGATTATCAGGTTTTTCAAATGACTCTAGAGATATTATCGATGGTATGAATGAAGGAAATCATAGAGCATATTTAGCACACCAAGTTCAGGTGAAAAGAATTGCTGATTATATAGGTTCATATTATGTTTATATGGGTGGGTTAGACGCGATTTGCTTTACTGCTGGTATTGGTGAAAATGCACCAGAAGTTAGACGTGATGTTATTAAGGCTGTTAAAGTCTTAGGTATTGAACTCGATGCTGCAGAAAATCAAAAGCGTGGAGAACGTATGATCTCAACTAAGGATTCTAAAGTGAAGGCATATATCATTCCAACCAATGAAGAAGTCATGATTGCAAGAGAAGTTATTCGCTTAGAAAGTAAATAGAATAGACAGGACCAATTTCTTGGTCCTTTTTTTTTGGAAATGATTGTGAAATGCTTTAAATGAAAGGCATCAGAACCGATTATCTATGATAAAATAGTAACATAGAGGTGTAAAAGAATGAATGAACATATTAAAATAGATGACTTACTCAATATTTCAATAAAAAGAATGGGAATTAACGGTGAAGGTATCGGTTATTTCAATAAACTCGCTATCTTTGTTGATCAAGCGTTACCTGATGAAGAATTAACTGTTCGAGTTACTGAAGTATTTGACAATAGAGCAATTGCTAAAATAGAATCCATTAACAAAGAGAATCCGGACAGACGTATTCCTTTTTGTCCAGTTTATGAGGAGTGTGGCGGATGCCAGACTCAACATTATGACTATAATAAGACGCTAGAGGAAAAAAGACATATCATTTTAAAAGCATTTGAAAGATATGCAGGACAAAAAATTGATGAAAAGATTGTTAAAAAAACAATTGGTGCAGATAACCCATTAAACTATCGTAATAAGGCAAGCCTTCCAGTTCAAAGAATTAAAGGTAAAACTAGAATTGGTATGTATGCTAGAAATTCAAATCGATTTGTCTTTATTAAAGATTGTCCAGTTCAAAACGTTTTGATTAACCAGATTTTAACATCGATTGCATTACTTATGGATGAATTACAAGTTGACGCGTTTGACCCAAGAACTAGACGTGGTTATGTGAGAAGCTTGGTAGTTCGAGTTAGTGAAAACTTAAAAGAGGCACAAGTCTCATTTATTATGCTTAAAAAGTCGAACCGTATCGAAGAGTTGGTCAAAAAGTTAGTTGAAAAAGAAAAAAATATCGTTTCAGTATTTGAAGTGATGAATCCAGATATGAAAAAGCCTGGATACTTTACTGGAGATATGAGATTATTATTCGGAA
>CAKMKF010000143.1 GCA_927439925.1 uncultured Acholeplasmataceae bacterium | reverse complement strand
AAGGTGTGATAATGCAGATACCCAGGAATAAGGAACAAACCGTATGCGGCCATGACAGCGATTCCTGTAACAGAAGAGGTCGCCGATAAAGGGCCAACTCCATAGTGCATCATTCCAAGACTGATGATATTGTAGGATAATTTTTTTTGGAGGTTCTTATGAGTGCTGAAATAATAGGTAGACGTCAAAGACAAGTATTAGAGACAAAAAACAGTAGAACAAAAAAGTAAACTACTTGAGGTTCTAACCACTGAGTATAAATGGGAAAACCTACTTCTAGGGATTCTAGCTACATTATCAGGTGCATTAGCATTTATACTCAGTGGTTAGAACCTCAAGTAGTTTACTTTTTTGTTCTACTGTTTTTTGTTTGATTGCCATTTTAATAGCCTCCTATTTACTTTCCTTATGCAGGGTGTGCTTGTTGCATCTTGGACAATGTTTGTTTGTCTCGATGCGTTCTTTTTGAGTTTGTTTGTTCTTCGTCACTGTGTAATTTCTACTCAAACACTCCGAACATACCAGTATTACTTTTTCGCGCATTAAAAAACCACCTTTTGTGGTCATTCGCAAATGTATTTTAACACTTAAGAATGACTTAGTCAACTACCTATCATATTATATCATAATTTTATATTTTTCTTTGATTCTAAATATAGTATTATATATTTGCTTTCTACTATAGCTTGTCGTGATCTCAATATCCTGGATGGTTTCTCGATTGATAAAGTATTTTTCGTAAACCGTTTGTTCGAGATTTGAGTTTAGTGACAAATAAACTGGTTCTTCTTCTATATAGCATCTTTCCTGACAAAAATCAGCGTTCTCAAATAAGTAATATGTTGGAAGAGTTTTTTTGAGTTGGTAGAAATGTCTTTTTAAAATCAACTCAAAATAACGTGTAAATGTTTTGTTTTTATCAGTATTAAAGGTTTTGATTGCTTTATGGAGCATTAAATTGCCTTCTTGATGAAAATCATCTTGCTCTTTTTTTTCGATCTCCATTAAATGAACTTGTTTCCAGATGAATTTATGATACTTCTGAAACATGAAGTTGAGCGCTAGCTCATCATGTTCAGCGTGGATGAGATAAATCAGTTCATAATCATTCATCACGAGGTTCATATTATTTTAAACTCGCATACATCATGAGTGCTGCAGCAACACTCACATTTAAACTGTTGATCTTGCCATACATCGGTATTTTGACTAAAAGATCACAATTTTGTTTAACTAAAGGTCTAATTCCTTCCCCTTCGTTACCTAACACGATAGCAAGTGAACAATCCTTAGGCATGTCATCAATTGTCTTATCTGTTGAACCATCCGTTCCAATCACCCATACATTTTCTTTCTTTAGATTCATGATGGCTTGATTGATATTTGAAACCAAGACAACTGGAACATGTTCGATTGCTCCTGATGAAACTTTAGCAACAGTCGCATTCAGTGGAACCTGCCCTTTTCTACTCATAATGATCGCGTCAAGTTGAACCGCTTCCGCAGTACGCATAATCGCTCCTAGGTTATGAGGGTCTTCAATGCCATCTAGTATAAGAAATCTTTGATGCTTAGAGGTGTCTAGTACATCTAACAATTCAAGATATTCATATTCTTTGACATCTGCGGCCATCCCTTGATGTAGTGCATTATCTGTAAGTCTATTCAATTCACCTTTAGAAACTTTTTGAAAGGCTATTTTTTTATCCTTTAAAAAATTTAAAAAGTGGTGATCTTGAAATTTTTCATCTAAATATAACTGATAGATTGGACGATTTGAAAATATCGCTTCTCTAATCACATTTTTCCCGTATACAATCATGATTTATCCCTCCAAGTACATTTTAATCTTTACTTTCTATTTAAACATTTATAAATTTTGATAAAAAGATATCAAAAGGCGCATGTGCGCCTTCTTTTTTTGATATTATTGCATATCTGCTAGCAAATTCATCATAAACTTCACAAGATTTTTGAGCCATCTTACGATATTCGACAAAATGTACATTAATGGATACGTTGCCTGAGCAAGTACTAGAAGTAACAATATTTGTGGAACGGTTAATGGTGGTAAAGGATGGAAATCTTGGAAATAGAATGGTGCAAAGTCGAAGTAGAGTGGCATAAACCAAATGGTAATTAAGAAGATTAATACCATAAAGAAGAATAGAACCCCTCTCATTGGATTAAATGGTCTAGAAACTCTAAACAACACAGTGAGTGACACTACAGTTGCTGAAATCACAATGAGTGTAGATAAAACATCTGAACCCATGCCCAAAGCACCTTCAAAAGCATAAATAATTAATGTGTTAATCAAAACAACTAATGCTCCAGGGAGTGCTGCTTTCAAAATATTCTGCAAGAATTTACCCTTAACTAACTTGTTGTTAGGTTCTAACGCTAAGAAAAATGATGGGATACCAATAACTAAATAGTCAATTAAAACAAGTTGACTTGGAGAAATTGGATAAGATCCATTTCTAACAATCGCAACAACTGCTAGTAAAAATGAAAATATCGTTTTCGTTAAGAATAATGTAGACACTCTTTGAACGTTATTGATAACTCTTCTACCTTCACTAACTACCTTAGGCATTGAAGAGAAATTAGAATCTAGTAGAACTAAGTGAGATACGTTTCTAGCTGCTTCACTACCAGATGCCATCGCAATCGATGTGTCCGCTTCTTTAAGCGCTAAAATATCGTTTACGCCATCACCAGTCATCGCAACTGTTCGTCCATTATTTTTTAGTGATTCAATTAATAATTTCTTTTGTTGTGGAGAAACACGTCCAAATACTGTAAAGCGTGATGCAGATCTTACAACTTCTTTATCCTGCATACCTTCTAGACTAATATATTTATCTGCATTTGCTACACCGGCTCTTTGAGAGATTCTAGATACAGTTGCTGGGTTATCCCCTGAAATGACTTTAACCTCTACATTATGACTCTTGAAGTATTCAATCGTTTCAATAGCATCTGGACGAATAGTATCTTCAATCATAATTAATGCGAGTGGCGTAACTTTTCCTGTATATTGATTTTCATCAATTTCACCATCGGAAAAAGCAACTACAAGCACACGATAACCTTCAGCGGATTGTTTATCTACTTCTTTAGCAATCGCATTAAATCCTTCTTTAACAACAAATTCAGGAGCACCTAGAATAAATGTACCATATCTTTCAAATTGAACTGCACTAAACTTTCTAGTACTGGAGAATGGAATTAAATTCTTATGTCTAATTCTCTTTCCTGTACCAAAACGATCTGCTAGTGCATCTGATGTTAGATTTGGATCATTTTGAGCATTTAGCATCGCGGAAATAATATTCTTCAATGCTAAACCTGTATCGTTTTTATATTCAATAATGCTTTTAACAGTCATTGTTCCATCGGTAATCGTCCCTGTCTTATCTAGACAAAGCGTATCGACTCTAGCAAGCATTTCTATACAATAAAGCTCTTGAACTAAAGTATTATTTTGAGCAAGTCTAATAACACCTACTGCTAAAGCCATTGATGTTAACAGGAATAGACCTGATGGAATCATCCCAATCATCGCACCAGTAGTCTTAATGACGATTTCTTGATATGTCATATCTAGGTTTGCATTATTTGTCATCAAATAAAACAGTGTTGCTGCTAGTGGTAATATAATAATCCCCACGGTACGAATGATTATTTTTAAGGATCCTAATAAATCAGATTCCGGTTTCTTGTATTTTTTTGCTTGATTGGTTAATTTTTGAATATAAATGTCTTTACCTACTGCAGTGGCTTGTGCGTGACAGTTTCCTGAAACAACAAATGAACCAGAGTATAGCGTGTCACCTTTTCTCTTGATAATCGGATCGGATTCACCAGTAAGTAATGATTCGTTGACTTCAATTGAACCTTGTCGAACAACAGCGTCTGCTGGAATTTGCTTACCAGAACTTAAGAATAAGATATCATCGATGACTACATCTTGAATCGAGATTTCAAATTCATCTTTATCACGAATAACAATTGCTGTCGGAGCTGATAATAAAGATAATTTATCAATTGTTTTCTTTGCTCTTATTTCTTGAATGATCCCGATTGTAATATTCAAGGTAATAACACCCATAAAGAATAAATTGGATATTTTCGCGGATACCGAAATTAACCAAGCCGCGATACTGAAATTTAGCAAATTAAAGAATGTAAAAATATTTGCTCTAATAATCGTTGGAATACTCTTTGAACTACCAGAATCTGTAATGTTTGCAAGTCCTGCCATTTGGCGAAGTTCAACTTCATCAGTGGATAACCCTTGATCAACATCAGGATTATATCTTTCTACAACAATATCGTCTTTAGTTCTAACTTTATCTCTTACGTTTAATGTTACGGTTGGTTCGTCATTTAATGGAACATGCAACCCTAAAGGATCACCCTTCATGGTAATCATGTCTTCTTTAATAACGGTTTTAGGTCCCTTTTGTTTTTTAGGTTTAGAGATTTCCTTTTGATCTAAAGCGTCATCTTCATCTTCCATGAATATTTGCTTTAAGTCATCTTGTTGATTCAGTTTTTTTGTAGTTCTTTTCTTTTCAACTGTCTTTTCCATTGAAATCTCCTTTCTCTATGTATAAAATTGCTAATTGAATCAGTTCGTCTGCTCTATTTTTATCCTTTAAATACAGTTCTCCAATAAGAGTTTCAAATCCTGTTGCGTAATGATAGGTTTTAGCATCGATATTTTTTCTTCCTGGTCCACTAGCATTTCTGCCTCTTTTAAATGTTTCAATTTCATTTTCTGACACCAAATTTTCTTCCATCATCTTAATGATAATAGAAGCTTGTGCAGTTCCAGAAGTGAATTTGATTGCCTTTTTATGCAAATCATTGACATTGGTTAATTTATTGTGAATAAGATGCATACGAATAGAAAGTTCATAGTAAGCATCTCCAATATAAGCTAGCGTAAGTCCATTCAATATTACATCCACCCTCGCTCAGTGAGCTGTTCTCTCAATTGATCCGCTCTTGAAAAATCCTTATCAGTTCTTGCATCTTCCCAAGCACGATATAAAATCAAGGTTTCATCGGATAATTCATATTGAGGCATAATTCCTAAAACCTCTAAAATTGTTTTAGTGGTTTGATATAGGACCGAAAGATATTTCGGATCTTTCGCTTTATTCATCTGCTTTAACAAATCATAAATCAAAGTAATGACATTCGGAATATTGAAATCGTCATCCATTAATGATTTAAAGATTTCAATTTGATTGTCATCCACTTCTGATGTATATGCTTTAGCAAGCGAGATGGTTAAAAAAGCTTTTTTAAGGCTTCGTTTAATTTTATCATATTCTTTAGCAAATTGTACCATTAAATCCTCTGTGTAATTAATTGGTTGACGGTAATGATGATTAATTGTAAGCAGTCTAAAAGCGTATGGATCATAATCTTGCAAAAGATCCTTCACTAAGGTGATATTTCCTAGTGATTTACTCATTTTAACATCGTTCACATCAAGTCTACCGACGTGCATCCAAACTCTTGCGAGATGGTGATGATCGTGAACCACTGTCTGAGCTATTTCATTTTCATGGTGTGGGAACTTTAGATCTGTTCCACCACCGTGAATATCAATTTCTTTTCCAAAAATCTCATGATTCATAACCGCACATTCCGTATGCCATCCAGGTCTTCCTCTACCCCATGGAGATTCAAAAGACATACCATCTGATGTGACTTTCCAAATACTAAAATCTCTTGGATCTTCTTTATCTTCATCTAAAGTGATGCGTACACCTTGATTCAACTCATCAATATTTTGTTTGCTTAAAATACCGTAATCTTTCGCTTTGCCAACTCTAAAATATACTCCACTTGGTGCTGCGTAAGCAAACCCTTTAGATATTAAATCCTCAATATATTCAATCATTTGCAAAACGTATTCGGTAGCCTTAGGCATCATATCTGGCATAGCACTTCCGAGTGCTAATGTCATATCTATAAAGTGTTTAGTATATGTATTGGTAAGAACAGATTCTTTTATTTTAAGTTCTTTGGCTTTCTCAATGATCTTGTCATCAACATCGGTAATATTGGAAACCAATAAAACATCATAATCAATGAACTTCAAATATCTTTTTACGACGTCAAAAAAGATTACAGGTCTAGCGTTTCCTAGGTGAATATCACCATAAACGGTAGGTCCGCAAACATACATTGAAACCTTTTTAGGTTGTATAGATTCAAATGGTTCGATGGTGTTTGTTAGCGTGTTGTATAGTTTCAACATAGTTGTATCCTCCTCTTTGTTTTATTATAAATGAAAACAAAGGAAATAACAAGAAATCGAACATGAAATGGCTAAAATTTACGGAATTGGCTTTATAAAAGTATAAACCACCGATTGAAGAAGGTGGTTTATCAATTAAATCTTTCTTAAACCTTCCAGTATTTCTACCATTGCCCAAGTGTCTTGTTTACAGTATTCCAAGAGTTCTTTATACTTCGTTTTAAATGTATTATCATCCATCATAGGGAATCTTGCATAAGTAACTAATGCCTCAGTTCCATTAGAAATTCCCATACCTTTATAAGTCAAATTGCTGAATATTGGTAGTACTTTTTTAATAGAGAAAGACCCGTTTAATTTGTTATGATAATAGTTGATTGCCTTCGCTTCTTCTTTATCAAAACCAAGAGGTGTAAACATTTTTTGATTGCCTCTGAGTAAATACATTAAGTCGAATAATCGGTCCACCATGTCTAAAAGTCTTTCTCGATATTCGGGATATAGTTCTGCCATTTCTTTTAATCTGGTTTGTTCGAAAGATTGATTGTAGACCATAATGGACCCACCATCTTTTTTGATGACTTCCAGCATATTTTCAATTAAATCTTTTCTTAAATCAATATGCTTAGTCGCGATATATGAATAATTATCTTTATCCTTATCACATACTCCAGGCTGATGTTCCACATGAATTGAGTATTGGAATAAAGATTGACTATATGGTTTCTCACCTTTGAATCTAGGCAATGGGCAAGGAAACGTTTCAAAGTCTAGATGATAAATCGGATATTTTAAAATAGAGATTCCTGCTCGAATCTTTGGTGCATGGTAATAGGTTTCATCCGTTTCCATAACCTTTCTTTGAATAATATTATTTTCTCTTTTTAGCCATGTAAAAGGAATGTCGATTGCTTGCACTAAACCTTCATTAATAAGATCAAATCTTTCATGTCTTTCCTCGTTTTCATCTTTAAATCCGTTATGTCCACCCATGTAGGTGAATATTGAATTATACTCTGGTATGTGCTTGTAGCATATTGGATAAAACTTACATTGCCTTGTATCTTTTCTTTGACAATGTGGCCCTAAATTTACAGGGTTAGCATTCATTGTATTTAATCTATTGATAACAATTTCTATATCTTCTTCTACGATACTCATCATTTTTTTGGTAAGTGATGTAACATCAATTAATGTCACGATATCATCACCATAAATAGGTTCATTTCTTTCATTAACTAGGCCTTCATGAATGTAATCGCTATTTAATACAACAAGATAATACTTAATATTTTTATTGGTTTGAATTGATCTTTCTAAAACAAATCTTTGATAAGAAATATCATAGACGTAACGACCTTCTTTAGTTAAACGGTCTTTCAATCTTGATATTTTTTTATGATAATCCTCGTTGACATCACCCATTAAATCTTCTTGAAGCATTAAAATACCTTCTGGTGAATAATCGAAAAGAAGTGATTTTTCATCATCGTTATTTTTATATGTAATTTCCTTAAATTTCTTTGATGTGGTTGCTTTAACTTCAAATACTCTTATTGTGTCTTTATCCTCTTGATAACCATCTAAGAAGCAATAAAAATTAAAGCCTTCAATTTCATGTTCAAATCTTTTTTGTTGATAGGTATCTAAGCTATAAACAACATCGCCTTTAAATCTTTTTTGGATTGAATCCCCTGCTAATATTTCGATTTGTGAATAATATGGTAACATTGTTTCCATTTGAGGGTCATCTTTTTCAAGCATATCCTCATCTTCTTCATCATACATATCCTCTAAAAGATAAGATACCTTTTCTTTATTTTCTTCACCAATTAAGTCTTCTAGTTCAGGATCATCGGTAAAAGATACTACAGCTTTATTCTGATCTCTATAGATCTCATCTAAAGCTGTATACCGGTTACATCTTATATAGTTAATGAATCTAGTTTTCGATATTTTCATCTTATCACCCATGTTAATTATACATGGTAATAAGCTCAAAATTATTTCTTTAGTAAAAAACGGATGATTTTTTTAATCATCCGTTTCACTGTTTAACTGTTATATGCTGTAATCATCAAATCGACATCTATAATCACTTGGCTTAAATAAATAATATATTCATGTCTCAATTCAAGTATATCTAACACTTCTTCAAGGTTTTCTGTAATCATATCTAAGTTTTCTATTTTATAATTCCCTCGAAGTTCTTCAAAGAGCTCTTTAATATCGCCAAAAGTATCTCTTACTTCTGCTCTTCTAGCTCTAATATCTTCTCTATAAGTAATCAATGTGTCTTTATCATCAGGTAGAAGTTCTCTATCTTCATCTCTAAAAACTTGAACGTTTGTTTTAAGTTCATCCCATAAAAGCTTCGTACTTTCTGCTAATGCAACATTTTCCAGATGTGTTTCTCTAATCAACTCAAAGAGTGATTTGATGTAATCAATCTTATCTTGATTCGTTAAATCGAGTGAAGTTGAAGATAAGCTGACTATAAGAACGCTAGAACTATTTAATGCTTCAATTTCATCATCGTTTGTATCTGCATCTTTGATATCATTAAATCCTTGAACATTCGTTATTTCTTGTGCTGCAATTCTTTCAAATTGAGCAAGTGGATCGAGTGCACTACATCCTATTAATGTAAGTGCGATTACTGCTAAGAGTATAATTCCAAATATTTTTTTCATTTTGATTTCTCCTTTTTTAAATACACCCTCACTATAAAGGATGAAATCATTTTGTTCAACCAAATATTACCTAAGTTGCGAAAAAAGAGCTTTGACATACAAAAAAAGGAATCCGGAGATTCCCTTCAATTGGTTTATATTATGGTAGTGCGTTATATTCTGTATTCATCCAATCACTTGTAAAATAAGTATCCAGTGAAGTATAAACTGTTGATGTGTCATTTGCAGTTTCATCAACCATATTGATCATCAAATGAGTTTCCCCAAATACACCAACTTGTTGAATAGAGCCTGAAATATTTTGACCGAAGACTTGTGAAGCACGTAGTGATACATCATCTGAAACACTAATATTGATTTCTTGAGTATCACCAAGGCGTACTGCAGAAACAATCGATTTATTAGAACCATAGAATCCCATTAAACCACCAACATAAAAGTTTTTATTCATGTCTTCTTCAAATGCATTTTTAACATGAGTTAAATCAATAGATCCTGCAAAGAAAGCATTAACGACATTGCTATAAGCAATACCAGCAATACCACCAACATAAACTGAATAGTTTCCTGAAGATGAATCACTTGTTGTTCCAAAATCTACATCGACAGTGACTGAACCTGTAGTATATAAATCTTCAACTGATTTATTAACGTTTCTTGCATTATGATAACCAATTAATCCGCCAACATTCAGTTGAACATCTCTATTTCTTAATGCTGCATCCAAAACGACTTCTACATTTGCATCTGATTTAACGCGTTTTAGTTTAGCTTCTTCAGTTAGAAGTCCTACTGCTCCACCAACTCTAATTCTTCCGTAAGAAGTTGATTTAACCATAACTTCAACATTATCTAATTCAACATCTGTCATCTCACCCTTGAATTCACCAACCAAACCGCCTACAAATGCTTGAACAGTACTTGCAGTTGAGTAGTTAATTACTGAATTCGAAACCTTAACATTTTCAATTTTTCCTGTTGTTGAAGATACATAACCAGCAACGATTCCAGTTCTAGATGAAGTTGACATTGCAAGTGGTGTATCTAATGTACCAATCGTAATGTTATCGAAATTGACGTTTTTAATCGTACCTGAGGATACATAACCAAAAACTCCTGTGTATGTAGTAATACTTGAAAAATTGATATTTGAAATAGTGAAGTCTTGCCCATCAAATGTTCCTGAGAAAGCTGCAGTAAATGGAGTTGCAAAGGTAACACCTGAAAAGTCTAAATCGTTGTCTAATACATAATTTCCTGAACGATTATCTTTCATCGCTAAGAATTCTTCTGTTGTTGTAATGTGGACTGTAGCTGCTGAAAGCAGTTCAAATTCATATTCACCAATAACGACTGAATCTCTACCAATGGTCGCGTAAATCTTTATGGTATATGATTCTTCATTATTGAGTGATGAAACATTATAATCAACAAGTTCCTCATCTGTAGTAATATCTTTGGTATGAGCAACTGTTCCATCAGCCTTATGAAGTTTTACAGTTACAGCACCTGTGATTTTCGCATCTGGATCATCGATAACCGCAGTAAATGTGATTGAAGTTAATCCGATATCGACATTTGAGAACTCTGCAGTAACTCCGATATCCTCTTTACAACTTGATAGTAAGAAAACTGTGAGTACTGCAAATAAGATACCTATAATTTTTTTCATAATTCACCTCTTAATTTTGTCATAGTGTTTTTAAGTCTCTTGAGTACAATATCTTTTCCAAGGAGTGCGAGTGATATTGGAAGACTTGGTCCGTGCATGTCACCAGTGGTAGCAATTCTTGCACTCATGAAGAGTGGTTTACCTTTGGTTTGAGTATCAAGACCCGTTTGTTTAATAAGTAATTCAATAGTTTCTGCCTTAAAGTCACTGGTTTCCAAATGATTGTTGAAAGCTTCTAAAATTGGAAAGCTATTGTTTTCTACTAAAAACTGGAAAGCTTCATCATTTAACTCAAATGTGTCATGGAAGAATGCATGATATAAATCCACAATTTGCCCTATATATGACATTCTATCGTGGAAAATACCTACTAATAATTTTAACCATTCTTCAGATTGAATATCGATTTCTGCTTTGACTAGAAATGGTTTAGCCATTTCTGCTAATGCATCTAAAGACATCGCTTTAATGTATTTACTATTTACATAGGCCAGTTTATCTTTGTCAAACATTGCTGGTGCCTTAGAAAGTCTTGCAGGATCAAAAGCTTTTATTATTTCTTCTTTTGTTAATATTTCTTGATTATCAGTTGGTGACCAACCAAGTAAAGAAATAAAGTTAAACATCGCTTCTGGAAGATAACCCATATCTTTATACTCAGCTATAAATTGAATAACGTTTTTGTCTCGTTTGGACAACTTCTTCTTTTGTTCATTGACAATAATTGTCATATGTCCAAATTCTGGCGTATTCCAACCCAATGCTTGATAAACCATTATTTGTTTTGGCGTATTTGTAATATGTTCTTCACCACGAAGTACGTGCGTGATTTCCATTAAATGATCGTCAATAACAACTGCAAAATTATAAGTGGGAATTCCATTATCCTTCATTAGAATCCAGTCTTCAACATCTTTACTATTGAATTTCAGTTCACCACGAACAATATCTTTGAATATGTAGTCGACATCTTGTGGGACTTTAAAACGAATCGCAAATTTCTTTCCATCTTCTCTAAATTCCTTATATGCCAATCCCTTTTCTAGAAGTTCATTTGCATAAGTTTGATAGCTTTCAAGTCTTTCCAATTGACGATATGGACCATACGCTCCACCTTTGTCAGGTGATTCATTCCAATCCAATCCTAACCATGATAGATTTGCAAGCTGTGATTCTTCACCACCTATTACATTTCTAGCAACATCAGTATCTTCAATTCTAACAATAAAATCGCCACCGAAGTGACGTGCAAACAAATAATTAAATAATGCACTGCGTGCATTTCCAATATGTAGTTGTCCTGTTGGACTTGGTGCGTATCTTACGCGTACTTTATTCATATATAAACACATCCTTACATGCAACTTATATTATACGATAGAACTTACCTTTTCACAATGATTATATGAATTTATTCATATTTCAGAGAGCCTTTATATCCTATAGACTTTAAATAAAGACTTGCTTGTTTTCTCGTTTTGAAAACAATCACCTTATTTTTATACATATTCTTAATGTTTTTAAGTAATTCTTTTGATTCTTTTTTGCGTCCACCAAAAAGAATCCACCAAATAAAACTAAAGTTCAATCTTTCCTTACAACCATCTGCGATAGAATCTCTAATTTGATTATGGAATTTCACACGTCTAACAATCGCTCCATAAAGGCACTTGAATCGATTAAAATCAAAAATAAAGATTTGATCTGATAGTTCAAATCGTTCCTTTGCATAATTGCGATAAAGTCCATCAATGATCCAAGCATCATTTTTCATAAAAGATCTGATTTCCTTCTCGACTTGAACTTTATCTCTTTCTACCCAATTCGGCGAGAAAAATATTTTATCGATATGAAGAACAGGTAAGTTATAAACTTGACCTACTCGTTTTGTAAATGTAGATTTGCCTGAACTTGAATAACCTATAACTAATATTTTCATCAAATCAACTCCTCATCATCTGCGTCTGTAATTAGTTTTTTCATCTTGACAGCTTCTCCTCTATTCACGAAGATCATCGTAATCATTGCAAGTGTAACGAAAACAGTCGCGTAAGGGAATAGAATTAATCTGTCATATCGATCCATTAAAATACCTGAAAAAATTGGGGTGAATATCTGTGCAGTCATTGATGCTGCATAATAATAACCTGTATATCTACCAACATCATATCCTTTAGAAAGCTCAACAACCATAACATATGTATTAATCGATATCATAATCCAACCAGTTCCAGCTCCTGCAATAATCAATGCAGTTAACCAGGGCTGATTCTCTTTTAAAAAGTAGACATTACCTAATGCAACAATCAACATGACCATACCAATCATAATCGTCTTTTTACGACCGATTGCCATTGATAACATACCAATTGGAAGAATCATAGCAATAACAAGTGCTTGAGCAATAATAAATTGATAATCGAAAAGATTTAAATTTAGAACTTTCGGTAGGTAATCAGCAAGTTTAGACATGACCGCATTATACCCTGCAAACAGTAGAAAAACTGATCCTAATAATATATAAAGTGATCTTCTTCGTTTCACAGTTAAGTTTGCTAATGTTTTCTTATTTCTAACTTTCGTTTCATCAGGTTGAAGACCAAATTTTTTATCTAATTCTCTTTTTTGTTCAACAAGTTTTGGTTCCTTAACCTTCCATAGAAAGACACCTAATATCGTAAGCATAGCTATACCAACAATAATATAAACCATACCATGGTAATCATAAGTACCTCTATTTAATCCGGAAAGCATAATAATATAAACTGCCATAATCCCGCCTGCAGCACCCATTAGGGTGATAATGGCGTTCGCTTTACTTCGAAGTGGTTTAAGGGTTGTATCAGGCATTAATGCTACAGCAGGTGATCTAAAGATCGACATTGAAACCAATGCGACAAATAAAATAGATGAAAAAACAATTAAATTGGTTGGATCACTTGCAGTAATTTCCCAAGCTCTTTCACTTAAATACCTGTAATATAAATCTTTGACTATTGATAAATCTCTAGTTGTTAACATATCACCATTATTATCTAGAATTTCGGTCATGGGTTCTTCTATAGAACTACGCCATTCATTTAGCTTTCTTCCACTAATTAGACCATTTTGGTAAGCTGAAATTCTTTCTTCTTCCATATGACTAATAACAGTATACCAATGACTTCTTTCACTTGCATCAATTTCTGAATCAAATGCTACCTCATAATGATACTCTATTAAATCTGTTTCTTTAATTTTTAAGGTTTGGACGTAATCGGTATAAGATAACGCCATGAAGGCGAATGCTGATAAAACTGTACCAACAATAATATAGGGAGTTCTTCTTCCTTTTTTTGAATTACTTTTATCAGATAAAGCACCAAAAAGCGGTAAAAGAATGACCGCCATTACATTATCCATCGCCATAACAATACCTGACCAAGTTTGATTTAAACCATACTTATCAATTAGGGTTCTAGCAATGAGCATATCATATGTTTGCCAAAACATAGAAATGATGAAAAAGATTAAACCTACATAAAATGTGTTTCTGTAATTCAACTTCATATGACAACCTCTATAATGCTTTAATTCCATTATAACACCAAAAATTAAAAAGAAAGGGACCATATAGGTCCCAATGAATTAACGTTTTGAGAATTGTGAAGCTTTTCTAGCTTTCTTAAGTCCATACTTTTTACGTTCTTTAGAACGTGGATCTCTTGTTACAAGACCAGCTGGTTTTAAGATTGCTCTAAGTTCTGGATTGATTTCCATTAAAGCGCGTGTAATACCTAAACGGATTGCACCTGCTTGTCCTGTTAAACCACCACCGTAAACGTTAACGGAAATATCATATTTCCCTTCGCTTTCTGTTAAAGCTAATGGTTGAACAACGTCTAAACGTGTTGCTGCTGAAGGAATATACTCATCAAAAGCGCGGCCATTCACGATGAATGCACCTTTACCATTGGTAAGAATAACTCTAGCAACAGAACTCTTACGACGACCTGTTCCCAAATATTGTACTTTTTCTTTTGCCATGTCCTATACCTCCAATTTCTCTGGTTGTTGTGCAATATGCTTGTGCTCTGGTCCTTCATAAACAAATAACTTATTTGCCATTTGACGACCTAAAGTAGTATGTTGTGACATAACAACAATTGCTTTTTCAAACATGCGTGTTGGAAATTTAGCAATAAGGTCTTTAGCTACTGTTTCCTTGTGT
>CAKMKF010000142.1 GCA_927439925.1 uncultured Acholeplasmataceae bacterium | reverse complement strand
TCTTCAGGTAGATAATCAATAATTTCTTGATATCCCCATTCTGGTGTATATGTTTCTTCAGTAATGGTCACTGTAACAAAATATTTACGTGGAAGAATTGAATCTTCTAAGAAGAATTGACTACCATCAATAGATACTTGTTGAACTTGGCTATGATGTGCATTTAGAAGGTGACTTATATGATGCGATTAATGAAGGTGTTAGACAAGCATATCATGAAGGACTTTTGAGAAAATCGGTTGCTAAACATCCGATTACCAGAGGAAACACAAACGATAACACACCAGCCATTATACATGTCAAATTGGTCCCAGGTGACAAAATCAAATTTACACTCGCTCCAAAAGGTGGTGGGTCTGAAAATATGAGTTTGGTCAAAATGTTAATCCCATCAGATGGTATTGAGGGTATTAAAAAGTTAGTTCTACACACAATTTTTTATGCCGGTGGAAAACCTTGTCCACCACTGATTGTCGGCGTTGGAATTGGTGGGAACTTAGAAAAATCTGCATTGATCGCGAAAGAAGCGATTATGAGAGATTTAAATGATGTCAATCCTGATCCAGTACTCGCCAAATTAGAAAAAGAATTGCTTGATGAAATCAATCAACTTGGTGTAGGACCTATGGGCTTTGGTGGCTCTACAACTGCTTTGGCAGTCAAGATTAATGCATATCCATGCCATATTGCATCACTACCTGTCGCTGTCAATCTTCAATGTCACGCATCAAGACATAAAGATATGACGATATAGGAGGAGGATAACATGAAACTGACAACTCCAATTTTAGATAAAGATATTGCCTTAATGAAGGCTGGTGAAATCGTTTATATTACTGGAACAATTTATACAGGAAGAGATTCTGCACATAAAAGAATGACTGAGACTCTTGCTTCGGGAGAAAAACTACCTATAGATTTAAAAGGACAAGTTATTTATTATGTTGGACCAACACCTGCTAAAGAAGGTAGACCAATAGGCTCTTGTGGTCCAACTTCTAGCTACCGAATGGATTCTTATTCAACTCTTTTAATGCAAGAAGGATTAAAGGTCATGATCGGTAAAGGTGATCGCAGTGATGACTTTATCAAAGACATGATTTCTTATAAAGGTGTTTATTTACAAGCAGTTGGTGGTGCAGGCGCACTACTTTCAAGAAAAGTCACTAAAAGTGAAGTAGTTTTATATCCTGATTTAGGTGCAGAAGCTATATACAAACTAGAAGTTAAAGATTTTCCAGCAATTGTTACCTATGATATTTATGGTGGAAATTTAATTGTTGATGAAGTGAAGAAATACAAAACAATCGATTTTGAGTAAATGAGGACTGAGATATTCAGTCCTTTCTTTTTTTACATTCTAAAAAAAAATCGGTGTATAATAGATTTAAAAATAGAATTGCTTCGGAGGATCTATGAAATTCTTGAACATATTGAAAAGATTTTTAATTGTAATCATTTTATTTGCGGTTCTTTTTGTAGGTACACTTACTGTTTTTGAGTATAGACCAGCTGATGTTGAAGTTTTAAGCATCGATAACAATCAAAATGATTTAGTTCAATTGAATGAGTCTTTAACCTTAATGACTTTTAATATAGGCTATGCTGGATTGGGTGAAAACGAAGATTTTGTTTTAGACGGCGGAACAAACGGTATACCTGAAAACAAAGATATTGTAGAGGGATACCTTTCAGGAATTCTAGAAACACTTTCTACTTATCCAGTTGATTTCTATCTATTACAAGAAGTTGACTTAGAGTCTAGAAGAAGTTTTCGAATCGATCAACTTGAAGAGATCAAAAATGAATTAGGATCTACATATAGTAGCCAATTTGCATATAACTTTAAATCACTACTTGTTCCATTTCCATTATCTTTAACAGATTACATTGGTTATGTTGAAAGTGGTATAGCAACATTAACAAGTTTTCGTGTTGAAGATAGTAAGAGATTACAGTTTCCTGGAGAGTTCTCTTGGCCACTTAGAGTTGCCAATTTAAAAAGAGCGATGATGGTTTCTAGAGTAGAGATTGAAGGCTCAACTAAGGAATTTGTTGTAGTGAATTTGCATATGTCTGCATATGATGGTGATGGTTCTTTAAGAGCTCAAGAAATGGAATTTTTAAGAGCGTTTTTAGATGCAGAAAAAGAGTTGGGAAATTATGTAGTTGTCGGTGGCGATTTCAATCAAACATTTCCAGAAGCTGATGGAATTTATCCTGTAACTCAAGATTTTTACGAAGCTTTTCCAATTGAAAATGACTTTCTACCCACAGGTTATTCATTTATGGTTGACCTAACAAAACCAACTTGTAGATTACTCAATCAACCCTATGAACCATCAAGTATAAACACACAATATTACATCATAGATGGCTTTATCGTTTCCAATAATATCGAAGTCGAAAAATTTGAAGAAACTGAAACTATTGCAGGAGCTTTAACCATTGATCTTGATTTTGAAAACTCTGATCATAACCCAGTTGTCATGAAAATTAAACTGTTACCATAATCGAAAAAGAATTAGAAATCATGGGATAGCATTTGCTGTCCCATTTCTTTATTTCAAGGGTAAAAAGATGTTATAATATGAGTAGAACAATTAAAAGAGGTCAATCATGATAGAAAAAACTAAATCTAGCAAAAAAATATATGAAGGAAACTTTCTTTCCTTTTATGAAGATGAAGTATATCTTCCAAATGGAAACACATCCCAAAGAGTCGTCCTAAAGCATCCAGGTGGAGCATCTGTTTTGGCAATTACAAAAGATAAAAAAATTATTTTAACCAAACAATATCGATATCCAATTCAAAGAGTTAGTTTAGAAATACCTGCTGGTAAAAAAGACCATGTTGGAGAAGATGGATTAACTTGTGCAATTCGAGAATTAGAAGAAGAAACTGGATATGTTTCTTCAACTTATAAAAAGCTTTTTTCCTTTCATCCAGCAGTTGGATTTTGTGATGAGGTTTTAGATATTTTCATCGCATATGATTGCGAGAAAAAGGAATTACCAGCATCACCTGATGAAGATGAATTTATTGAAATTGAATTGATTGATAAAAATCAAATCGAAGATTTATTATCAAAAGGAATTGTTACTGATGGTAAAACGATCATTGCATTACAATACTACTTACTACATGAATAGAGGTTTCTTATGAAAAGAACTAAACTAGATAGAAGACAAGATATAATCATGAATATCATGCGTCCACTCGTCAGACTGTGGATGCGTAAAGATTCTAAAAGAAAAGTCTTTTTAGGTGAAGGAGTCAGCTTCAGAAGAAAAGAACCAGCAGTGATTCTATCGAACCATACATTTATGTTTGATGTAATACACGTTCCTCTCAATTTTAGAAGAGTACCTTTTATCGTTGCCAATCAAACCTTATTTAAAAAGAAAGCGACTAAGTTTTTAGTTACTCAAGTTGCTCATGTCATCTCAAAATCAAAAGGTCAAAGTGATACTGCCACTGTTAGAGATTTATTAGGAGCAGTGAAAAGAGGGTATCCTATTTTAATCTTTCCTGAGGGTGATACCACTTTTTATGGTGAGACGAATTATATAGAAGAATCTACTATGAAACTCATTAAAAAGCTTGAAATTGATGTTATTACATGTAATGTAAGAGGTGGTTACCTATCTAAACCAAGATGGGCGACTGGTAAGAGAAAAAACAGATATGCAGAGTTTCACTACAACTTAACAATACCTAAAGAAAAAATAAAAGAATTAAGTGTTGATGAAATCAATGAAATCATCAAAAAAGCTCTTTATCATAACGCATACGATTTTCAAAGAGACCATATGATTCCTCACAAAGGTAAGAAGCTTGCTGAGGGATTAGAAGATGTTTTATATGTATGTCCAATGTGTGAGAGTTTGCACACGCTTGAAACCAAAGGAAATACAATCAAATGCACAAGTTGTGGTAATGAAGGACTTATGGATAAATATGGATTTATTCAAAACTTTAAGTATGACAATCTAATAGACTGGAATGCATTCCAACGAAAATTTAAAGATCAGTTAATGAATTCAACAGTTTCTACAAATGCTATCTTAAGCTTTGTCA
>CAKMKF010000141.1 GCA_927439925.1 uncultured Acholeplasmataceae bacterium | reverse complement strand
GCCCAGGACTTGCAATTGTTATTGCTCAAATTAGAGGAAAAGATGCAGTATTTAAAATACCTTATGAATTCATGCCTATGCCTGAAAAAGATTCAATTTGGGATGGCGTCAATCGTAGTGGTGAAGTGATTTGTGATGCTTTAATTGAAGGTGTTGCTATCAATAAAAAACAAGATCATACAGCAGTTGTTACAGTCAGTGTGCCTGTAGAATTTCTGCATGACTTTGTAACGATCAGGGTGAAACTATGACAAACAAAAAAGATATAATTATTTGCAGATGTGAAGATGTATCCCTCGATCAAATTGAAAAAGCATTTGAAAAAGGGTATGATACATTTGAAGACTTAAAAAGATTACTCCGTGTTGGCATGGGACCATGTCAAGCAAACACTTGCGGACATCTTGCACAAAGAGAAATCGCAAAACATAAAAAAATTCCTATTCAAGAAGTTCCAGTACATAAGGTTAGACCTCTTGTTTTAGGTGTGCCACTTAATAAGATTGCTGAGGATTCTAAAGATGAAGACTAACATTTTAATTATCGGAGCAGGTATTAGTGGTGTTAGTATCGCGTATAACCTAGCAAAAAAAGGTGTTAAAGGCATTCATGTCATTGATAGAGGTTATTTTACCAATGGCGCAACAGGAAGATGTGGAGCAGGTGTTAGACAACAATGGGCTACACCAATGAATTGTATTCTTGCTAAAAAAAGCATTGAATTTTTTGAGAATGCGAAAGAAATACTTGAATATGATGGGGATTTAGAATTTAAACAAGAAGGTTATTTGATGCTAGCAACTACTCAAGAAGAATATGATCAATTTACTAAGAATGTTGCACTACAAAATTCTTTAGGAATCCCCTCGAAACAATTAACTAAAGAAGAAGCCTTAAAAATCGTTCCTCATTTAAATCCAGATGCTTTTGTAAGTGCTACATTCTGCCAAACTGATGGTCATTTGAATCCATTCAAAATGACGGAAGCTTATTATTTAGCTGCTAAGAAATTAGGAGTAACATTCAATTTTTTTGAAGAAGCACTTCAAATTGAAACGAAGGATAAAAAGATAGTAAAAGTTGTTACCAATAAGAATATATACGAAACTTCAAAAGTTGTGAACGCAGCTGGAGGTTACTCCAAAGAAATAGGAGATATGGCTGGTGTTGATATACCAGTTTATTCAGAGAATCATGAAATTCTAGCAACTGAACCAGTGGAACGTATTCAAGGTCCAATGGTCATGAGTTTTTCAAAAAACATTTACTGTCAACAAGTCCCCCATGGAGCATTTTTGATGGGAAGAAGTAATCCATTCGTAGAAAAAGGTCACGATGTTGAATCAACTTGGCAGTTTTTAGACCATATGGCAAAAACTGTTACAGATATTATGCCTTTAATTGGTAAACTAAGAGTGGTAAGACAATGGGGTGGCTCCTATAATATGTCACCAGATCGACAACCTATTATTAGTGACACAAAAGAGTTAGAAGGTTTTTATTTGGCTTGTGGGTTTTCAGGACACGGCTTTATGTTCGCACCAATGACTGGTCTACTCTTGAGTGAAATTATATTAAAAGAAAATAACACGATTGATATGGAATCATTGCATCTAGATCGATTTAAGAAGACTAGTGATTTCCATGTAGAAAAATCAGTCGTTTAAAAAAGGAGAATAAAAATGTCAATCTACACTTATAAAACAGAACCACTAACAGATTTTAGTAAAGAAGAAAATATCAAGAAGTATGAACAAGGATTAGCAGTCGTTTCCTCTTATATGGGGAAATCCTATGATTTGATTATCAATGGTAAACGCATTAAGACAAATAAGCAAATGACTTCTCTAAATCCTTCCGACTATAAGGAAATAGTTGGAACCATCTCACAAGCTTCAATTGAGCATGCTGACCTAGCTTTAGAGACTGCACTTCGTGCATTTGAATCTTGGAAGCTTGTTAAGCCAGAAGTTAGAGCAGATGTCTTATTTAAAGCTGCTGGTATTATTAGAAGAAGAAAGTTTGAGTTTGCAGCATTGATGACAAAAGAAGCTGGTAAACCATGGGGAGAAGCGGATGCAGATGTTGCTGAAGCTATTGACTTCTTAGAGTATTATGGACGCCAAATGTTATCTTTAGACCGTATTGATGATGTTGTCTTAAGTAGAAGAAACTTAGAAAGAAATGAATATAAATACATTCCTCTTGGAGTTGGTGCGATTATTTCACCTTGGAATTTCCCTTTAGCTATTCTTGTTGGGATGTCAACAGCAGCTATCGTTTCAGGAAATACCGTTTTATTAAAACCAGCAAGCACAACACAAGTTATCGCCTATAAGTTTGTTGAAGTCCTTGAAGAAGCAGGATTACCAAATGGAGTGATTAACTTTATTCCTGGAAGTGGTGCAGAAATTGGAGATCATATTGTCAATCATCCAAAAATTCGCTTCATCTCATTTACAGGTAGTAAAGAAGTGGGAATTAGTATTTACGAAAAAGCTGCGAAAGTTCATAAGGGACAATTGTGGTTAAAGAGAGTTATTGCTGAAATGGGTGGTAAAGATGCTATTGTAGTTGATAGTGATGCAGACCTTGATTTAGCAGCTGAAAGTATTGTTCGTTCGGCATTCGGTTTTTCTGGACAAAAATGTAGTGCTTGTTCACGTGCTATAATTCATGAAGATGTCTATGATGAAGTCGTTGAAAAAATGGTCAATATAACTAAGACCATTAAAGTAGGAAGTCCTGAAGCTAAAGATACATTCATGGGACCTGTAAATGATGAAAAAGCATTTGACAAGGTAACATCATATTTCAAAGTTGGATTGAAAGAAGGAAGACTTGCTATTGGTGGGTCATCAGATAAATCGAAAGGATACTTTGTTAATCCTACAATCTTCATTGATGTAGATGCAAACTCAAGATTGATGCAAGAAGAAATATTTGGACCAATTCTAGCTGTTTGTAAGGTTAAATCCTTTGATGAAGCAATTACAGTTGCTAATAATACAGAGTACGGTTTAACTGGAGCAGTTATATCAAATAATAGAATGCATCTAGAAAAAGCAAGACAGGAATTTCATGTTGGGAATCTATACTTAAATAGAAAATGTACAGGAGCGATTGTTGGATATCAACCATTTGGTGGATTCAATATGAGTGGTACAGATTCTAAAGCTGGTGGACCAGATTACTTAATCTTGCATATGCAAGGTAAGACAGTATCAGAAACATTCTAATTCAATTTAAAAAATGGTGAAGTTCGAATTTGAACTTCACCATTTTTAATATAGTTTTTTCTTGACTAAATATAAGAATATCGTAGAAACGAGTAAATCTGCTGCACCACCAAAACTTATGTTTTCATCAATACAATATTTTGTAAATTCAATAACTTCATCTAAGTTATCTGTATCGACTTCTGCTAATTTTCTTTTAATCATCATATATCTTTCAAGAGAACCAGCTCTTTTGAGTAAGACTGTATCATCAGTTGATAATACAATCATTTTGAGAAGTCCTCTTAAACTTGAATCACTTAAACTTTCTTTATACTCTAAATTAACTAAAGCTAAATGAATGGTAGGAAATCCAAGATACGCTTCTCCACGAGCTCCCTTAACTTGATGTGTATGATATGCTTGTTCACCAAAAGTAATTGGGTCTCGATCAAACTCTCTTAAAAGATCCTTTGTCATATTTTGAATGTTTTTAAAAACCAAATCGAATTGTTGATTGTGCGAAAGGATATATCCTGTAGATAGCATAACAAGGCCTAAAACAAAAATTAACCCTTTATAGCAATTTACACCATTTGTAGCAACCAGCATATCTTCCTCTGCTTTAATACCTATATCTCTAGCTTCTACAAAAAGGTTATTGATGTTACTCGAATAGTAACCCATCTCAAACATTTTAGCAAAATAAGGTATGATGACTTCTTGTGCAGTTAGCATCAAATCATATGTCATATCCTGATGAGATCCCTTAGTCGTTTTAGTAACTAGTCCAAATTTGTGCTCAACGTTTAATTCATAAAGCATCGCTTTTTCTGCATATTCACTCGTTAAGAGAGAAAGGTAAGAGAATACTGAATCTTTAATAAATGTAATTAATTCATTTTGACTATGCGTTTTATTTCTTGAACAAACACGCGCATCATGATCGCACAGATAACATTTTCTTGGTTTTAGATTGAGTTCGTCTCTTGACACAGATTTTTGACTATATAAATAGAAATCTAAATCAATGAATCTTCCTAAAGGATGAGTATCTTCAATTTCTACAAGTAGTAATTTCAAATTTTTGTCGTTGATTGGATTGATAACAATTAAAAAATAAGGGCCATCCGGACTTACTTTGTATTCATGATACTTCATTGAAACTTTTTCCTTGAGCTCATTGAAAAATAAGCGTACCAAAAGATACGCTTCATTTATATTCTTATGATCTCCAGGTATATTTGACTTGATGCATATCATAGGTAAGCGAAATGTATCTTGAAGTTCTTCGATTCTAATATGTCTATTTTCTCTAGCAGTTAAGATATCATTCATGATGAAATAGTGCCTTCCCTTGTTTAGATTTTAAGAACTTGTAAGTGGGAGTAGGTGTATATAACTTTATGATATCATATTTCTTTTCTTTAGCTAATTTTCTAATGAGTGATGCACTTACAACATCTTGTTTATTTCTAAGTCTTTCAATAACAACAAGTTTATCTTTTAGTATTTTTTTCATCGTTTCATTATATTGATTAGTTGCTGGATCCATCGGTTCATTTCCAACGTATCTAAAATCAATTGAAAATATCGGAATAAAATACTGATTAAAAATAGATATATCTAGATTCATATAAGCAGAAGATCTTTCGCTCATCTCTTTTAAAAAGTAAGTTGGAAATGTAGCAGTGCTAATTATATATGGTGTAGAAGGCAATATATGAACATTTTTTAAATGCTTTGTAGATTTCTTTAATAAGTCTAATCTAATTTCATATGGGAATATTGATTTGTTTTCCTCAACTAAAAAGATGATGACATTATCGTTTTGTGTAGAACATTTTTCGATTAAATACAAATGCCCTAATGTAACAGGATTACAATTCATAACGATAGCAGCAGTAGTTCCTTTATTTAAAATGAGTGAATTCTTTAATCGGGTAAGTCTTTCAACAATCGTATCAAACTTGTTTTCTAGCATAACAATAGATTCATTTTCATAAACTAAGGAGAAGTTATAATTCAAGAAGAAGTTTTTACTTTTTTGCGTCGTAAAAAGAAAGTATTTTTGAACACCTTTGTCATTTAAGATACTCATCAAATGCGATAAAATTAAAGCTGTCAAATTTTCACCTTGATGGTTTTTGTCAACAGCAATCATCTTAATAACATTTGAATCGAGAGATCCGGTTGCTACCATGACTTGATTATCATAGATACCAACCGTTTGAGTGACGTTATCATCAAAGGATAAATCGTTTTGATGTAATAGTTCTTTAACGTCATCCAATTCACTTTTTGACATACAGTCTACAAAACGATACATAAATTCTCCTTAAACTTTGTAGATACTATCAATAATAGATCCATCACGGTATCTAACGACACCAATGATTTGATCACTTTTTTGTTTAGGTTGTGGAATTCCAGCAATTGACTTTGCCTTATGGAGCAACTCTTCCATTGTCACAATATTCAATTTAGAGTCTTTCAATTTTTCTATCAAATCAGTTCTTTTCGGGTTAATAGCAATCCCACGTTCAGTGACTAAACAGTCAACAGTCTCTCCAGGAGTTGTAATCGTAGTCACTTTCTCTTTGACCATAGATGTTCTTGATTTTAATAGATTTGTAGTAATAATTGTGAGCTTCGCACCCGCTGCAGTGTCAGAATGACCTCCACTACCACCAATTAAATTCCCATGAGAATCGGTTGTGACATTGACATTGAAGTCAAGATCAATTTCAGTAGCTCCAAGAATAACAATATCTAGTTGATCAACGATAGGTTGATCATAAGGGTTTCCGTACTTAGATGCTGACATGCTAAAATGATTTGGATTGTTTTTATATGACTTGACTGCTTCCAAATCGAAACATTGAACATCATATAACCTTTCAAATAAGCCATCTTCATGCATTTTAACTAAGAAATCAGTTATGCCTCCAGATGCAAATGATCCTTTTACATTCTTTTGAATCATTAAGGTCTGCATAGCTTTTGCTACAGCTAAGGATGTTCCTCCAGCACCTGTTTGAAAGCTCATACCTTCTTTGATAAATCCTAGTTCATCAATCAGTTTCGCTGTGTCGTTTGCTATTTTCAATTGCACAGGGTCTTTTGTTGGTTTTGTAGTTCCAGATACAATTCCTTTCGCATCACCTATTCTTGGAACAGAGATGACGAAATCAACATATTTGGCTTCGATATCGATTTTATTTACATGATCAACTAAATGATCAGTAACAACTACTTTTTTCTTCGCATACATCAAGTCAGATATAGCATAACCTAATGTTCCACAAGCACTTAGACCATCGATACCATTTCCGTTACCATCTTTATCTGATGTAGGAACCGCAATAAATGAAACATCAATTGTTAACTCTCCTGATTCTATTGCTCTTGGTCTTCCACCATGAGTATCCATAACAAGGAGTTCTTTTAAAAAACCTTGTGTAACGATATCAGAGACTGGACCATTGATATAGTTCGTATATATTTTTGTGATATTTTGATTTTTTATAAGTTCAACCATTGGTGCATGTACAGGAAATATTGCAGAAGGAGCGAGCACCATATTTTTTAAGTCCCTTTTTTTGATTTCTGCCAGGACCATATTTAAAACATCATCACCGTTTCTTAAGTGATGATGAAATGATATGGTCATACCAGATTGAATTGGAATGATATCAAAAACTTCGGAAATGCTATTGACTAGCTTTTCCTTATTTTTTGAAATCACTTCATTGATTAACTTGCGTTCTCCTTTTTTAATTCCTTGGTAAGGAATCAAAGAATCAGGAACGAAACGATTTAAACTATTAATCATAAATCACCTATTATAAATTCCAAAGTTTAGCTTTTTCAATAATTTTTTTAGCACGTTCAATAATTGGTTTATCAATCATTTTTCCATCTACAGAAAAAGCACCTTTATTTTCTAATATAGCAACTTCATTTGCTGCCAATACTTTTTTCGCATATTCAATTTCTGATTTCTTTGGAGAAAATACTTGGTTGACGGTATCAATTTGAATAGGATGTATACAAGCTTTTGCATTCATACCAAGTGATTTAGCAAATAATGAATCCTTTTCTAAACCTTCTGGATTTGTTGTATTGGTATATGGAGTATCAATAGCATCAATCATATTCGCCTTCGCTGCTATGATGACCATCTGTCGACTTAGAAATATTTCATCTCCACTTTCAGTTCTTTCAACTTCAAGGTCAGTTGCTAAATCTTCAGCACCTAGCAAAAGACCATTGACACGTTCTATTTTTGCAATCGTACTGACTTCAAGAACAGAACTCGCTTTTTCAATAATTGGGATAATCCCTATTTTTTTACTCATCTTCGCCTTTTTCTCTATTTTAGATAGAACTTGAGCTAAAAGAAAAGTAGATTCTTGAGTTGCTTTTGGCAGCATAATGGTATCGATTTGATCGCTTACGATAGTCGTTAAATCAATGAATCCCAAAGTTGAATCTAAAGCATTGATTCTAACTATTTTTTCAACTGTTCCAAGTGGAAACAGTTTTAAGAATTGATTTAGTAGTTGAAGTGCAGCATCTTTTTCTGATAGAAGAACTGCATCCTCTAAATCAAAAATGACTCCGTCTGCTGAAAAAACATCAGCATTTTGAAGCATAGCTGGTGTATTGGATGGAATAAATAATAAACTTCTACGCATGTGCTTCCTCCAATCTTTGAATAGCTGTTATTAATCTAGCTTTCACAGTGTAATCAAGTGCACCTTTGTCATCGATTCTAACAAGTAATTTATCAATTTTTAACTCTTTTAAAGTATCTCGAATCACTTTTTCAATTTGCTCTCCAAATTGATCAAAAACGATACTTTCTATATCTATTTTGATAATTTCATAAGGTTGAACTGTAATTAAACAATCATTGGATTCAATTGAGCCACAGGATGCGACTAACATAAAATCACCTATTTTCTTGAATTTGCAAGTGCTATTGTACGGTCCATCATATTTTTTACAATCATGAAGCCACTATCAACATCCATACCAGGTTTTGCTAAACATAAGTCAGCATTGCATGCTATAGCTACCGAAGTAGTTGCTTCTGCTGATAAATTGGTTTCATTACATGTACCACCACAATAAGCACCTATTCCCTTTTCTTTACAATAAAGAATAGCTTCAGCGATATTGTTTAAACCACCTAAATCAGGTGTCTTGATTTGAAGAATATGTCCTGCTTTTTGATCAGCAAAATATTTAATATCTTCTAAGGTATTACACCATTCATCTGCTACAATTTTAACTTGGATATTTTCTTCATCTAAACGTCTTGTTATTTCTTTTAAAGCTAGCATTGTTCCTTCTCTATCACCTGAGTCGATTGGACCTTCTAGACTGATTGAAAAAGGAGAAGCAGCAATTTCTAAATCCTTACAGTAACTAACGATTCTATCAATATCATTTTCAAATGCAATACCAATTGTTCCATAAACATCGACATGTAAAATTGGTGAGTAATCTTTATGATTTCTTTTTGCGATTATTCTATTTTTTAACCATGTTACATATTCTAGAAGGATTTCTCCGTTATAACCAAGTTTTTCTTTAACATTATTGATTAAAGCATGTGGCATTGCATCGACTTCTTTTAATATCATTTTATCAACGTTTGTATATCTATCATCACCTGATTGTGC
>CAKMKF010000140.1 GCA_927439925.1 uncultured Acholeplasmataceae bacterium | reverse complement strand
TTCTTTTTAGCAAGTATAATCGAGTCTTTTTCTATAACTTCATCAAATTCACTATGTGGGAAATAGAAATGAACATGCTCTTGTCTATTTCGCTCTAAATAGCCTTTTCTTGGCGTTAAATCATACATCAAGAATACTTTATTCTCATGTTGAACAGCATGCGGATTAATTCCATTTCCAACCCAAAATGATGGAGAGAAGTTTCTAGCTGCATCATCAAACATAGGTGATCCTGGATGGGTCGAAAAAATAGATAATTTTTCATCTAAAGTCGCTTGCCAAATATGCTGTTGATCTCCAAACTTTTTAGGGTGATATTTTTGTGCTGTAGATAACATGTAACTACTTGTTTTATAGGTATAAGTATTCGCTCTTTCAATTGCTACTCCTTGAGTTGCTGGATTGAGCACTTTTACAATCAAAGGGAGTAATCCAAGCTTTCTAAGGACTGATATATTGACTGATTCCAAATCTTTTAAGAAATTATTCTCTTTTAGGTTCCAAGCATTATATATTTTCATCGTCATATTGATTGACTCTACATTGGTAAATGCCTCCATGGACCAAAGAAACATTCCTTTCTTATTGACATCATTGTCCTTGAATTCATGCTTGATTTCACTTAAATTTAAACCCATTGAGTCCTTAATAACTTGCTTATCTTTATTCTTCGCGATATCAACAATGATTTTTGGTACCCTATAGTTTTTGCATAATAAATAAAGTGCCGAAATTCTTTCATAATCATACTCTCTTTTTTGAATTCCAAATGCATGAGCAAGTATATCATTCACGTCTGCTTTCTCTGGATTCTTCTTTTGATCCTCGTAGCATCTTCCGCTACTCGCTACAAAATATCCATTGAAGCTATGCATCGCGAAATCTAGAAAGATAATATCTAAAATGATTTTCGCTTTACTTACAATCTCTTCATCTTTAGCATGATCCACTAAAACGCAAAGCGGAGCGATATCCTCTTCATAATACGTATTGGAATGCCATTCAGTGAACCCATATTTAAATCTGTTTTCAAGCCAGTCTAATATTTTAGGTTTCGCCTTTAAATGATGATAGAGACCAATATGTCCGTCATTAGAAAATGTTTCATCAGGGAATAACTCTCCTGCAAAATATTCACAGGTATGAAAGAGTAGTTGATGATTCTCAGACCAAAAACACATTCCATCACTTCCTGGTTCATCCATCCAGTATTTGAAGTTAAGCATGGCATTTTCAATAGCTTTAACAGTTTTTATAGATAATAAGTCTTTATAGGACAAATATGTTTTGATTAAAGAGATTAATCTAAAGTCTGCACAGTCATATCTATGATTCACAAATTCGATGAGTTCAAGAATTTGTGATTCATCGATTATCAATCCTTCATCTAGTTTTTTAATGTCTTTAAAGCATTTGACATTCATTTTGATAAGCATACCAACATCTTCTTTAACAGCCATGACGACCTCCTAAAAAATAACGGATTCTAATTCATTTAATTCTACTTGATCCTCTTCACTTAGATTCTCTAATCCAGTTTCTTCTCTTAACTTTAAGAACTTTCTAACCTGTAAACTTCTATGATTGGTTAATACAAATTTTTTCGCAGCGAAATAACCAATCGTCATTAAGATCACGAAAGATAGTGACATCGCGATTCTAATTCCTAGCAGTGCATTATCTGGTTGTGTAGGAAGAAGATTACCTTCAGTAGGTTTCACATAACCAGAAATAAATAACATCAATCCGAATATCTGAATAGCGACTGCTGAGCTTGTTTTTCTAATAAAGGTCATAATACCAGAAAAGCTTCCAGTAGGTCTTTCCTTAAGTTTTAATTCTCCTGCGTCTACTGCATCAGGGAATATAATCCAGCTCATCAGCTGTGCTCCAGCAAAACCAAATGCAGTAACAGCGGTTAGTGCATATGCACCGATTACTGACCAGTCGGAAGGATATAATCCAACTCCAACAAATCCGATAATCGCGACAGGTAGTCCAAAGTAATAAATCTTCTTTTTATCAACTGTGTTAACAAGCTTACTAATGATAGGAAACATGAGTAATTGAACTCCGATGAATGTTCCTAGGAATACAGTAGCACTTCCTGGAACAACATATAATGAATAGTAAATAATACCAGCAGATAAAATATCCATTGAAATACTTTGACATAAATACATATAGACTAAACCTCTAAATGCTTTCACCTTAAGAGGTTTAACAAATGATTTGACTTCAAATACTGATTTTTCAACTGGAAGTTCTACACGCTCTTTCGTAAATATTCCAATCAAGATCAAGGGTAGTGCAAAGAATAAACCAAAGCCAATACCAGTTACTAAGTAAAACGTATTGATTCCGATTGTTCCTGCTTTAAATATTTCTAGAATCATTGAAGGAACTAATGTACAGACAGCTGAAGCTAATGTAGAGACCACTAACCGAATCACATTGACTTGATTTCTTTCTTTTACATTGGTTGTTATTTCGGCTGATAATGAACTATAGGGTACTGCAATAATAGTTGATATCGTACTGTAGAATAAGAATGTTGAAATCGCGAAAACAACTTTCGCTGTATCTGATTCCCATCCACCAATAGGTAACCACATTAAAGCGAACGCGATAATGACTAAAAACCCACCAGCCATAATAAATGGTCTTCTTCTACCAATCTTAGTTCTTGTATTATCACTGACTACACCCATGATTGGGTCGCTAATGGCGTCCCAAATCTTAGAGATTAGAATCGCAGTAGCTGCGATTGCTGGATTCAGTCCTATCACATCAGTTAAGAAGATTAGATAAAGCACACCAATCATCGCTTGTGCTCCACCACCAAATACGTCACCCCATGCAAATATTAGTTTTTCTTTTGTCTTCATCTGTGTTTGGTCTACATCATACATTTTTTTGTTCATTGAAATACTCCTTATGGTTTGATTTTAAATAGCTTATACTTTGTTCAATGCTTTCCATTTCATTTTTCGTATTTTGCTCAATCACTGCATATAATGCATTTTTTGATACAAGCATAACTTGATTGAAATCAATTAATCCAGAACCTACTTCAGAGTCCATTGACCTTCCATTTTCTTTGATCATGTAATCTCTTAAATGAATTCCAATCAGTCTTTTTCCTATCATTTCAATCACTTCATGAGGTTCATAGCCTGATTTTTTAGACCAATATGTATCTGAGACAATCCCTAATTCATCTAAAGTATTCTTTAATAGTATTTCAAACTTAGTTTCATTTCCGATCTTTTTAAACTCAAAGTCATGATGATGAAATGCAACTTGAATTCCTTTTTGTTGATAAAGGTTTACTAAATCATTTAATTTTTTAGCGAATTTTAGTAGACTACTTTTTCCTCCAAAGATTGCAGGAATAGATAGTCTTGATACAATCACTAAATCACATCCAACTTGTTTAGCAAATGATGAAACATGATCAATATCTTTTAGAAGCTTAGGTGCCGTCATTTGAATCGATAGCACTTCTATTTTCTTTTTGGATAACATTAAACTGAGTTCATCATTTAAATCAAGACGGGCGAGTTCTACTTTGTTAATTCCTACCCTTAACAATTCATCCAATGCGAATGCTAGATTCTTTTTAGCTAATTTTCTAATGGTATATGTCTGAACACCTATCTTCATATTAGTTACCTATGGTTCTTGTATTATTTATATAATCAAGAGATAGTGTATGCCCATTGAAGCTAAATAGAATAATTTCTGGTTTTCTTCCTATACCACCCGATACTACATAAGGATTATCAAATCTCTTATATTCTATATCTTGTAGAGATCCGTTTATAGTAAAGCTTTGATCGAATGTAGCAATCATTGTTGTGAGTGAGGAATTACCATTTAACTTTGTTATGTAAGTTAGTTGATGAGTGCTTGTATCATAGGTTAAATCATTATCCATAAATCTAGTGATGAAAGCACTCCATGTTTCATTAGTTAATGATGAAAGTTCGGTGACGAAGTAATGATCTCCAGATCCAGTTTGAACTAAATCATATTTCTCTGTTAAAACATCCTTAACACTACCACGAGCTAACATATCATCACGATTTCCTTCTTGATTGCTAACTTCAAATGGAACCCATTCAAGTGCATGTCTTGAGGAAATAGCAATCATCGCGTTACCCACTCTACCAAATATGTATCCTTGGCTAATATAGGATTCATCAACTTCATCAAATAGTTCATAAGGAAAGAATATATGTGTAGTGTCTTTTACAATCATTGGTTCCATAAAACCAGTTTTTGTAGGGGGAATGTATATAGAAATATTTACGTTTTTCTCTTGAACACTATAAGGCTGTCTACCATTACCTGTCCAATAGGTTGGTGTTCCACTTCTTCTAGGAATTTTTGCAGGTTGTGTTGTAAATACTGAAACCTGATTACTTAAGTTAATTGAAGATACAGCGTGTTGATCTGCATATTCTCCTGGTTGGTAAGCTTGTGCAGTATGCATAGAGTAATGATCTGTTTTATAGGTATAAACATTCGCTCTTTCTATAGCAACTCCATTAGTTGATGGTTTCAGTGTACTTGAAACCATCCCTAACATATTGAATGCTCGAAGTGGCCATAAATTCACTAACTTAAAGTCATTTAAAAATTCATTGGTAAACATGTTATGTTTTGACATGTAGTTGATTGTATTATCAACGACCTCAGGATTACTAAAGGCTTCCATATTCCATTGCATCATGATTTGATGATCTTCTAAACCAAGTAAACCTTCACCATCAAGTTCTTCAACATTTAAGGATTGGCTAGATTTAAGAATTTTTTCTTCTGAATCATCATTAAATATTTCTTTAATGACTTCAGGTACGGTGTAATAAGGTTCGTTATTACCATTTAAGGCTTCCATCATTTGTCTGAAACAATTAAAGAATCCATTGGCTGATGTAGCCCAACTATTTTCAAAATCTTTAGTTTCTTCTGGTTGAATCACGAAATCAATGAAATTACGCATCCGATTTCCAGTATCATCGCTCATTCTATTATCAGAATATGCTCTACCACTACTTGAGTTAAAGATATAATATGTTCTTGGTGCGCCACTTGGGTCGAGCCCTTCATATTTAAAGCTTTGAGAAGCCATATCAAACCATAGAAGATCCATAATCATCTTCATTCGATTCACCATTTCTGGGTCATTAGAAAATTGAATAAAGTTTGCCATTGGAGATATATCTTCTGGATAATAGTTATTTGAATACCATTCAGTAAAACCGTAGGTAAAGCGTTGAGACATCCAGGCTTCAATTCTATTGGCAGCCATATCCATATGTTCTTCTCCAGTTTTTCCATCTACAGAAAATATTTCATCAGGAAATTCTTGCCCAACTAAATATTCTTCAACAGAAAATAGGATTTGATGGTTTTCTGACCAGAAACACATGGAATCCTCTCCACCTTGGTCCATCCAATATTTAAAATTAAGTAGTACTTCTTTAATATCTTCTTTGGCACTTAAAGGAAGAACATCTTTAAAGCTTAGATATAGACGAACTAACGCATTGACTCTAAAATCAGATACGTCATATCTTCCATTGACATATTCAAATGTTCCTTCGAGTTCACTATTTACGAATGATTCAGAAAGAGCTATTCCTTCAGGAAGAGGTTCACCGATTTCATCCAAATAATAATAGTAAAGAAGGCGATCTCCACCGCCTGAATTTATGGATTCTACTGGTCTGCTTGGTAGTGGATCAATTCCCATATTGATTCCAAATTGAATACCAACGCTTGCAATAAATAAAACTAGAAATAGTAAGATTCCTAAAACGATTTTTTTCATACTGACCTCGTTATTCTTCATTTATGATTTAATTTTTAATTGCATTCCTAGTTTTTATTATACATTAAAAAAGACATCCTTTGAACATGAAAATAATATGAAAAACACAGTAAAAACCAAAAATACTGTGTTATTATTCTGCACAATCTTTCATTTTATAATTCTTATGCTTAATTGAGAATGCTTTGTATTAGCAAATTCATTGCCTGTTCTAGTTTATCTATACTGATTCCTGAATAACCAATAACCAGTGCTTTATTTATATTTATAGAATCCTCTTGAATATACGAAGTTAATCCAGTGACTCTAATCTTATTGCTTCTTGCATCTGAAATCATATTTTCTTCCGAAATATTTGAATCAACTTCCATTAAAAAATGTAAGCCTGACTCATAGCCTTTCATCTTAATTTTCGGATATTTATCCACAATCTTTATAATGAGCTCTATCTTTTGGCGATAATGATTCTTCATCCGATTCACATGACGTTCAAAATAGCCACCCTTCATGAACTTATACATAATATATTGTTCAAAGTTTGGTACCGTACATCCGTGATAGCCTTTGATTTTATTATAAATAGATATTAGTTGTCTAGGTAGTACCATATAGCCCATTCTAAACGACGGTGCTAATGTTTTCGTAAAGGTATTCATATAAATGACTTTATCGTTATAGTCTAATCCTTGAAGTGCTGGAATTGGTTTACCTTGAAATCTAAACTCTGAATCATAGTCATCTTCAATAATATAACGGTTATCTTTCTCATTAGCCCAGTTTAACAATTCATTTCTTCTTTGAATTGGCATCACAACTCCTGTTGGAAATTGATGAGATGGTGTGATATGAACAATATTGGCATTTGACTCAATCAATTTATCAACACGAATCCCCATTTCATCTAAACCAATTAAAGATAAATGAACATCATTTCCCTTAAATAAATGATATATCTTTGAATACCCAGGATTCTCCATAGCGTAACTTTCTTTTCTGCCTAATATCTCAACCAATAATCCAATCAGTGATGAACTCCCTGATCCGATAATGATTTGAGAAGGGTCAACGTGCATCCCTCTATAGAGTTCTAAATATCTAGCAATTTCAACTCTTAACTCGCTCATTCCTTCTGGATGTGTTATATTTAGCATTTCATGATGATTTTCAGATAAAACTTCTCTAGATAACTTAGCCCATGTTGAGTTAGGAAATAATGAGGTATCCACTACATTTGTGTTGAACTCATAGAGATAATCATCTTTCTTATCTTTTTGATGATGTTCAATCTTTACCTTCGACTCTTTAACACCTAAAATGACTTCGACTCTCTTAGAGACGAAGTAACCACTTTTTTCTATGGAATATACATATCCTTCAGCTATCAATTGCTGATAAGCAGCTTCTACGGTTAAAGGACTGATTTTTAAATCGGCTGAAAGCTTTCTTTTTGAAGGTAGTTTTTGATCTTCTTCATATTTGCCTTCAACGATCATGCTCTTAAATTGTTCATATAACTCTACATAGATTGGCTTTTTAACACTTTCCATAGACTCACCTATCTGGTATGCTCATTTTTTTCTAATCTGAATATTTACCTATACCAGTTATAAGTATATACTATTCATGAAAAGAATTCAAGGAGGCATATCATATGCAAAACCAAAGATATAAATTAAATAAAGAACTTGCTCAAATGCTTAAGGGTGGAGTCATCATGGATGTATGTAATCCTGCTCAAGCAAGAATTGCTGAAGCTGCTGGTGCAGTTGCAGTCATGGCATTAGAAAGAATACCTGCAGACATTCGTGCTGTTGGTGGAGTTTCTCGCATGAGTGACCCTAAAATGATTAAAGAAATTCAAGCTGCAGTATCTATCCCCGTTATGGCGAAAGTCAGAATTGGTCATTTCGTTGAAGCTCAAATTCTAGAAGCAATAGAAATTGATTATATTGATGAAAGTGAAGTCTTATCACCAGCTGACGATATGTATCATATTGAAAAAACAAAATTTAACGTTCCATTCGTTTGCGGGGCGAAAGATTTAGGTGAAGCACTTCGTAGAATTTCAGAAGGTGCAGCAATGATTAGAACCAAAGGTGAACCTGGTACTGGTGATGTCATCCAAGCTGTTAGACACATGCGCGCAATCCAAAAAGAAATTAGAACCATTCAATCACTTCGTGATGATGAACTCTTCGTCTTGCAAAAACAAATGGGAGTATCATTAGATTTAATTCGTTATGTTCATGAAAATGGAAAACTTCCAGTCGTTAATTTCGCAGCTGGTGGAATAGCGACTCCTGCAGACGCTGCATTAATGATGCAGTTAGGCGCAGAAGGTGTTTTCGTCGG
This sequence comes from uncultured Acholeplasmataceae bacterium, assembly GCA_927439925.1. GTDB lineage: Bacteria > Bacillota_I > Bacilli_A > Acholeplasmatales > Acholeplasmataceae > Peloplasma. Next base: position 8,105 of record CAKMKF010000140.1, on the reverse strand, counting down.
CTCAGGAATATTTAAGTCAGGTAATCCTGCAAAGAGAGCTGAAGCGATTGTTAAGGCAGTAACGAACTTCAATGATCCAAAGATTTTAGCTGAAATTTCTGAAGATTTAGGCGAAGCTATGGTTGGTATCAACGAATCTGAAATTGAACTCTTAATGGCTGAACGAGGCAAATAATGATAACGATCGGCATCCTTGCAGTCCAAGGCGCGTTCATTGAACATAAGCACATTTTAGAAAAGCTTGGTGTAAAAACCTTTGAAATTAGACAATTAAGAGATTTAAAAAAGGGGATGGATGGATTGATTCTACCTGGTGGTGAATCAACAGCCATGGGTAAGTTACTTCATGATCTCAATCTTTTTAAGCCTTTACAAGATTTAATACAGGGAGGACTTCCTGTATTGGGAACTTGTGCTGGCATGATCTTACTCGCGAAAAAATTAACAAATGATTCACATATTCATTTTCAGACCATGGATATCGAAGTTGAACGAAATGCTTATGGAAGACAATTAGGAAGCTTTTTCACAAATGCTTTATTTGGTGAAAAAGAAATTCCAATGACCTTTATTCGAGCACCTTATATATCAAAGGTTGGTCCTGGTGTAGAAGTTCTATCGGTTGTAAATGATAGAATTGTTGCTGCTAGAGAAAATAACCAACTTGCTACTGCATTCCACCCGGAATTGACAGATAGCACTTACCTACATGAATACTTTCTATCTATCGTAAAAAATAGATAGTAATGTGTTTAAAACCCTTATCCATCCCCCCCGTTGGATAAGGGTTTTCTTTTTTTTAATGAAAAAAGGATAGATTGCTCTACCCTTTAGGGATTATCTATTCATTCTAGTTGCCTTCATTATTTTTCTTTCTTTTTGTTTCAATCTTTTTTGCTGATACTCAAACTCTCTCAGCAAGGTCTTGTAATTCTTCAACCTTTCTTCTGATAACAATCCGCTTCTTATCGCTTCTCTAACATGACAGCCAGGTTCTTGATGATGTGTACAATTACTAAATTTGCAAAGTTTACTATAGTTTTCAATATCCTGAAAGGTTTGATCTAAATCGACATCATCTAGCTGTAGTTCTCTCATACCTGGTGTATCAATGATATATGCGTGGTCTTTGGTCTCATAGAGTTCTCTAGATGTTGTAATATGTCTTCCTCTATCTAAGTAGCCTATTTCTTTAGTCTCTGTAACCTTTTTACCAATTAAGTGATTGATGATCGTTGACTTGCCTACACCAGATGATCCAATCAATGCATAGGTTTTACCTTCAAAAATAATATCTTCAAGTTCCTTATACATTGGTTCTGTTATTTCAGATGTTACTATAACATCTGCTCCTGATGATATCCTATAGACCATCTCTAGTTTTTGACTCGATGGATCATATAAGTCATACTTTGTAAGCACAACCACTGGAATTGCTCCACTAATCCAAGAGATGGATAGATATCTTTCCAACCTTCTTAAATTAAAATTCTCATTTAATGACATACAGATTAAAATATAATCAATATTGGTTGCTATAACCTGTGCATTTGTATTTTTTCCTGCTGACTTTCTTTCTAAGATGCTTTTTCTTTTTAAAATATGGTGGATGATTTTTGTATCTTGATCATTACCAATCATGACATAATCGCCAACTGATGGAAAATCCATAACATCTTTTGCTTGATACATCATTTTTCCTGATACACAAGCATTGATTAATTCTCCATTGAAATCGAGTGTGTATTTGTCTTTTTGTTGATTGACTACTCGTGCGATTTCAAGTGGGTAAAACAATTTTGCTTCTTCTTGTCTCTCTCTATTCAAAGAGACGTTTTTTAAACGTATTTCTTCCATAATTCCTCCGTAATTTTATTTGGAGGGTTAAATGACAAAAATGCCCTCCTTCATTCTTTGGGTTGAACCTTTAATAGTGTTTTTCATAGAACATTCCTCATTTCATTATGGATTTTTTGATAAACGAACATTTATATTATATATAATTTGGTAAAATTTGTAAATGTTTTTTCTAAAAAGAAAAAGCATACTCTTTATTCATATGCTTTTCTGTTTAAAATATATATACTTATGCTTTAAGGTTTTTTTCTAATAAAAGTTTGATATCTGTAAGTAAATCTTCAATTTTAGGTTTTTTCGCTTCAATAGCTGCTAGTTCAGCCGCTTTTTTGGCTTCTATTTCTTTAGCAATTGCTGCTTCTCTAAGTTGTTTTTGATTTGCTAGTTCAGATGCCTTATTAAATAGTTTGACTATTAAGAATACGACAAAGGCTACGATAACAAAATCAATAATATTTTGAATGAATAATCCATAATAAATTGCATTTTCTACAATTCCAGCATCTACGTTAGCTTCAGTGATTACGTACTTATAATTATCAAAACCTTCACCACCTAAGATTAAACTAATAACTGGCATAATAATGTCTTTAACAAGACTTGCTATAATCTTACCAAACGCAGTACCAATAATGACAGCTACAGCTAGATTTAATACATTCCCCTTCATAATGAATCCTTTAAATTCTGTCATAAATTTTTTCATGATTTCATCTCCTCTTTGATTATAATTATAACACTTAAAAAATATAGGATACACAAGTTTGTGCATCCTAATCATTTATAACTTAATAAATCCTACACCGATACCCTTAGGACCTGTATGTGCTCCTACTACTGGAGTCAGTGGTGCAACAATCACATCTCTATTTGGATAAACTTTTTGAATTTCAGATTTAAACCATTCAGCCGCTTGCTCATTATGAGCATGTGAAATAAATGTTAACACGTTTAAATCTTTTGTTTCTTCAATATATTTCTCTAAAACACGATGCTGTGCTTTATTTGTCGTTCTAATCTTTTCAAGAGACGCAACCTTTCCATCATCTCCTAAAACGAGTAATGGTTTTAATTGTAGCATTGTCCCAAGTGTACCTTGAAGCTTAGATAGACGGCCGTTTTTAACTAGATAAAGCAATGTATCCACTGCGAAATAGATTGTATCATTATCTCTAATCGTTTCTAGATGAGCGACGATATCTTTAACTGACATACCTTTTTCCACCATGCGGTGTGCTTCCAATACCATATAAGCTTCACCATAAGCTAACGTTTTAGAATCGAATGTTGTTACCTTGATTTTCACTTCAGTTGCTACTCTCTTTATTGCTTCAAAAAGTCCTGAAAGTTGAGAGGAAATCGTAATCACTAATGCTTCTTCATACCCTTCTTTTTCAAGTTCTTCAAAGATTTCAATCATTTTACCTGGTGAAACATATGATGTTTTTGGAATATCGTTAGGATCGTTAGCTATTCTTTCATAAAATGTTTTCGCATCAATATCAACAAAATCATCATAAGACTCATCTGTACCAAAGTGGATAACTGAACGTAGAATTCTAATATCTTTTGGATAGTCAAGATAGTCTAAACCTGCGTTACTACATGTTAAAATTGCGATTTTTTTCATAATATCTCCCTTTAAATTGAATCGTTTGTATCTTGTATTTATATTTTACCAATTAATTCGTGAAAACTATCTATATTTTTATAGTTTTTCAGTCTTTGTTTATGTTGATGTCCTTTTGTAAAAAGGATAATGTCAATTCCGAGCTCTTTTGCTACTTCTGCATCATGAAGTGTATCACCAATCATGACAGCTTGATTTGTGTCTATATGATGCTTTTCAATGAAGTCTTTTCCAACTTGGACTTTACTTTTAGCATATATATTAGAGGTTCCTAAAACATGTTGAAACAAGTGAGTAATATTGAAGTGTTTGAGTTGCTGATCTAAGTTCTTTTCTTCAGATGCCGATAAAAGGATATTGGTATAACCTAGATTCTCAAAGTGTTTAATCGTTTCAACTACATCTTGATGAAGTGAAAGGTTTAAACTTCTAGGTTGATAGCGATTAATAAACCTGTGAGCGAGCACCTTGAATGAGGTTTTATTTAGATCATAGACCTCCGCATAATATGCTTCAACAGGAAATGTGAAGATCATTAAATACTCTTCAAACGTGACTGTAGGTCTTTCTTCTTCGACAAGCATTTCATTTAAGATGTCAAAACATAATTTAGCATCATCTAAAATAGTTCCGTTAAAATCCCAAAATATATATTTCATAGTACCTCACTTGTGATAAGGATGATTTTTTAGTATCATAAAGCCTCTATAAATTTGTTCCATTAAAATCAGACGCATGAGTTGATGTGGGAAAGTCATTTTAGAAAAAGAGATTTGCTTATTTGATCTTTTGAGCACATCATTAGATAGTCCATAAGATCCACCAATGATAAAGACTAAATCACCTTGTTGATAGGTGGAGACTTGATCAAGCATTTCACTAAATTCATTACTGTCCATCATTTTACCTAAAATAGCTAAACTGATGACATAATCAGAATCCTTGATTTTTGCTAAAATTTTGGTTCCTTCGATATCTACACCTTGAATCGTTGATTCATCGGGTACTTCGATAAACTCCACTTTTGAAGGGATTTGTTTTTGATAATATAAAATACCTTCCTCTAAATACTTTTGGTTTAATTTTCCAACAACGATAATCTTAATCATAAAACAATCACCGGTAAACCTTCTTGAGAAGCATAATATACTTCAACCTTTGTAGGGTCGTCAAATTCTTTTACAATCGCAATATCAATATCTTCAATACAGTTACAATCCTCTGATATATGTGCAACCACCCATTTACTCACCTTATTTTTAATCAATTTGTTCATGAGTCTAGCGGCATCTTCATTAGAAAGGTGACCCCTTTCACCAACTATTCTCTTCTTTAATAGAAATGGTCTTGCTGATTGAAATAAAGTGAACGGATTATGATTGGCCTCTAATATGTATAAATCAGCATCACTTAAGAGTTCAAAATAACTTTGATCTACATATCCAGAATCTGTTAAGATAACCATCTTTTTCACATGATTTTCAATCACAAACCCTACTGGTTCAGCAGCATCATGAGAAAGCATAAAAGGCGTGACTTTGATCTCGCCTAATTCGAACGCTATATCTGCACAAATAATATGTGTATGGATAAACATTTTAACAACATCTACTGGAAGATTATCATATGTACCTTGAGTCAGGTAAACATCTTCAATTCCACCGTTCTTTAAAAGCATTTTCAAACCCGTAATATGATCATGATGTTCATGGGTTATAAATAGCGTTTTAATGTCATATATATTCTCTTGATATTCAAGCATTTTATTCTTCATTTTTAGATAGCTAATTCCTGCATCGATGAAGACTCTAATATCACCTACTTTTAAGTAGGTCATATTCCCCTTCGATCCAGAAGCCATTACAAATACTTCCACTGTGATCACCTTCTTTTATGATATCACGAAAATATGTGAGATTAACAAATAAAATGAAAGTGGTTGCAATACCCCCTGAAAAATGCTATATTATAAATGCTTGTATGAAATACATTGAAGGAGTGAACACAACATGAATCAAATAAAAACATTAAGGAAGCTTGCAGTATTAGTGCTAGTATTAGCAAGTGTACTTACGTTAGCTGCATGCAAGAGCAGCGACAAAACACCTTATGGTAACATCACAGATGATGCATATTTAACCCTAGGTGATATCACTGTAACGGAAAAAGAATTATATGATCAACTACGTTTACAAGGTGCTTCTATTTTAGCAACAATGGTTGACGAAACGATCTTTGAAGATCAAATTGAGGGAATTAAAACTTTAATTCTTGAAGGTGACGAAGATCTAAATGACTACTTGGATGACACAATCAACAACGCAATCCATGGCAGTGCAGATAAAGATTCCTTAGAAGACCTTTATACTGATAGTCCTGAAAGATTTGCAAGAAACATTGAGCAATTTGTAGACTCTCTATACCTTTTAGATAATAGCGTGGATATTGCAGCCGTTAAGGCGAGCTTAAACGCATTACCAGTAGCATATGAAGGATATTCTGCAATTCCATCACTTATGGAACGTTATGTCTTAAGAGTCACTCAAAGACAACATGCGAAAGACATTTTAGATGATGAAGTTCTTGATGAAGACAATGCAAACTTTATTTCTGAACAAAATCTAGTTACTTACTACAAGAATAATATGGAAGGTCGCTATGATGTTGATGCTTTAATCGTTCGTTTTATTAACTTAAACGAAGCGAATGCTGCATTATATCAAGCAAGTATCAAATCAGACTCAAGAGGTCTTTGGTACAAGATTCCTGATATTAGAATTTTAGAAGGTAACCCAGGTTATATCGATTTAGATGATTTATCACAAACTGGTTTTGGTCACGTACGTACGATTTTAGAAGATTTAGGCATTTTAGGTAAGCTCGGTGCTGACCTTGAAGACCGTGCTCAAATTAGCGTACTAGATTTCGAAAACTATTACAAGAGATATGTCATTTCTACATCAAGAGACTCAGGTCTTGCTGATGAAGCTTTAACAACAGCACAAGTTAAAGCAGAATTCGTTAATATCTATAACATCTTAAATCCTGCTTCTCAAGTTGAAGTTGCATTAGATGGTTCTATCAACGGTGTATTGGGTTCAACATTTAGTTCAACAATGACTTATGATGACTTAACTAAACTAAACACATCACTTAGAAGCCACATCTATACAACACTTACTGCTGAAGCTTCAATGACAGACCCAGATGATTTAACAACAGAAAAACCATTCTCATCACGTGTACAAACATTTGGAAACTCTCGTTATTTAGTATTTAAACTATCTGATGAAAAAGCTTCAGAAGACGGAATCTTAGTTGAAGATGCTGAAGATGAAGAAAAACAAGTATTTGGAACTTCACAAGAAGCTTTAGATATTAAAGCTGAAGTGTTCGAAAAACTATTTGAAACTAAATTATCTTCTACTTATATCTCAGCTAAAGTCAATGAGCTTTATGAAGATATGGAATTAAACATTTATGACAAAGTTGTTCGTATTTTCTATGAACAATCCTATGGTTATGAAGGATCTACTAAGAATAAGAGTGGTGATGTCATTGCTGATATCGACGGAAAAGAAATTTTAGTTGAAGATTTCTTCGCTAAACTTGAAAAATCTTATGGTATTAACTTAGCACTTGATATCGCATCTAATAAATTCTTACTTGCTAGTGAAGACTATACCGTCTCAGAAGAAGATTTAGAAGATTATAAGACACAATTCGAAGACATCATTAGCCAATTTTCAGCTGATAACTTCGCTACTTCTGGTTTCCCAGCATCAATGGGTAGAGAAAAGTTCTTACTTCTAGCTTTTGGTTCAACAACCAATACAGAAGCTGTTAATCAATTATATGTATATCCTGAACTAAGAGGACAATACATGGAAGATATTGAAGGTCATTATGGTACTGAAAACTATACAATCTATGAAAAACTTGCAGACCTTGCAGAACTTCAATACAATAACTTTAAATCAATTAATGTAAGTCATTTATTAATCTATGTGGATGCAAATGGCGACGGTTCACCTGATGATCCTCAAGAATATCTTGATAATCTAGGTGCTGCTGGTGCTGCACAAGTTCTTGATGGTTTAGTTGAACTTGTCGAACTTGTTTATAACAAGGTCGGAGACTATAAGGGATTACCTGAAGGTCTAACTGCACTTGCTACTGAGTTTAACAATTCAGGACGTATCTTACGTGGTAGTGTTACACCTCCATACGATTATCAAATCGAACAATTATGGTCTGAATATCGTCAATTAGGCTTCTACTTGAAGTTTGAAACACTTTCATCAGCAATTACAAACACTTCAAATGTCATTACAGGTCAAACTGTTCTTGACCCTGTCTTCTACGACAGAGCTATGGAACTACACGCAACTTTAGAAGATATTGAAGATGACGCATCTAAATTCCCATATCTTGATTTATATCAAACAGTGATTACTGAAGAAGCACTTGATGAAGTTAAATCATCATTCGGTTGGCATTTAATTCTAGCTACTTCTGTTAAGGGAACATCTTCTGCTGTATTTAGTGCATCTGACGATGAAGATGGAAAATATGTATCATCTACCGATGAAACATTAAATGTCTATAATGAAGATTC
>CAKMKF010000139.1 GCA_927439925.1 uncultured Acholeplasmataceae bacterium | reverse complement strand
CCACTTACTGTATCTGTTGCCGTCACACCTGTTAGTGGATCGAATTGATCACCAACAGTGACTGTTGCTGGAGTAGTTCCAGTAATTGATGCTGTTTTCGTATCATCTACAGTCGGAACGATTGGATCATCGCCACCACATGCAGCCAAACCGAAGAATAATGCGAACATCAATAAAAATCCTAGGATTCTCTTCATTGTTTACCCTCTTTTCTTTATTTAGATCTAAAAATGTTTTGCCTGTTTGTATACTTTAATTATACTATAAATCTATAGTCAGTTTATACCTATACCCTTGTATTTTCATAATTGAAAAATTATTTTCAGTAAAAGTAACTGATTATATCAGTTAAATCCTTAAAGACAAAGCGCCCGCTATCTCACGGGCACTTTTCTTATATCAAGGATGTTTGATAATGATTGAGTGGTTTCTTACTGATTCGTAAGAATGCTCCGCCAAATACTAATAGTTCTTGTCTCATATTAGGAAGAGCGTCAACTGCATAAGCAATTGATACTTAAATCTTTATTTTAGCTTCTTTTTCTAATAAAGAATACTAACGCAGCTCCGATTACTAAACTGAATGTAATGAATAATGCGCTTGTACCATTGATTGCAGATCCACAACCAGTTTCAGGAATTGCAGCGATTGAATCATCGATCATTGCTTGAATTTCTGCTTCTGTATAAACACCTGCAGCGATTAGTGCGTTAACTTGTGCTTCAGTCAATTGACTAGCATTAATTAAAGCTTGTACTTCTGCTTGTGTAAGTGTTTGTGCATCTAGTAAAGCTTGTACTTCTGCTTCAGTAAGTTTTGGTGCGATAACTGTAACATCGAATGATGCAACAGCTGCGTTACCAGCTTGGTCTTCAACAGTAACTTCAACAGTATATGTACCAGGAACTAAAGTCATTCCGCCATTATTAGAAACATACATAGATAGATCATCAAAACCGTCATTGTAATCAAATGCTACAACGTTAGCAAGAATTGCTTGGTTGACAGTTGTGTAAGCATTCGCTTCAACTTGATAATTACCATTAACAACAACTAACATTGGAGCAGTTGTATCATCAACAGTTAATGTATATGAAGAATCAGTAACGATATCATAATCAAAGTCTGGGTAACCAATTGTTAAGTCAACTGAGTCACCAAAAGCTAGATTAGCAGCTCTTAATACTGGTGCATGAACGCTACCGTGAGCAGTAAGAATGAATTCACCTTCTGCAAGTGTTAAACCAGCTTGCCATGCAGTAAATAATGCTAAATCTCCAACAACTGTGCCAGTTGATGTAGTATGTTCCCAATTATATCTGTCATATCTTTCCTTCATAGTACCATCAGCAGCCACGACTACAATAACTGAACCCCAACCAGAACCTGCAGTTGTAAAGTTAGTGATTTCTGTAAATACAGCTAATGATGAATGAACATTGATGTCGATATCTGCATTTAATGAAGTGACTTCGTTAAAGTTAACTGTAGTTACATCTTTAAATAATACATTTGATTGTACACCATCAAAATGAACATGGTGAGTAAATGATAATTCGATTTCATAAACACCTGGAAGTGGGTTATATTGATTAAATCCAGCAGGTAGAGTGACTTCGATAGTGTCTGTTACATCATTTCCATAACCATCATCAGCACTAATGCCTTCTAGTACATCAATAAACATACCTTCATTATGATATCTGTCAGCAACGCCAGCATATTTAGGAGGCATAACACCAATAACGATATCAGCAGTAACTTCTGTTACATCTTCTTCAGGAGTTTCTACTCTATAAGTTGCTTTGTAAGCTGCACCAAATTCGCTTGTGTCAATAGATGTCACAGGACCACTTGCAGTGTATGCATCAGTACCTGAATCATAAGTGAACGAAATTGTTTCTAGTACTACATCATCTTGAGCAATTTCAACTTCGAAATCAAGTTTGTCAGTTGAATTGATAATGTTACCATCAACATCAAACATGTTAAGCCATGCAGCAGATACTGTATTGCTTAAATCGAATTCTCCATTGTAATCAACAACGATATTAACGCCTGGAGTGACTAAATCATCATCAAGAGCAGTTAAACCAGTAAATGTAGCAGGTTGTGGAGTATAAGTAGTAACAATAGGAGCGACTGTATCGTCGATCATTGCTTCTGGTAAACTGAAGATATAATCTCTAGTCTTTGTATTTAATGTTCCTCTATCGTTTGTACCAAAGCTCACAATTGTCCAACCAGCAGGAATCGTAACGTGGTTAGGATTTCCAGGAATGATTGTAGACCAATTGTTAACGTCAGTGTCAACAGCTGTATCAACATCTGCATTTGTCCAAGTCAAATACTTAATAGGTTCAATGACGTAACCATCAGTATCTGTTGAATCTAATGCCATTCTAATGTGAGTTAATCTTGTTGTAGCAGGTTTTGGATCAGCAGCATCATAAGCAGTAATTTCAGCTTCAGTAGCTAATCTCCAATCTGCATTCGCTGGAGTTGCATCGATACCATCATTGAAGATGTAGTATGTACCAATATGGTCTTCAAACATTTGAAGATCGCCAGCTTCGTCAAAGTATGCATACATTCTATGAACAACACTTGTTAAATCTGTACGTACGTTGTTTGTAGTTAATACAACAGATTCGTCAGTATCATTAATGATCAAAGATGCGAATGCATTCCATGACATTGTAGTCATTTCTAATGCACTAATAAATCCATCTGAGTTGTCATCATTCCATTCAGTAACATATCTTGCTGAACCTCTAACGATATGATAGCGATGACCATAATATTCAAAATCCCAGTTAGAGTCACCTAGTTTGGTCTGTGTACATGAAGAAGTTGCTTCTAGACATGCGATTTGATCATATGGATAAAGATCAACTAATTCGTGTTCAGCAGCTTGCGCACTTGACATAAAGCCTAGTGCTACAGTAAAGCCAAGTAATAATGCTAATACTAATTTTTTCAATTCATTTCCTCCTATTTTTTGGTTCCATTTGTAAGGTATTTTATATCCTATTGAAAGCGCTGTCAATTACCTACGGTATAATAACCTCTCAAATGCACCGTTTTTCCACATTGTGATTTTTTTTTTCAGTTTCAGTCGATTAATGAACTGTTCCTGGTAAATAAGTAAAGAATGTTCTAGATGTTGAAATACCATCTTCTGTTACAGTAACTGTGTAGCTAACTGTCATTGGACGATCTGGCATTTGGATAACTCTACCAGTTTGATCGACATATTCTGGGTTGTTTGATTCGAATAAAATTGTGCGATCACCTTGTGCTTGTCTAACTGCATATTCAGCATCAGCCATCGCTTGGAAGATTGGTACCATTCCGCCTCTAAGCATACCTTGTGGACACCACTTACCTGAGAAATCTTGATGGAATTTTATGTGTGATCTTGGTAAGTTATAACGCACTAAGATATCAGATGCAAGCTTAGCAGTTCTTTGGAATGTTAAATACATATCTTCATCTTGAGCAACTGACATTTCAATACCAACACCATTTCTATTACCACCACCTTCATAGGTGAGTGAAGTGCCTGGTAGTGATGAACCATCACCTGCATGATATGCGATTTCATTTTCAGGAACGTGTTGATAAGTCACTCTAGCGTCCATCGTGTAATGCCATGAAACCCATAATTCAGTTCCTGCTTGAGCAGCATTCCATAAATAGTTAGCATGTGACAATGCGCCAGCACCTGGGGATGTGTTCGCAGTTTCGTGAACTACTACCCAGTAAACATTTTCAGGATTATAAGTTGTTATTCCTTCTGGATGGTCTGGTTTAAGAATACCCGGACGAATTCCAGCACTTATTGGTAACATCTTTGATAAGTTAACATCGATATTTTGGAATAAGTATTTAGATACACTATCATATCGAACTTCTGTATAGTTAAAACTTGTTCCATATTGTAGCCAAGAACGTTCATTTGAATAAGCAACTTGATAACTTGTAAGTAAGTCTAGAAGATTGTTTTGATCAAGTGCAGAATAAACACTAATTGTATAACTTGTTTGAACACCTGGATCGTCAACGAGTGTTGCTGTAAATGTAACATCGCCTTCTGCTAGTGTTGTGACTAAACCTAATGCATCAATCGTTGCAATCAATGGATTAGATGATATATAAGATACATCAGCATCTGCGATATCAAACGGATATGGTGCAGCATCTAATGTAAATGAATCTCCAACAATTAAATCATTGGTTTGATGTGTAGGTATCAATTCAATACCTGGAGTTGTTGTTACAGTAATTGTTGTTGTAACTTTGATGTTGATATCTATAGATGATCTTAGCGTTAATGTAACAACACCACTCTTCAATGGGTTTAATGCACCTGATATGGTGTTCACTAGCATGATTTCAGGATCTCCTGTAATCCATCTAACCTTATCCGTATCTAGTTCCATAGGTAGAACATCATATTGAAGTGTATATAAGTCTCCTAAAACGATATCAGATATTGGGTTTGTAATAACAAATGTTACAGGTAGGTCTGCTCTAAATTTAGCCTCTGTTATAATATCTTCTTTCGCTTGATATGTGCCTCTCAAATAGTATGCATCGATATTAGGAAATAGTAGAGGGTTGATCTCATCTCCACCCCAGTAATTCAGCGTAAAGTCTACAGTTGAATTGGTTTCACCCTTAGCTGCTGCTACAGTTGAATTGACAACTGAATTAAATCTTGCATACGCTAATATATCTGTTTCAACACCAGTATACTGTGTACTTATTTCGATACCAATTGATGCATTGTCAATATCATTTCTAGAAACCTTAATTTCTGTGTTTTCCTCATATTCTGAAACTGCAGAAACGATAATTGCTTGATGTACATTTGTGATTACATTCTTCTCAACAAGTATTGTTCCACCTAAATAATCTTCGACAATAATAGCGTCTTGATTTAAATTCGTTATTGTATTTGAAGAAATAGTAACTGTGGTTGCCTTTTTAATATGAAGGAATGCATCATCAGCAAGTGTTAAATCAATTGCTTGATTATTGATAAATGTAAAAGATTCAACTTCAGTATTCGAGAATACCTTTGAATTGTTAATAAAGCTGAATCCATCGATTGTAACAAAGTCACTTTGAATTTCCACGATACCATTGATTGTTGCAGTTGTTACTGTTTCTAATGATAAGTGATCAATATCTAAAGTAAGGTTTCCTACATAAGTTCCAGGGTATACAAGAATAGTTGCATGTTCTGTTGCAACACCTAACGCATCATTAATGGATGCGAATAAATTGATGCCATATTCAAATTCAAAATCCATGTAAGTTACTGTATCACTAGCAACCTTAGTTTCATCAACTAACACATAATTGATTACTTCTAATTCAAAAGTATCAATGATTAAATTATCATAAAGTGATGTTGCAGTAATCACTACATTACCTGGTTGAATTGCGTTAATCAAGCCATTTTCATCGATTGTAACAACACTTTCATCATCACTTGCCCAAGTCACGAATGAATATGCAAGTTCTGGTGAAACATCAATTGAAAGTGATTTTTCAGAACCAACATTGACTTTAGCATCACCAGTAATCGTAATCGATTGAGTAAGGTCATAGACCTTTATCAAAACCTCTTCGAAAACTTCTATATCATAACTTGAACGAATCGTTAATATAGCTTCACCAACACCAACTGCGGTAACTAAACCTGTAGCATCTACGGTTGCTATTAATTCATCTTCAGTCTCGTAAGTAACATCTGCATTACTCTCATAACTTAACTGTACTGTACTTCCAATCCAAAGTGACTCTTCAGTATTATCAGTTTCTAATGTAACGATTTTTCTTACATTGACTGCAATCACTACGGATAAACTTGAATCATTTACCGATTGAATTGTTAAGTTTGCGGTACCTTCTGCCACAGCAGTAATTAAACCATCATTATCAACTGTAAATACGTCACTGTTTGCTGAAGTGAATGTTACATCATCATTGGATGTGTACAAGACTTCTTTCGTTTCTCCAAATTTTAATGTTACAGAAGTTTCGGGTGTGGTTAATATATAGTTTTTACTTACATTAATTGTGATCGTGACTTTAACTTCTGGGTCTTCTTTTGAAGTCACAATAACAGTTGTTTCACCTTCAGCAACTGCAGTTACTAATCCATTTGCGTCCACTGTAAGTATTGCTTCATTACTAGATTCAAAATCTAGTCCTGAAGTATCATTTGTGAAGAAGTCAATTTGATAGGTATCACCTTCTACCATATCCACATCGAAATCCTCAATATCAATTGTAACTGGATCTCCACCACAGGCTACTAGGCCAATAGAAACCACCCCAATAACAATCAATCCTAATATCTTTTTAAGCATCATGATTTTCCTCCCATTCCTTAAAAATCATATTTCCAATCTTGTTTCTAAATTGTATAATTTGATTCATATTTCTTTTGGGATGCACTGCATTACTCAGCATTACAAACCCAAGTTGATTCTTCTTGTCAATAAACATATTACATCCTGTAAATCCTGTGTGAATAATAGAATCTTTTACCGATATCAAATCTCCTGCAGAACTACCTTTTTGAGGTTTATCCCATCCAAGTGCTCTCGTTAAAATATCTCCTTTAAGACTTAATTTTTCTTCTCTTAATAAGAAGAGTTCATTTAGATATTTAGTGTTTAATACAAAGTTGTTTTGCAAAATTGATAATATAAATTTTGAAATATCTTTTGCTGTTGAGAATAAGCCAGCATGTCCTGCTTCTCCTCCTAAAGCGAAAGCTTTTTCATCATGAACTAACCCTTGAAGCATTCCTGTAAAAACTTCATCTTCTCTAAACTCTGTAGGAGCACATCTTTCTTGATTCGGATGATAGGATGTATCATTCATTTCAAGCGGTCTAAAGATCATAATGTTTGCGTAATCATGAAGACTCATATGCGTGATCTTTTCAATTATTTGACCTAAAAGGATGAATCCTACATCTGAATAAACAATATTGTCACCAGTTGGATAGATTAACTCCATTTCATAAATTCGGTTTAACACTTCTTCCTTATCCTTCAGTTTAGAAGCTCTGGATATATCAGCAGGTAATCCTGAACAATGAGTTAGTAGGTGATAGACATCAATATCATGATGTTTGAATCTAGGTAGTACTGTATAAATCTTCGTATCTAAAGTGAGTTTTTCATTTTCAATGAGATTCATAATCATCGTTGTCGTACTAATGACTTTCGTAAGGGATGCGACATCGTAGATTTCATTGCCTGAGTTTAATACCTTCTCAGGCACTAAACTCTTGAATCCAACGAAATCACAATAAACTTCTCCATTCCCATGAACGACACACCATGATGCACCTGGGAAAAATCCTTGACTAACACCAGTTTCTAATAATTCTTTTATATTTTTATACATTAGACTCTTAAGACTAACTTTTTAACAATGAGTGCAATTACCCCTAATAGTACTAAGGACGTTCCTGCAGCAATCGCTACAACAACAGGTGTTGAAAGTCCTTCTTCAGGAACTTCAATAAGTACACATTCACCATCAAGAAGTTCATAGCCTTCCTCACATTCTACAACTACAGGAATTAAGACACATTCCCCGTCAATTAACTCATATCCTGGACTACATTCTATAGGTTCATCGACACATACATCATCTACTAGTATTTGACCTATAGGACAAGTGATTGGTTCTTCTTCTTTTTCTACATCACTAACCCAAGGGAAGGTTACATATTCAGTCCAATAAATATTATTTAATCTTTCCAATGTGTTTTGAACTTTTTCATTTGGATTATTTAATGTTTTATACGAGAAGAATGCGACACCGACTACACTTTCTTTTGTAGAAATATATCTGATTTGCTCAATCAACTCATTTTCATCTTCCCATGAACCATCTGTAAATCTGTAGAATCCTTGACCAATAATTAAGTCAACATTATTCGCAGCAGTTAAATCAGACCACCAATCCACTAAATCAGCGAATGGTGCAGCTGAGTGATCAAATTGCCAGTAAAGCTGTGGAAGGATATAATGAACCCATCCGTTTTCTACCCATTTCTTACTATCAGCGTATTGATCCTCATAGCTTTGTAGCGCATAAGGTGATGTGTTTGATCCCTCAGGACCACCTGACATCCATATTCCAAATGGACTAATACCAAACTTGACGTTTTTATCTTGAGTCGTATTCCATGTTTCAATGATATAGAATAAATCTTCCATTAACATATCAATATTATTTCTTCTCCAATCATCAAGTGATTGGTCAGTATCTTTTGTATTGTTATAAGTTACGGCATCTTGGCTATCATTCATACCTGAATAGCTATAGAAATAATCATCAAAATGAATACCATCTACATCATATTTAGACATTAATTCTTGAATCACGTTTGAAATGTAACTTCTAACCTGATTTTCACCAGGATTCAATATCAATTTTCCACCTAAATCTTCTAACACTAGATTTGGATTCTGCTTAGCAAAGTTATCGTCATGCAGTAATGATAATTGCTCAGCTTTACTTAAATCCCCATTATTTGATACTCGATAAGGATTTAACCAAGCATGGAATTCAATACCTCTCTTATGTGCTTCAGTAATAATAAATTCTAAAACATCCCAACCTGGGTCTTGTCCTTCAATACCAGTTAGGTATCTAGAGAAAGGTGCGTAATCAGATTCATAGAATGCGTCATTCATTGGTCTAACTTGGAAAAACATCGTATTAAAGTTATTCGCTTCCAAGCGATCCAACATCACGATAATTCTACTCTTGTAATCAGCTTCAGATGTATGAAGCGGTATATCGATATTCGCGACAGTAGCCACCCAAACCGCTCTAATCTCTTCTGTTTTTTCAGTATAAGTAGTAGGCAGTAGGATTGGATTACTCGTATTATAATAATTAACGATTTCTCCATCACGAATAACATATAGATTATCTTCAGAGATTGGCATATTGAGTCTTATTCTTTGATCAAGTGTTTCTGAAACATTACCTGCCTGATCTTTGGCATAATACTCAACTGTATAAGTCGAATTGATAATAAACTCTAGTGCTTCAGTATATTCAGCCCAAGATGTCCATGATGAACCGTTATGAACGCGGTACATAATCGTATCACTAACATCACTAGGTTCTAATTCAAGTGTGGTTTCTTCTAAATAATACCAACCATCATATTCTCCAGTTACTGTAACTGTAGGATCAAGTGGTGCTTCATTATCAATATAAATGGTTTTTGTTAAAACATTCGATGCACCATCATTATTCCGGTAAGAAATAACATAAGTACCATCTGCTGTTAACGATACAACTCCAGTATAAATAATCCAATCACCATCATTAATTTTATAAGAATAGCTCGGTGCAGATGATGATATTGAGAAATCGGCTTCTTGGTAGTAAGGATCGCTTCCTACTCCTACAACATTAATTGTAGGGTTTGGATATGTTTCAGCAACTACTGAAACAGATCTCGTCACTTCAGCAGACTCTATACCTAATGAATCAATAGTCTTGGTTCGAATAAAGTATGATCCTGTTTCATTTAATACAAGTGGTTCAGTATATTCAACCCATGGCCCAACAGAGCCTTTATTAACTGCCATCCAAATCGTATTCGATGACGAAGTCACTGTAACAGTAGAACCTAAAACATAGCTAGATCCTATTTGTGTGCCGTTAACTGTAATGACTGGTAATACATTATTCACTCTAGTAATCGTCACATCTACTGCTGATACTAAAGATTCTTCAAATAAATTATTTATAGCTTTCATATAAAATGTTTCAGTACCTTGGTGACTTAATACAACAGGTGCTGTATAAATAGTCCAATCACCCGCACCAATCTTATAATAAGCTTGATCTGTAGATGTTAAGGTTACTGTAACATCACTTCTATACGCTCCATTTGAATAAGTTCCATCAAGTGAATACGTAGGACCCTCCACATTACTAGTAGCCCACGTACCTAGAGTCGTAGTTTCCCAATAGCTATTTACAACTGTATTCATATTCGTTCCTGTTAAAAATGCTGCAGAATACATGACAGAGCCTTTTATTTCAGGATGTTTTTGATTGTATTTTAATTGAGTGGCGATTTCATCAGATAACCAACCAGAAGCATTCGCAATGGAATGTCCGATTAATAAATCGACATCAGTTCCTCTAACTACACTTGCCCACCAATCGACAACATCCGCGTAAGGTGCTGTAGAATGCTTGAAATTCCAATAGATTTGAGGGTTGATGTAATGTACCCAACCTTGTTCAACCCATTTTTTACTATCTGCGTATTGACTGACATAAGATTGTCCAGTCGCGCCAGTATTGGATCCATCAGGCATTGTATTTTTACCTGCCCAAATACCAAATGGCGAAACTCCAAATCTCACATCTTTACTATTTGTTGTATTGTGTAAATCTACATCATTTTTAACGCCTTCAATTACATCGTTAACGTTTTCTCTTCTCCAGTCAGCTAAAATTTGACCAGGAAGCTTATAAGTATCATAAGTGGTTGTATCTGAACTGATTCCAGAATATGGGTAAAAGTAATCATCGAAATGGATTCCATCGACATCATACAAGGTTACTAATTCTTTAACAACATTACGAATATATTCTTTAACCAATGGCTCACCAGGATTTAGGATATAAGGATATAAACCATTTCCATCGGGATTACCAGCTACCACTAAATCGGGATTTAAAGATGCGAAATTTCCTTCATGAAGTGTATTGATATAATTGGTTTTAGTCATTGATGAATTTCCAACACGATAAGGATTTAACCATGCGTGAAATTCTACTCCTCTTTCATGAGCGCGTGTTACTAAATACTCCATGACATCCCAACCTGGGTCCACACCTTCAGTACCAGTTAACCATTTCGAAAACTCTGCATAATCCGATTGATAGAATGCATCATTTTGTGGTCTAACTTGGAATAAAATCGCGTTCATGTTTTTAGCAAGTACACGGTCAAGTAGTTCATCATAAGCAGCTTTATATTGAACTTCACTGGTGTGAAGTGGCATATTCAAACTGAAAACTGTAGCCACCCAAACTCCTCTAAATTCATGAGTTTGTTCAGCGTATGTTTGTGGAATCATAACTGGATCTGAGGTGTTATAGTGATAAACACTCGATCCATCTCTTGTTAAAGGTATTAATGGTGAACTCGCATCAACACTTTGTGCTTGATAAAGAAAGAGCCCCATTACACCTAATAATATAATAAATAGTAGTTTAAATTTTTTCATCTAATTCCCGCCTTGTAAGTAATTTTTTTAATTCTTTCATACCCAATAAAGATTTATCTTGATTGATAAATGTTTTATAAGTGAAAAACACATTGCCTTTGACTTCTTTGTATTGATTGGCATATTTCAATTGGTTGGTGATTTCGTGTGTATTTTCAAATTCACCTTCGTTACCTAAGCGGTAAGCACCGTGACCAATATATAAATCAACCTTTGAATCTTTAAGTAAGTTTACCCACCATTCCAAAATATCAGCGAATGGCGCGATTGGATGACCAAATTCCCAATAGATTTGAGGAACGATATAATCGATATATTCTTCTTTCACCCATAAATACGCATCCGCGTATTGATTGTCATAACTTTGTGAACATCTAGGGTCTGTGTTAGATCCCTTTGGATCATTTGCGATATTTTTCCATATTCCAAATGGACTCACTCCAAAACGAATTAAAGGATTTGAATTTTTAAGTGCTTCATGAACACCTTTAATCACGTCAGTAACATTTTGTCTTCTAAAGTCACCTAGTGTATGTGATTTGTCTTCTCTTATTTCAAAATCTGCTAAATCATTTCTTGTTTCATCAAGACCTGCATATGGATAGAAATAATCATCAAAATGAATTCCATCGATTTCATAATTGCTTGCGAGTTCAACCATAGAGTCAATAATAAACTGCTGAACTTCTTTTTTTGCTGGATTTAAAATGATTTGTCCATTCGTATTGG
>CAKMKF010000138.1 GCA_927439925.1 uncultured Acholeplasmataceae bacterium | reverse complement strand
GATGCGAAATTCTATCAACAAATCACTTCAGATTTAACGGATAGAATTATGAGTGGGGATTTGTAGGAACATATAGATTTTAAAAAATAGATAAGCATTCGGTGCAATTGAAGAATGCTTTTTCTATGTATGAAAATGAAGCATTAAATAAAAGGGAGATGTACATGGAAATTGTGATTAAAAATCCAAATAGTGATCTATATGGAAATAGTAAAGAAAACATTTTTTTAGCATTTAGTCAGGATGACACTTATCTAGGAAGTTCATTTGTATATCCAAATCTTAATCAAATGCAAATCATAGATATACCCTTTCTTATATTTATAGATGTTATAGTAGAAGGAAATCTGGGTACAGATTTGCATGACAAAGTTAGGCAAAAACTATTTAACAAAGTCTATACTAGAGCAATCAATATTCGCAATGAAAGAATGGATTTAAATGCAAGGATATATTCTGGATTTGGATATGATATAGACAAAATGAATTTTTACATTCAAAATGGTTTTCATGAAGACTACAGTATCGTGATGGAAGCAAATCTCCCTGTAGACTTTAAGTATACATTACCAAATGATTTTAAGGTTTCAAAATTGAATATAAAATCAAATGAAGAAATCGATCAGTATACTGAAATATATAACAAGATATTTGTATCACCACTTGATATTGAAGAGTTTAATGAACAAGGTAAAAACGATCAATTTTTAAGCACCTATTTAAAAGTAAGTGGTCAGATCTGTGGTGGTTGCACAATTTATCTGAAAAACGGAATTGGTTATATTGAAACGATGTATGTCTTGCCTGAATTTCGTGGAAAAGGGATATCAAAAATTATAATGAATTACATTTTTAATTACTTCATATCAGTCGGAGTCAACATATCACAACTTGAGGTATGGAAATTAAGTAAAAGAGCTGTCGCACTCTATGAATCCTATGGATATACTGAAGTAAAGAAAAAGTTAATGTTTCCAGGAATTACACTTTAAAATTAATTAAATTAAACAGCCCATCTCATATAGAAATGGGCTGTTATTTTTCGTGTATAATTATTTATATTCAAAATCTAGGACTCTATTTTTTCTTTCGATTGATTTGAATTTGTTTTAACTCTTCCTTAGAGAATAAGTATTTCTTTCCACAAAAATGACACTCAATTTCAGCTTGTCCATCCTCATGAATAATCTCATGAAGAGTGTTTTCATCTAAAGCAGATAAAGACTTGATAAAGCCATCTTTAGAACAATTGCAGGTATAGCTAATATCTGATTTCTTTAATATTTGTTCAGTTCCCTGAGCCAATATATTCAATATTTCTTCCGGTGTTTTTCCTTCTTGAATGAGTGTACTCATTGGTGGTATTGTTCTAATTATATTTTCAACAGTGCTTATAGTTTCTTCCTTACATTCTGGCATGACTTGTAAGATGTAACCACCACTCGCAAGTACTGTTTGATCTGTATTGACTAAGACACCAACACCAACTGATGATGGAATTTGTTCTGATAGAGCGAAGTAGTAAGTGAAGTCATCACCGATCTCTCCTGTTTGAAGTTCTGATGATGATGTGAAATAATCCTTCATTAATAAATCTTTAGTAACATGTAAGAATCCATTCCCAACCGCAGCACCAACATTGAGCTTTCCTTTTTTGGGACCATCTTCATATTTAAGATAAACTTTTGGGTTTTGAATTTCTCCTCTAACCTCTCCTTTAGAATTCGCTTCAACAAGCATCATTCCAATTGGACCATCACCTTTAATTCTTAAAGTCAGTTTTTCTTCTTTCTTATACATAAGTCCCATCATCGCAGACACTGTTAAAAAGCGACCTAAAGCTGCAGTAGCAGTTGGCCATGTGTTATGTATCCTTCTCGCTTCTTCAACAAGATTAGTTGATGAAGCAACATATATTCTAATGGTTTTGTTATAAGCGTAACTAATAATTGCGTAATCTTTCATCTTTTTTACCTCACCACTACATTGTAGCATAATTGAAAGTTCTTCAAGTCTATGATACAATGAATCGGGTGATTTTGATGTCTTTTAAAATAGGAAATTTAGAAATAGAAAATAAAATAATACTTGCACCAATGGCTGGCGTATCGAACAGTCCTTTTCGTATTTTATCAAGAACTTATGGAGCTGGTCTTGTTTTCGCTGAGATGGTTTCAGACAAAGGTCTTTTATATAACAATGAAAAAACGATCAAACTTTTATACATGACGGATGTTGAAAAACCGATGGCTCAACAGGTCTTTGGTTCTGATTTAAATACGATGGTAGAAGCGGCGATGTATATCGAAAAAAATTCGAATTGCGATATCATTGATATCAATATGGGGTGTCCTGTACCGAAAGTTGCCATTAAGGCACAAGCTGGTGCGTCGCTCATGAAGAATCCTGATATGATTTATCAAATCGTGAGTGAGATTGTCAAAAAAGTGAAGAAACCAGTCACTGTAAAAATAAGAAGTGGTTGGGACCACAATACAGTTAATGCTGTTGAAGTTGCTAAAAGAATTGAAGAAGCAGGAGCGAGTGCTATTACCGTTCACGCAAGAACTCGTGCGCAAGGATATGGTGGACTAGCAGATTTAGATGTAATTAAAGCAGTTAAAGAAGCGGTATCTATTCCAGTCATCGGAAATGGTGATGTTGTTGATGGTCCTTCTGCGAAAAGAATGCTAGAGTATACGAAATGTGACGCAGTCATGATTGGAAGAGCAGCCTTAGGAAATCCGTGGATCTTTAGAGAAATTGATGCCTATTTAAAAGATGGTACAATCCTAGATAGACCTACACATCAAGAGATTAAAAACATGATGATAGAACATTTAATTTCTTTAGTGGAATTAAAAGGTGAACATACCGCTATACTAGAAATGAGAAGTCATGGTCCTTGGTATTTAAAGGGAATTGAACATGCATCAACACTTAGAAAACAGCTTTCACAGACAAAAACGAAAGCTGAATTTATTAGTCATATCGAAGGATTCTTCAATTAGACTAAAAGGAAGAGTATCGAAGTGGTTATAACGAGCTGCCCTCGAAATGCAGTTACCCTCATAAGGGGTACGTGGGTTCGAATCCCATCTCTTCCGCCATTAAACAATTAAGAGTGAATGGGATTACTCACCACTCTAAAAATAATACATTTTTCAAAAATAATGATAAAGGAGTCTGAAGTGGACATTTGATACGCTTCATAAAGAAAAATGACTTATATACTAGGAATCTATTTTATTATTATTTCTGTGATTGTGACATTGTTTCAACTAGCGTTAGCATTTGGTGCGCCTTTAGGAAAATTCGCTAATGGTGGAAAGTTTCCTGGAAGTCTTCCAAAAAATATGAGATTTTTACCGTTTATTCAAATTGCTATATTGTGGTTTTTTGTATATATCGTATCCATTGAATCAAATATCATCAGCAATCAACCATCTGCTTTGGGTTCTATCGGTATTTGGTTTGTTGTAGCATTCTTCTTTTTAGGTTCAATTCTAAACCTAAGCACTCCTAGCAAACCAGAAAGAATAGTTTGGGGTCCGGTTAACGTTATAACTTTTATTGCTGTATTATTAATTGCTATACTATAACTTGTTTTAAAGGAGATTCAACTTGAGACTTATTGAATCCGATAGATTTAGTCTAGTTATAGACCAAACAGAAATGATTATAAAAATTAAAGACTTTGTAAAATGAAAAAAGCGCTTAATAAGCGCTTTTT
>CAKMKF010000137.1 GCA_927439925.1 uncultured Acholeplasmataceae bacterium | reverse complement strand
ACACTATTTTTACTACATTTAGTCATTTCAATCATTGTACTATTAATTTCTGATAATTTATCGAGAGCTGTTAGTTTAGCAGGTGTTTTTACACTTGTTCGGTTTAGAACTGCCATTGCAGATTCTAGAGATATCACATATATTTTAAGTACTGTAGGCATTGCGTTATCTTCAGCTATGGGGTTAGTTGGTATATCTATTATGATTACGGCTTTTATCTCTATTATTTTAGGAGTTCTTCATCTTTTAAAGTTAGATCGAGACACTACAACACATGCAAAACTACGCATAGTCATACCAGAAAACATTAATTATTCAAATGTTTTTGATGATGTTTTTAAGAAATTTGTAACAAGTTATCAACTTCAAAAAGTGAAGACAACTGATTTTGGAACAATGTTTGAGCTTACTTACTTGATTAAGCTCAAACAATCGATTGATCAAAAAGCATTCTTAGATGAACTACGCATGAGAAATGGTAACTTATCAATTACTTTAACAAGTGATTATGTCTCAGTTGTCACTGAACTATAGATCAATTGGTATATTCAATAATACTTTATGAGTATATAAAAGAGCTATGGTTAAGCTCTTTTTTAAATTTGTGTAACATGATTTCTAAACAGTTAGTTGTGATGTCTGTTGTAAATGAACTTAAAAACAGATGATGATATCAATTACTTCAATGATATAATTGAATTAGGGGGAGTTCTTAATGATGAAATTCTTCATTAAAGACAATCGCATACGCTTTTTCAATCTTGCACTTTTTATGGTGCTTTTATCTTTATCCATCACATTTGTTAAAAAAAACAGCGATACTTTTACTATTGATGTACAAAGTCATCAAATTACCATACTCGTTCTAGCTCAAATCATCATGGCTTCTACTTGGGTAATAATATTATTATCCGAAACGATTGACTTGCTAGCTCAATGGATTAAACCTATTACAGTAAACAACTATTTCACTCATGCACACACATACTCAGTCAAATCGAATATTGAGGCTGTATGCAATCAACTAAACTTTCAACACCATCAAATGGTGATGCGCTGCTGAGATTTTCTCTGATTCAAATCATAATAAAATAAAAGGAGAAAATCATGAATTTTATAGAAAGGTACAAAGGTTCTTATCGAGCTTATTTTGAGCATTATCAGAATCACCAAGCAAGACTAAATAAAGGGCAAATTATACAGCTTATTTTAGCCTTTTCATTGATGACAAGCATTAGTGCTTTTATTGGTGTAATTACTCACAACATCGAATCATTTTCATATGTATATTTTTCACTGACAGCAATTCTTATTATTACAAGTCTATTATTCACATATTTTGCTTCGGGTTATGACAATAAAAAAACAAAGGGTATCTATTTATTTCCATGGCTCAAATGGTTAACTATGTTTCTATGGTATCAGATAATTGTTCTTGAAAATTTGTATGTCGAATTGGTGTCAACATGGATAATCTTAATACTTGCAATCTATTTCTGGATATCGATAATCCTATTCTATTTTACTGAAAAAAAACTAGGTATCAAATCCAATATGATTTCAAAAACAATTTCAACTATGCTATTACTGCAAATTGGGCATAATGTGTTTTTGCATATGATCCCAGTCATCGATATCACGTTATCTTATGTTTTAGTGTTAATCAGCTTAAGTTTTGCGCTATTCATCAAGCATATAGTGGACAATCTTGATTTAAAATTTTTATATTTTTTTAGATCAAAGCTTTTTAGATTAGTTTATTTTACACTCATTGTCTCACTCTTTATAACACTTTCAATAAAACCTGAAGTGCAGCAAAAGTATGGATTTTCACTTTTCAATCATGAAACCATATTCAAATATGAAGTCAATATAGAAAAGCAAAAAACTTTTGGAGATGAGCAAATTTTTCAAATCATAGCAACAGAAGATTATGTTTATGTAAAAACAAATACGCAAATCTACATACTTGACAATGATTTAGTAATTCTAAACTCATTTAGAAATGATGAGTTGGATTTAATTGAAACCAATTTAGGTATCATGTTAATTAAATATCAAGATCAAATAGATGATCGCTTTTACTTTACGCTTTATGAGTTTGAACTAAATGGATCAATCACTTATTACATGACAAATTATGTTGTTAAGGAAAAACAAATCTATTACATTTATTTTGATGATGCTGGAATATATTATCTATTACCCTTTCACGAATCCGGAGTAGGATATATAACTTATTATAATGGTTCAAACTTCAATGTATTTGATGAAGGCTTTATAAATCATTCTTCTGAGAAGCATATTCTGGTTCAAGAAGATGATATTATTATAGGATATAATGAGAGTGGACTATTTGGTGTACATAGAAAATATGGCACTTATGTTTATGGATACCAAAGTTTAGAAAATGGAACTGATCAATATTATATTTATGAAGAAATTATGCACGATTTTCCTTTTGAACCACATGCATATGGGTATAGCCATACAATCTATAGGACTACACGAGGACTTGGATATCTTTATCATTATACATATGATTCGTATATACTAAGTATTTATTTAGGGCAATTTTTGGTATCAGATAAGATCTTCGTAAATTCAGATGGATCTATATATAATATCAATAAATTTCATGTCTCCCATTACGATGGATATTTCAATTTAATATCTAAGCATTATATTGATGGGATAAATGTAGATCATGTATATACTATTCAACTTACAGATGAACGTATGTTTTATAGCATAGATAACGCGTTATACACAACGGACTTAATGCATGTAGGCTCATATAATATTATTCAACAAAAATCACCATATCGCTTTATAGGGATTCTTGGCTTTGGTTTTATGTTTATGATTTGGAAAACGTATACGATTCGTCCAGATCAATATTAAGCTATAAAGTAGAACCGAAAATGAGTTATTAAGTTTAATAGAAAAAATGATGAAAAGCTCTTCTTAACACATGAAGAGCTTTTTTGTTGATATCTATATGTGATTTAGTTACTAAACATTATCTTTTAATCTTCTAGTATCATAA
>CAKMKF010000136.1 GCA_927439925.1 uncultured Acholeplasmataceae bacterium | reverse complement strand
CATTCTCTTAGTCTTCTATAATTTGATTTATGTCGAATCAGTATAAGGATAGAAAGAAATGTGACAACCACTAATTCCATAGCTACTCTCCCTTTAGAAAAAAAGACATACCTAAATATGTCATTTTAAATTGTTAAGCGTAATTATTTATACTGATTCATGGATGAAAGAATTTGGCGAACTTGCTTTTCTGAAGGTGTTCTTCCCATTTGTCTCATCATTTCACGAATCATTCTTTCATTCACTGGTGGATTCTTCTCTAAATACTTCTTAAACCAAGTACGAGCAATAAAGAAACCCAATACACCACCTAGTAGTAATGCACCTACACCAATAGCTAATACAAAATACCATGCCAACATTTTCATACACCTCACTTGCTATCATTATTTTACTTGAAAGAATGCTAAAATACAAGTAGAAAGATAGTAGTTTGACATATTCACATAATTTCATTATAATTGAAACCATGAAGGCATTTGAAGGGGGTTCACATGGACTTATTTGTTGATTTCGTATTTAGTTCCATAAGTACATTTATATTGGCTTATTTTATTTATATGGTATTCGGTAGAAGACGAAAAATTTCAATCTTTATTTTATCTTTTATGTTTTTATTCGATATCATTTCTGTAGTCAATGCGCTCATGCAAGGATTTGCATGGAATATCATTATTCTATTATTTTTATCGAGTGCAGGATCAACTATTTTCGCATTTTTCTTGTTCATGACATTTACTGGTGGTTTCAAATTTAGTCGTGTTAGAAGAAAGAAGTTAAAAAATCTATCTACCGATATTCAAACGAAACGACTTACCGAAATTTCTAGTGTTGCAGTCATTATAATTTCTGTTATTATGGCTTTATTGGCGTATTTTGTCTTAGAAGAATCAAATTACTTAATATTAGCAGTCAGTGCGTTATCGCTTGGACTAGGCATTTATATATTGATTACAGTTAAGAAAATCAAAATTGAAAAAGTCATTTTATTAGTCGGTCGAAATAAAGAGAAAATATATGAATATGATATTCCTAAAAATGCACTTAAAGTAGAGATTAAGGATTTCTATAAAAATGATTTATATATCGTAGATGCTATTGGTGAAGCGACACTTTACCTCGAAGATAAAAAATATGAAAAGCATTTTCTATATTGGATTGCTACAGGCGAGCAAGTCAATATGAAAGATGAAGTCGTTACCGAAATGAGATCACTTGCTTATAAAGATCACTTAGAACATTTTGAGAAGTACCATTATAAAAAGGTTGTCTTTCAAGAAAATAGAAATGGTTCGGCAGATATTGTTAAAGAAAAGATCGTTAAATAACAAAAATACTCCAAACGGAGTATTTTTTTATTCAATATTTAGTTATTTTTTCTCGTAAATGGTAACTTTTTTTATTCCATAAACTTTTTCTTTAAGCTTTTCTAAATTCATAACCATTTCAGGTAAATGGACATCTTTTCTAGATTCACAAACCACAAGTGAATCGACATAAAGATGATCATTCAACTCTTTTAAGATATCTTCATAAACATTCATATCATAAGGTGGATCGATAAAAACTTGGTCAAACATTAAGTCCTTATGCATTGCCTTTAGAAAGCGATCAACTGGCTTTAATTCGATAACTACGTTATCCAATTCACCCAAAGTTTCTGCATTTTTCTTAATCGTTTTGACTGCATCTTTATCATAGTCAACAAAATAAGCAAAATTAGATCCTCGACTTATCGCTTCTAAACCATATGCACCAGATCCAGCAAACAAATCAAGGGTGGTACCAATTAGGGTACCACCAATCATATTGAATATGGATTCCTTGACCATATCTGCAGTTTCTCTAGTTGTTATTTTTCCAACACGCATTAGTTTTCTAGCGCGATGTTTTCCACCTATAATCCTCATACCTTGACAGTATAACCTGCATCAGTAATTGCTTTTTTAACTGTATCTAGATCTTCATCTTTTTTAAATGTTACCTCTTTACTATCTAATTCAACAGTAGCCTTAACTCCTGCTATAAGTAATGCTTTTTGAATCTTCATCACGCAATGATTGCATGTCATATCTAATACTGTTACTTTCATATCTTTATTATCTCCTTAGTTTCTAATTTTTTAAATCTAAACAAATTTAAGCTTAATGCATTTAAAACAACCATAATCGAAGAAAATCCCATACCGATACCTGCAAGTGATGGATTAAGTAATCCTATCGCAGCTAAAGGTATCATAACTATATTATACGAAAATGCCCAGAAAAAGTTAAGATAAATATTTTTTAAAGTTGCGAGTGATAAATCAATTGCTTTAATGACTAGACCTAAATCGAGATTCATTAAGGTAACATCTGAAGTATCGATTGCGATATCAGAACCACTTCCGACAGCGAATCCAACATCAGCCATCTTTAATGCTGGGGCATCATTGATACCATCACCAACAAACGCGACAATTTTTCCTTCTTTTTGAATTTCTAAAATTTTTTCAGCTTTTTCATGAGGTAATACTTCATAGAAGATATGGTCTATTCCAAGAAGTGAACCTATATATCTTGCAGTAATTTCTTGATCACCTGTAATCATATAAGGTGTAATTTTTCTACGCTTTAATTCATCAATAACGCCTTTCGCAGATTCCTTAATCGGATCTGTGACTGCGAGCATATTTACTATCTTTTGATCGATTGCTGTAAAGAATACGGTTTTACCCTGTTTTAAATAGGATTCATAATCAAACCCTGATAAATCAAGTTTTAATTCCTTCATTAAATTCGGAGAACCTACATAAACTTCCTTTTGCTCAATCGTTCCTTTAATACCTTTACCAAGTAGTACTTGGAAATCAGATACATCTAAATAGTCTTCATCATAAGCATCAGTTATTGCCTTAGCTATTGGATGATTTGAATGTTTTTCAAGTGAGGCTGAATAAACTAGTGTATCTTCATCACCAACTAAATCAGATAACTCAGGATGACCTTTGGTAAGCGTTCCTGTCTTATCAAATGCGACTGCATTGATCTTATTGGCGATTTCAAAGAACTCGCCACCTTTGTAAAGAATTCCTTCTTTAAAGGCAATTCCACTACCCACAGAGATTGATGTTGGAGTAGCGAGACCTAATGCACAAGGACAGCTAATAACGAGTACTGCAATTGCTGGTGCGAATGCGTGCGATGCAGCATGACCACCATCAACAACCAATAACCAAACAAAGAATACTCCTATACTAATAACCACGACAACTGGCACGAATAATGCTGCAATCTTATCAGCGATTCTTTGAGCCTTAGGCTTAATTAAAGCTGTATCTTCGACAGTTTGTATGATTGAAGCTAAAATCGTGTCTGAACCGACAGCAGTAACTCTAATTTCAAGTGTTTCCACTGTATTCATGGTTGAACCGATGACTTTATCACCAATTTCTCTAAATGCTGGCATTGGTTCACCAGTAATCATCGCTTCATCAACATAACTCTTTCCATCAATGATAATGCCATCTAGAGCAATTTTTTCGTTCGCTAGAACAATCATAATGTCTCCAGGTTTCACGTCATCGACTGAAACCATCGTATCTTTACCATTTTTTCTAATACGTGCTTCTTTCGCACCAAGTGATATTAAAGACTGTAATGCATCACTTGTTTTTTCTTTAACTCTGTTTTCAAAGAAGTTTCCTAAGAGAACCATAAAGATAATGACTGCAGTTGTTTCAAAATATAAGTCAGGCATTGCATGTCCTGCATGGCTATCATAAGTTAATGTTGTGTATACGGAATAAATGTAGGCTGCACTTGTTCCAAGCACAACTAAAGCATCCATACCTAAGTTCTTTCCTCTGATTTGATGATAGGTCGCTTGAAAGAATCTTCTACCTACAAAAAATAAAATCGGAGTTGCGATTGCCCATTGCACATATCCATTCATTAAAATCTCAGGAACGTAGATTGGAATACCTAAATGAACAAACATTGTCCATAACAATGGAAACGTTAGAATAAAGGCTAGTATTAAATCAATCGAATCTTTTCTCTTCGCTTTTTGTTGTTCCTCATTGTTAAATATTGGATAGTATCCAATTATTCTTAAATGATTCCCAAGTTTTTCGGAATCAAATTTTTCCTCATCGTAATTAAAAATAACTTTTTTGGATGTTACTAAAACCTTAGCATCAACATCCTCCATACCTCCAAAGTATGATTCAATCGATTTAGCGCATTGTGCACAAGTAATATTGGAGACTTTAATCGTTTCTCTTTTCATATTGTTATTCCTCTCATAATGTTATAACCGTGGTTGATAATTTCTTTAGCATTTTGGTCATTTAAACGGTAGTAGACCATTTTGCCTTTTTTAGTTCCAGATACTAAGTGATAAGATTTTAAATATTTCATTTGATGCGATATCGCACTTTTTGAAACACCTAGTAAATAAGCTAAATCACATACACATAATTCATGATCCTTAATGGATTCAAGAATTTTAATACGCGTCATATCAGAAAATATTTTAAACAAACTTACCAGATCGATAAATTCTTGATCCTTATATAAATTAGTCTGTACTTGATTTAAAGTATCCTCGTGGAAGATTGTACAGTTACAGTTCACATCACATGGTTTCATCGTAACCTCCTACAGTTGAGCGAACACTCAACTGTATTATACAGGAGTTGTTTTTACTTTGCAAGAAAAAACACTCCGAAGAGTGTTAATTAGAAATGATCTGATCTACTTTGTTTTGATCCAATTTTTTAATAACTGCCAACATTAATTTAATTGTGTTCTCATAATCATCATAATGAATAATGGATGTATGTGAGTGCATGTAACGCGTAGGTATTCCAATTGAAAGTGACGCTGCACCTTTATGTGCTAAATGCATATGACCTGCATCTGTTCTACCACCAACAATAAATGCTTCTTGATAAGGAATTTTTTCAGCTTTAGCAACTTCAATCACAAATTGTCTTAACGCTTGATGAGGGACTAACCCACCATCATATAATAGAATTTGAGGACCTTTACCTAAGGATTGTTCTAAAGCTTCTCCACCAGGTACGTCATTTGCAAGTCCTGTATCGACTGCAATCGAGATTTCAGGAGCGACAACATAAGAACTTGTTTTCGCACCACGTAAGCCAACCTCTTCTTGAACAGTAAACGTTCCAAAGAGTTGATTTGGGTTACCTTCTAATCTTTTCAAGACTTCAATTACGACAGCACTTCCAATTCTATTGTCCCAAGCTTTACTTAAAAGATATTTTTCATTTCCTAAAACTGCAAATTCTGCACGAGGAGTTACCATATTTCCTGGTTCAACACCTAGTTTTTCAGCTTCTTCCTTGGATTCTACTCCTAAATCTAAATAGAAAGTATCAATTCCAAGAGCTACAGTTCTTTTATCTGCAGGGATGATATGAGGTGGCTTAACGCCAGTTACCCCAGTAACAACACCTTTTTTCGTATGGATATCCCATACTTGAGCAAGCATAACTTGTGAAAACCAACCACCAAGTGTTTGAAATTTAACAAAACCTTCTTTAGTAATTTGAGTTACCAATAGACCGATTTCATCCATATGTCCTGCAATCATCACTCTAGGTCCTGTACTTCCTTTAGTACCAATCACTGATCCTAAGTTATCATATTCAAGATTTTGAACATGATCTTTAATTTCGGATGATATAAACTGACTAACCTTTTTTTCATTACCTGGAACACCTGGTAATAAACTTAACTTTTTTAACAATTCGTATTCTTTTTTCATTTTCTATCCCCTAACATAACATTAGTCAAATTATAGCATATTTTTTTGCATAATAAAAGCCTAGAAAGCTGTGAGAACGAATTTGTTCTACGGCGGTAATACCTTTTCGATATTTCGGGATTCCAATTCAATCGGCTTTCACGCCCATATCGTTTTATTACCAATAAATATGATTTGGGTTCCACGGCTGCTTCCTAGGTTCACCTTCAATTTATCACTAATAGATATGAATGTCAAGAAAAAAGAGAACGCCCCCAATTTTGGGAGCGTTATGAAATAACGGGTTTTTATTATTATTCTAGAAATGTATTAATAGTAGACAGAGATACGTACAAATTTTCCGTGATTGATCATTAAGGATAAAAGGACTTCTCTGATTTTAGATTCAATCATATAATCAACATTCACTGATGGTATATCGACTCGAACTGTTAAATAATCTTCTTCAGATAAATCTTCTAATTCAATATAATCAAAGTCTTCACCGAATGCTTCAAGTTCCTCTTCTAGTTCAAAATAAACAATCATTGAAATAATGATTTTTGTCTTAATTTCTAACTCTTTTAATAGCCCTGCAAGACTTTGTGCTCTAGCGATAATATAGTTTGGTCTATGAAAGAAATTCTTCTCATAAAGTTCTTTATTAGGATCGACTTCAAAGGATGCCATGACTTGCATTTTAAACTTAGATTCTAAATAGGTTTTAAACTGTTCCGCACGCTTTGTATGCTTATAATGAAAATCAGCATATAAATGCACGATTTCATTTCCATAAGCATAAGCAGTGATTAAAAATTTGAAGATATTCGCATAGACTAAAATATCATGAAACTGTTTTTGGAATGTTTCAGGTTTAACACGTATTTGAAAATGACCACAATATGTATAAGATTCATTATAGACAAGTGGTTCAAATAATGCATTCGCGAATACTTCTAACTGTAAATCAACATCATAATAGTGATAAGCATCATAAGCAACTCTTTGATAATACTTAGTTAGTTCTACTGCACCTACAACAATACCGATGATAAACATAGATCCAGCTAAGCTAAACTTTAAAGGATTCGGGAAATTTGAAATAAAAATCAAATAGATAATTGGTAGAAAAAGTGAGATCACAAATGTTCTAAATGTAGAAGTAAATCCTTTTTTAAAAAGGAAGAACGCTAAGACAAAGACGATAATCACATTATAGAAGACAAAGAAATTGAACCAACTAAAATCATTTAATGAGTTTGCTATATTGTTAATTCCTAATAAGAATAAGAATATTCCTAAAGTGATTAACCCAAGCATTACAATTTGTCTAGAATGCAAATACCATTTTTTAGTATATAACTTTCTCGCTTGTGGAAGATGATAGAAATTCTTCATTTCTTTTTGATAACTAAAGAATGGCCAATAAGAACCTCGAATTGAAAAACGAATTGGTAATACATCTTCATCCTTCATCTTTGATGTTAAGTAATTTTCAAAAGTGGATAAAGGATTTAATACAAAGAGTAGGGTCCCAATAATGATAAAAGGTAGATGATAAGGCTCAGATAAGAGATACAAAAAGATAAATGTCACGAATCCGTAGATAAACGCGACAATCATTTTTGGTACACCACTAAAGACATAGATCCCTACATAGACTAAAGTGATGATTGCAGAAATCATAAAAATACCTTGACCTCTAAGATTGAGTAAAATCAAAGCAATTGGCATTGTAAGAAATATCAAAATGGTGAGTGATCCTGCTATTGCAATTCGTCTTTTCATGTAGAGACCCCCAATAGATTTATTATACAAAAAAAGAGCGGAATTTTCCACTCTTTTTGACTTTTACTTTAAGTTTGTAAGTGCTTCGACTAAATCAGCCTTAAGCATTTTGTCTGCGCCTTCAATACCCTTTTCTGTTGCTAAAGCTTTTAAATCTTTAACAAGTAGTTTTGAGTAATCAACAGCTTCAACTTTTTCTTCAACTTTTTTTGCAGGTTGAACTTTTGGTTCAACTGCTTTTGGTGCTTCAGCCTTCTTAGGTGCTTCAGCTTTTTTTGGTTCAGCTTTCACTTCAACCTTAGGTAAATCACCCTTTAATGCTTTTTTAGCTAAATCAGCATATAATGTGAAATCAGCTGGTTGGAATACTGCTAGATCAGCTAACATCTTTCTGTTAACTTGAACATTCGCTAATGATAAACCATGAATGAATGTTGAATACTTCATTCCATTGATCTTAGCTGCAGCGTTAATTCTTTGGATCCAAAGCTTTCTGAATTGTCTCTTCTTTTGCTTTCTATCTCTGTAAGCATAGCTTAATGAACGCATGACTTGTTCATGAGCTGTACGATATAATGTTCTCTTCGAACCGAAGTAGCCTTTAGCTAACTTTAATATTTTTTTGCGGCGTGCTCTCGCAGTTGTTCCGCCTTTTACTCTTGGCATTTTTTATAGTCCCTCCGTTATAATAAGTTCGAAATCAATGACTTGATACGCTTCTTATCTGACGCGTGAACCGTTGTTTCGCCTCTTAATTGTCTATTTTGTTTTGTTGTTTTTGATGCAGCTAAATGGCCTGTATACGCTTGACCGCGCATAAGTTTGCCAGTGCCAGTTACTTTAATTCTCTTTTTTAATCCGCTGTGTGTCTTTTGTTTTGGCATGATAATTGTCCTTCTTTCTTATAATGGGTTGTTTGGCGATAACATCGCTATCATACTTCTACCGTCCATCTTCGGTCTTGATTCAACCGTAGCATGAGTACCGATAGCCTCAATAAATTTCTCGATCACTTGTCTTCCGACTTCGCTGTGCGTGATCATTCTACCAAAGAAACGTATGCTAACCTTGACTTTGTCGCCTTTTTCAAGGAATTTTAAGGCATGTTTGAGTTTAGTTTCAAAATCATGCGTGTCAATAGTTGGGCTTAAACGAATTTCCTTAATTTCAACGATATAAAGCCTTTTCTATTTTGATCCCTTTATTTTATACTTTAGTTGGTTGGCTATATGAAGATTATCAATTACTCACCATTTATTATTTAATTCCTTTATATTCAT
>CAKMKF010000135.1 GCA_927439925.1 uncultured Acholeplasmataceae bacterium | reverse complement strand
GGTTTCATCATATACTCTTTACGATTTAAATGTAAAGCAAACCATAAAATTCTGAAAAAAAAGTAACTGAGATGGAGAAAGATGAGAGCTATCGCTTAATAGATTATTTTCATCTATCTTTTCTGGTTTCCAAATTAGGTGGATTAAAAATTTCTAAGATGATTTCTTTACCTTAAATAGTGATAACAGCATACATGTTGTAAATGAATTAAGCGATTGTTATCGCTTTTTTTCTTGCTATTTTCTCTCTTTAGAGTGATATATATTACTAACCTTAGGAGGTACTTGTCATGTTCAAAATTGGAGTTAAAATCAGAATCATCGATATGAAAGATGAAGACCATTATAACGGTAGAGAAGGAGTCATTGAATACATCGATGGACTCGATCAACTACATGGTACATGGGGAGATTTAGCAATCATCCCAGAGGAAGACTTAATTGAGGTAATTAACAATGACATGCAGCTTGTGCAATAAAGAAATCTTGAGTGACTCACACAATGCCCACCCAATTGGAAACGAAGAGTGTTGTTCAGAATGCAACAGTTCAAGTGTGATTCCTCTTAGATTGTTTTTAAGTGGCATCTATCAAGACAAGGCACTAGTATTAAATACTGATAATTCTATCTCTTTTATAAAACCAAAGGATACAGCATTCGAACTGAATGAACTTCAAGAACAAGTCAAAGGATACATCGAGGTTTATCCTTTGATGATTCCTGGTCATATCGTTTTAGTCAATGAAGAGGGATTGATACACAATATGGAGTTCAATTACCTAGCAAGTAGAGTCTTTGGAATGAAGGCAGTAGGACCGGTTATGATATGTCCAGAAGCTATATTCGAATGAGGTGTTGTTGTGTCTAAACTAAAAGATATCAATATAGAACTAGAGCGATTGCGGTCGCTTTTTTCGTCCATTGATGAAACCAAAACTCAACTGGTAGATAACCTACTTGAGCAAGCTGCGTTTATGAAGGTTGAACTTGGCGTCCTTCAAGAACAGATAAGAAAGTATGGAGCGGTTCAAGTTTCAAACAAAGGTGCTCAAAGACAAACAGAAGCAGCAAAATACTACACTAAGCTTATCAACTCGTATGGAACAGTCATCAAAACACTGAACTCAATCATGGGTAAGAATGTTATTGATGGTGATGATGCATTCGATGAGTTTCTTAAGAAAGCAAACACCTGATGAACTACCTAATTGAATACCATCGTCAAATAGAAGATGGAAACATTCTAGTTGGTGAGGAATTAAAAAAACAGCTAGATTTATTGATTCAGGATTTGAAAAACCCGAGATATATTTTTGATAAAGCACCAGGGAATCTTCGAATTGATTTTATTGAAACCTTCTGCAAACATACGAAGTCCCCATTCAATGGACAACCCTTCATCTTAGAACTTTGGGAAAAAGCAATCATTCAAACAGCCTATGGGTTTAAGATTGCCGAGACTGGATTAAGACGATTTAACGAAGTCATTTTACTCATCGCACGTAAAAATGGAAAGACAACCTTCATCGCAGGGATAGACCTCGCTGAATTCTTTCTTTCTAAAGGTGGAGTTGATATCGTATGTGCTTCAAACACGAGTGAGCAAGCGAACATTCTCTTTGAAGAGATCAATAACATGCGTGAACAGTCCCCCGCACTATCAAATGAGAAACGGAGTAAAAAGAATATATTCTTCATCTATTCTCCGAAAACCAAGAATAAAATCAAGAAGTTATCAGCTCAAAGTAGGAATAAAGATGGTTATAACATTGAAGTTGGTTGTATTGATGAAGTCCACGAAATGACGGATTCAAAAGTATATGATGCAATCAAGCAGAGCCAATCAACGAAGAAGGAACCACTAATCTTCATTATCACAACCGAAGGAACTACGGTAGGTGGATTCCTCGATAACAAATTAGACTATGCTAGAAAGATGCTGAAAGGTGAAATCACTGACGAACGTGTACTTCCCTGGTTATATACCCAGGATAACACGCAAGAAATATATGATGACCCTAAGAATTGGGTGAAATCTAATCCCAGTTTAGGTGTGGTAAAACTCTCCTCGTATCTCGAAGATGTGATGAACAAATCAAAAAATGACCACTCAACAAGAGTGACTATGTTATGTAAGGATTTCAATATCAAGCAAGTCGATCAAGGTGCATGGTTGTCTTTTGATGACTTAAACAACGAAGCTAAGTATGAAGTAAATACACTCAAGAACTCATATGCTATCGGTGGAGTTGATTTATCTTCAACTACCGATTTAACAGCTGCAATTCTTGTTATTCAGAAAAAGGATGACAACAAGAAGTATGTTTTAGCTCATTTCTTTATGCCAAGTGATGTTGTTAAGAAACGGATGGAAGAAGATAACGTCCCATATGATATTTGGATTAAACGAGGGTTAATAACACTCACAGATGGAAGTCAGAACGATTTCTCACTGGTGACTCAATGGTTTATGAAGATGATTCAAGAGCACCAAATTAGACCTCTCTGGGTAGGATTCGACCCCTGGAATTCTCAATATTGGATTAAAGAAATGGAAGAGCTAGGATTTAACATGGAGAAGGTTCGTCAAGGTGTTTACTCGTTATCGGAACCAATGAAACAACTGGAAGCAGACCTAAAGAATAAGTTGATCAACTATGACAATAATCCGATCTTGAAATGGTGCTTGTCTAACACACAAGCCAAAGTTGACCTAAACGGTAATATCCAACCTTCGAAACTTAACTCCAAATACAAGCGAATTGATGGAACAGTTGCACTCATCATTGCGTATGCAGTTTTGAATAGGTATAAGATAGATTACGAAAACATGATGTCATAAAGGAGTGATTAAGTTGGGCATTTTTACTAGAAAGAAAAAGGAAGGTTCAACAAATACCTTCCAGTTATTAAATCAAAACAATACCTTCTTCACTCCTTTTGGAAGTAACATCTCAAAAAGTGATGTGGTAAAGATATGCATTGATCGAGTGGCTAGTCAGTGTGCAAAACTCAAACCAAGATACATTAAAACTGAAGCAGATAAGACAGTAACCGAAAAACAAGGTCGACTGTCTTTTTTATTGAAGCATAAGCCAAATCCACTTATGACACCCTATGACTTTATCTATAAAGTGATTACGTTATTGTTACTGAATGACAATACGTTCGTCTATCCTATGTTTGATTCTTTGAAAGGTGGACTTAAAGCACTCTATCCACTCCGACCGATTTTGGTAGAAGTACTAGTAGATAATGCAGATGGTTACTATTTGAAGTTTTACTTCGAGGATGGCCAACAATTTATGTTGCCTTATGAGAATATCATCCATTTGAGGAAGTACTTTGCATCCAATGATATTTTTGGTGGGAACGGATCATCAGGTGATCATGAAGCGTTACTTAAAACCATCTCTATCAATGAGAACGTCCTACAAGGAATCGATAACGCAGTCAGATCATCCATGCAGATTAAGGGGATCATCAAGATGAATGGGATGCTTTCAGAAGCTGATAAGAAGAAACAAAGAGAGCTCTTTGATTTAGCACTCAACGATTCTATCAGTACTAAAGGAAGCTCCATCATTCCGATAGACTTAAAGTCGGAATATGTGCCTTTAACAGTAGATCCTAAGTTGATCGACAAAGAAACACTAGAATTCTTACAATCCAAAATACTCGATTATTTTGGTGTATCAGCACCAATCTTCGCAAACAAATATAGTGAAGAAGATTTCAACTCGTTTTATGAGTCAACCATTGAGCCTCTAGCCATTCAGCTATCAGAGGCTTTTTCTTTGGGATTACTCACGGAGAATGAGTTAATTCGTGGTGAAGAGATTATTTTCTACAGTGAACGATTGCAGTATGCAAGCTGGAATACAAAAGTGAGTGCCATCGAAAAACTGATGAGCCTAGGGATCATGACCTTAAATGAATCCAGAGAATTGCTTGGACTAGAACCTATTGAGGGTGGAAACAAGCGACTGCAATCGCTCAACTTTGTGGATGCAGATAAACGAATGCATTGTCATTCAGTAGTAATAATGTAATCACCTTATAGATA
>CAKMKF010000134.1 GCA_927439925.1 uncultured Acholeplasmataceae bacterium | reverse complement strand
TCGGATCCAAAGGTTATGATTGTTCCACCTAGTTCTTTATATCTTTTGAGTAAATCAATTCCTGGATGTAAAACACCTAAACCATATCTTAAACCGGATGTGTTAATCTCGATTCCTTTACCTTTACTAATGATCGTTCTTAGAATCTGATCAAGAATGTTGGCATAATCTTTTAATTGATAGGTTCTATTTTCAAACCCACCATATCTTATAATATAGTCTAGATGACCAAAGACATCATAATCATCATAAGATTGAACTGCATGTAAAACAATTTCGAAATATCTCATGTATGCTTCTTCTTGGGTTTTACCTTTAAAGAAATCACCATTATAAAAATCTAGACCATCACCTACATGAATTGAGCAAATCACAAAGTCAAAAGGATATGATTGTAAAAAATCATTCATTCTTTGATTCAAATGTGGTTGATACCCAATCTCAACACCCATAAAAACTTTAAAGTTTTCTTTCTTGCTCACGCGCGCTATTTCTTTTTGATATAGATTATAATCAGTCATTTCTTGAAATATAGGTACTGGATAATCGAAGTCAACATGGTCTGTAAACATAACACCTTCGATTCCCTTTTCTTTAGCTGACTGGATATAGAGTTCCATCGTTGCCTTTGGATCTGCATCTGGTGAGTAATTGGTGTGCATATGGTGGTCTATAATTTTTTTATTCATTTCTTGTTTTGTCTCCCTCTTAATTCCTCTTCAATGGATTGAAGTTTCACGCCTTCATTCACCATAAGCACAAGCGTATGATAAACCAAATCGCTAATCTCTAAGATCATTTCAGAAGATGATTTATTTTTGGATGCGATGATAACCTCTGCGGTTTCTTCACCGACCTTCTTTAAGATCTTATCTAATCCCTTATTGAAAAGATAATTTGTATAAGATCCTTCAACTGGATTATTCTTTCTTTCTTCAATAGTCGCATAAAGTTCTTCAAGTAAATAACTCTTATTTTGAACTTCATCTGAACTGATAACTTCATTGAAAAAACAACTCATTTTGTTGGTGTGGCAAGCTACACCAACCTGAATTACTTTAAGCAAAATTGAATCTCCATCACAGTCATAGGACAAGCTTTTGACATATTGATAGTGACCTGAAGTTTCACCCTTTTTCCATAATGATTTTCTAGATCTACTATAGTATGTCGCGACCCGTTCTTTTATGGTTAATTCTAATGCTTCTTTATTCATATATGCAAGCATTAAAACATCACTTGTTTCAATGCTTTGGACGACAACTGGAATGAGTCCGTTTTCGTCAAACTTAATTTCGTTCAAATCTATTATACCTTCTTTTTTCATGTGTTGCACTCCTTATGTTCTGATTGATATTCCCTTTTCTTTAAGGGCCTTTTTTAAATCACTAATTTTAATTTCTCCATAATGAAATACTGAGGCAGCAAGTATTCCATCCACATTCGCTTCTGTTAATGCGTCATAGAAATGATCAATCGTTCCTGCTCCACCAGAGGCGATGACTGGAACGTTTACTTTGTCTGTGATTCGTTTTAAAAGTTCAATATCATATCCGTTTTTCATACCGTCTTCATCGATACTATTAACAACTATTTCTCCAGCTCCTAAACGTACACCTTCTATTGCCCAATCGACAGCATCTAATTCTGTTTTCTCTCTTCCACCTTTTACATAAACACTCCAAGAGCCTTGATCATTTTTCTTCGCGTCTATCGATAAGACAACACATTGTGCACCGAATTTAAGTGACGCTTCAGTAATCAATTTTGGGTTTCTAACTGCTCCGGAATTCACAGATATTTTATCTGCACCTTTTCTAAGTATTTTTGTGAAATCGTCGATGGTATTGACACCACCACCGACACAAAATGGAATATTTATTTCAGCTGCTACCTTGCTCACGAAGTCCAAAGAGATTTCTCTTTGTTCAGATGATGCTGTTATATCATAAAAGACAAGTTCATCTGCTCCATTTTCACTATAGAATTTTCCAAGCTCAGCTGGATCACCTATCTGTAAAAGTTTGGTAAATTCTATAGTGAAAATGGAGCAGATGAACTTGTCTTTTATGATATAACAGCATCATCTGAACAAAGAGAAATCTCTTTGGACTTCGTGAGCAAGGTAGCAGCTGAAATAAATATTC
>CAKMKF010000133.1 GCA_927439925.1 uncultured Acholeplasmataceae bacterium | reverse complement strand
TTCAAGTCCATCATCAGTTAATACCAAGAAATCGTACATAACTGCCATGTAGAAAATGATTCTTGCTACATCACCTTTATGATCGTCACCTGGATAATAACCTCCATCAGTTGTTAACTGATTTTCTCCAGATGCATCTGAGTAAAAACGATCACTTCGACTTGAATTCACACTAGGTGTAATAGCTCTTAAGTTGGGGGCACCAGGTAAAAAGTTAAGCGACTCTAGTCTGAGTCGCTTTTTTGTTCTTCTTCGATATTCACTTCTATTTCTTCTAATTGAACCGTTGAACTATATTCTCTAAAAGGTAATTTTTCATGATGTGCTTGAAGCATTTCATATGGATCTACCAATACTTCAAATATCCAATTGTTTCCGATAAAATAGTTTTCTTTATTGGATAGGAATTGATCTTGGTATTCAATATGTAAGATATGCATATATTTCATCTTATTGTATAAAAGCATCTTTGAATCCAATTTACTGCTTACGAGTTTTTGGATATCTTCAAATAGTTTATACGCTTTTTCTACATTGCCATTGAAATAGTGATAGCTTGCTATATCATAGATTAAATTTAAGCCTTGTTCATCCCTTAAATATTTACGAATAGGTATTCGATTGATCTTTATATCGATGGTATGATCTAATGGCTCATCCCTTCTAATAACACCGTCAATATAACTCAGTAGTATCATGGTATGAAACTGTGTTGAATTGATTTGTAAACCTTTTAAAGTATCTCTAGATTTTTTCCATATGTAATGATCAGACAATTCAGAATCCGTTAATGTAAACATGGAGTATTGAGTAATCATAGCTAGGGCAAATGTTTGATCAGTTTTCATCTTTTTATGTGCGACAAAGTCACCAAAAAACATTGAATTTGATAAAGTAAATGAATAAATAAAAAGTAAATTGATTGGTAAAGCATAAAAGGTTATTAAATAAATGATTCCCATAAATTCACTATTAGGTATAAATATAACAGATAAAATAAACGAGATGATGGTAGTTGCTAAAAATGTAATGGTTACAATGGGTGCAGCAATCAATGCTTTAGAAAACTTATTGACAGTTTTTTGATATTCATCATCATTCTTTATATCTCCAAAATCAGGAACAACCAATCCTCCAAGCAAGACGATTAACTTAGGCTTAATCGAAAATCTCCATCCTTTTAGAGTCTTATGAAAAACAAGGATCGTGATGTAAAGCGCTCTAAGCTTAACACCTTGAAAAACAAATGAAAAGAAATGACCCAGTTCATGAACTGTTAGTGAAATATAAAATGTTAAAACTACCCATAAAAGATAATCAAAAAATGATAAAGAAGCTCTGACTTCATCAAATTTTAACCAGACACTAACTTGACTAGTCCCTAAGTAAGAGTAGATAATAGCAATTGCTAAAAGAAGAAAAGGAAATAGTCTTAGCTTTCTTTTCTTTCTTTTCTTATCTAATGCCATAGGTTTGATGAACTTCCTGAACGAATATAATTCCATTTCCAGGTTGGTCAATATCAAGTTCCTCACAAATAGAGGTAATGATTGGTTTAACGATTTCTTTTTGAGCAAGAATTAAAACGATTTCTTTTT
This sequence comes from uncultured Acholeplasmataceae bacterium, assembly GCA_927439925.1. Taxonomy (GTDB): domain Bacteria; phylum Bacillota_I; class Bacilli_A; order Acholeplasmatales; family Acholeplasmataceae; genus Peloplasma. Next base: position 15,871 of record CAKMKF010000133.1, on the reverse strand, counting down.
CGGGTTCAATTTCCATCGAAAAAAGTTTACTCGTTTCGTGAATTCCTGAACCTCTTGCATTGATGATGGTAGCTCCTTTTGCTCCAACAAGTGTTGCTGCATCAACAACCTTTTCACCAGAACCTTTGTCTACTATTGTAAATATTGCATTATATTCAGTCATGTTATGACCTCCAATTTCATTTTTAGCTTCATACTCATATTTCCCTGCACCTAAGAATTGTGTGACTGGTATTACAAATGCTATACCATGATGTGGTTTAGCAAGTTTAAGCTTATCATATAAAGCATCTAGAGCAGGATTGATAATTTTTCTTGGAGCAATCATCAATACCAATTCTTTTCTTGTTTCTGTAAGTTCTAGAAATTCGAGTAAAGGTCTTTTATGCGTTCCCTTACCTAAAATGATTGTGCCACCTAGAATGCCTTCTTCTTTAGCGTACTTTAATACTTTGCTGCCCATTCCATAATTGACAATAATACAAAGTAACTCGTAGTTTGATAGTACTGATATATTTTCCATCCTAGACACCTCCTTTTCTTGATCTTACTTTAAAGATTAAACCTAATAGTTGTAATGTGATTATTGGAGCTAATGCTACAAGTGCTATCATTCCAAATCCATCTAGTAAGACATTAGCGCTTGGAGTTGCATTAGCAGCTCCTGTAGTAAATGCTAGAATGAAGGTAGCGGTCATTGGACCGGTTGCAACACCTCCTGCATCAAATGCAATCCCAACGAAAAGCTTTGGAACAATAAACATAAGTGCAAGTGATGTGATATATCCTGGAAGTAAGAGATGCCATAACTGTAAGGAGGGAACTAGAATTTTTAATATGGATAGCATAATTGCAAATCCTACCCCAATCGATAACGGTATAAGTACAGCCTTCTTCTTTACATAACCCGAGGTGATATCTTCTATTTGATGTGTTAGAACTGAGACTGCAGGTTCAGCAGCAATCGTAAACATTCCAAGAATAAAAGCTATCAATAAGATATAAATCTTGTGATCTAATAAAGCAAGTGTATATCCTATCTTCGATCCAACTTCCATAAAGCCTGCATTGACACCTACTAAAAAGATAAAAAGTCCTATAAGTGCATAAATAAAGCCTTTGAGAATTCTAATAAAAGCTCTTTTCGTTAACTTAAATGAAACGATTTGCAAGATGAATAAAATAATTAAAAGCGGTAATAAAGCCATAAAACTCTCATTAAATACAGAGGAAAATATGGAAGTAAAAGGTTTAATAATATCTGTTGAATCAGAAAGATCTTCTGGTATGTGTGCTGCAAAGCTTAAATTTCTATTGAAAAAACTTAAAACCATAAGTGCGATAATCGCACCTGTAGATGCAATCGAAACCAAACCGAAGCTATCTTTTTCTGATGATTTACTGTCTTTCTTCATTTTGGTAATACCAATAGCTAATGCAAGTAAGAATGGGACTGCGAGTACTCCAGTAGTTGCACCTGATGCATCAAATGAAATTGCTAAAAACTCAGGAGATGTAAAGAATGCCAATACAAATATAACTAAATATAAGACCAGTAATATTTTATATAAAGGAAGATTATAGATAATTCTAATGAACCCTAATCCAATCATAATGGCTAAACCTATTGAAACACTTATTAATATACTGATAGATGATATATCACCTTGGGTGACAAGATCAACTTGATTTGAGAAGACGAGTAAACCAGGTTCTGCTATTGATATAAAAAAACCTAAAATGAATCCGGCAACTAAAACAATAACTAACTTATTGGTTTTCGTTAATGAAGATCCTGTGTGACTTCCAAGTGGTGTTATTCCTAGATCAACCCCAACTAGAAATAAAGATAACCCAATAATGACAAATATTGAACCTATAATAAATCGAATTAAAAAAGGTGTAGATAATGGAACTAAAGTGAAATTTAAGATAACCACAATAAGGGTGATTGGAACAACAGCGATGATGTTGTCTCTAAATTTTTCAGCTAAAATGTTCAATTTGCTCACACCTTTCTTATGTTTACGATTCTATTTAAATTATACAATAGATTTAAAGTTATTCCTAATTCATACTTTTCTTTATATATAACTCCAATTATAATAATTGAGAATATGAATCTCGATCAATCAAAGAGGTTTGTTTAGATGAAAATCACTAACATTTCTATGAATCCTGCTTGACATCTTTTAAAATATTTGCTATCATAAAAAAGCATGAGAGCGTGGGCGTCGTATAATGGTTATTACACGTGCTTGCCAAGCATGAGATGGGGGTCCGATTCCCCTCGCCCGCTCCATATGAATTTAGACTATGCGAAAGCGTAGTTTTTTTATTTTTTTCTTAATATAATACAATCGATCACATTGTTATTGCTAAGTCCTATATCATATGCTATAATTCATATCGTTGTATGTCTCCGAATCATGATGATTTGAGTGGGGGAACCAGTTTTTTGGGGTGAATCGTTAATGAAGGGTAACTTGGAAACCCTAACCCGTCAGCTAACCTCATAGGAGTTATTACCAAGCGTGTAGTCTATGCCAAGACTATGTGCTTTTTTTGTTTATCAAACAAGAAAAGACTATGGAAGGATGATTGAATTGAACATCATTTTAAAAATTAGTATTATTCTTGTTGTTGGATTTATTTTTGGTAAAGGAGCTAAGTTACTAAAGTTACCCAGTGTATCTGGATACTTAATAGCAGGTCTTCTACTTGGGCCATCATTATTTAATTTTGTTTCTAGTGAAGAAGCAGAATCATTTGAAATTATAAGTGAGATTACGCTATCTTTTATTGCTTTTGGTATCGGTAGTGAATTTATGATGAAAGACATCATTCAAATGGGAAGAAAGATTGCAATTATAACAATGGCTGAAGTCGTTGGTGCAATTGCTGTTGTTTTTTCTGTCATGTATTTCATATTCAATCAAGATTTTGCATTCTCATTAGTCATTGCATCCATGTCTGCAGCTACTGCTCCAGCAGCAACCATTATGGTTATCAGACAATATCGAGCTTATGGACCTGTAACGAAAACAATACTTCCTGTAGTTGCACTTGATGATGTGTTTGGTATCGTTGCATTTGGTATTGCGATATCTGTTGCTAAAATACTTGTATCAGGAGCAGAGTTCTCAATCTTTAAAATTATTAGTGTCCCAGCTTATGAAATATTTGGTTCTCTTGTTCTTGGTCTAATTCTAGGTGTAGTTCTATCTATGTTAACAAAAAGAATTGATCCTAAAGATGAACTTCAAATAAAAACAATCTTTTTTGTTGGAATAGCTACTGGATTATCCAAAGTACTAGACTTTTCTCCACTCTTAACAAATATCATGATGGGTGCAGTTCTTGCTAACTTAAGAGCATTTTCAAATCGATCATTTTCCGCAGTCAATGACTTCGTTCCAATATTCTATATCTTATTCTTTACCATAGCAGGTGCAGCACTCGATTTAAAAATACTTTACTCCGTAGGACTCATTGGAGCAGCCTATATCGTTGCAAGAGCTACAGGAAAGATTCTAGGTGCCTTTATCGGTGCTAAATGGGTTAAGGCAGAACCACAAGTGCAAAAGTATTTAGGGTTTGCTTTATTACCTCAAGGTGGTATATCGATAGGTCTATCTGTAATTGTAATACAGCAACTTCCAATGTATTCTGTTCAAATCACAACGATCATTATGGCAAGTGTCTTATTCTATGAAACACTTGGACCAATATTCGCAAAAATATCTATCCATAAAGCAGGAGAAATTAACGTGTTACCAGAGTTCAATGAATTATACGAGGAATCAGCTCATTAAAAAAGGGTTCAGCAATTTGCTGGACCCTTATTTTTTTATTTTTTGTATTTCAATAAACCAACAACTGCTCCAAAGATGAGATAAAATGCAAATGCAGTAAATAAGAAATAACTAATTGGACTAGCAAGTAAATCCCCATTGAATACCACATCTAAAAATCTAAATGGCACATCAGCTACTCCTGCGAGTAACAAAACGATTGCGAAGAAGGGACTACCAAACATAAGTGCTACGACTGGAGGAAGTATCTTTAATACTGCCCCACTAAAACCATCACGGAAAAAGAAGAAAATAAATGCTATGACTGCAGACATTACGACTGGTGATGAACCTAATCCACCTTTAAATTCATTGGTTAATAATCCAGATAATACAACTAAGACTAAGTAAACAAAGATGATTGAATTGATAACAAGTTCAAGTGTAAATGTTGCTGAAAAGGAAAATGAACTGAAATCAAATGAAGTTAAAGCAAGTAATAAAGCTCTACCTGCACCAAGAAATAGTGCGATTAATAAAACAAGGTGTGCTGCCATTGATTTTTTAGATAGCTGCAAGCCTACAACTGCAAATAATACTAAGACAAGTGGAACCAGCCCTGCTAAATATAGCCAAATGTTATCTGGTCCACCAAGATTGGTAACTAAGACATATAAGACGATAATCCCTATAATCAGTAAAGTTATAGTTTCTGAAAATAGTGTTTTAAAATTTTTTAAAAAGTTCATGTTATTACTCCTTTATATAGTGTAGTTTTATTGTAACATCCCAAACTTTTTTAATCTAATGATGCGCATTAAAAAAACACCTTTATTGAACAAGGTGTTTCGCTCCAAATTCTGGGTATTGATGATGAAAGTGTATTTTAACAACAAGTAATGACTCAACTTCATTTAATATTTGATAGAGATTAGCTCTCAACTCAAATTCTTCTCTGGTGACTGGTAGTGGAGCTTCTTTAAATAGTATTTGCAAATCATCTAACTTTTTTAATTGATAGGTCGCTTTATTATAAACTCCAATATCATTACTTAATTCTTTAATAAAAACTGAAATTTTAAGAGCATTTGGATGAATCTTCTTAATTTTTAGTGCTTGTTGATACATATGTCTTATATAACTTGATTGTTCTTTCCTCATATGAAGGTAAGCGAGATAACTGTGGTCATTATAGAACAGTAGATCTTTATCGACTAGCTCAACGATATCAATCGTATCTGCTATTTTTCTATCTACCATCGAGTAATGACGGTAATACTCATCGTTATAATCAGGATCTTTCAATAATAGTGAGAGCATAAAGAGATGATCTCTTAATAGCTGGTCGATAGATAACACATGATTGTCTAATTCTTTTTCAGATTGTGTCGGATAGATTAAGTTAAAGATTAATGCAATCCCAACAGAAATAAATAGTAAAGCAAGTTCGTTTCCGATTAATATCATCGAAAACTCGCCATGAATTAAAAGATGTGTTACTAAAACTAAAGCCGGAACAATCCCTTCATTAACCTTTAACACCCAGGATGCGTATGCAAAAATGAACACGAAGAAACTATATACAACAAAATTATAACCAAAAGCTATAAACATAAGTGTTGCCAGCATGATTCCAAAAATGGAGTCTACAACTCTTCTAACTGAGATGACAAATGAATCCTTTTTCGTTAAATGAATCGATAATATGGCTAGAACACCTGCAGTTAACCAGTAATCAAGACTAAGAAAGCGAGCTACTAAACTCGCTAAAACACCAACCAAACTCATTTTGATTGCTGTATTTAAAAGTCTCATCTTTTCCTCACTTTTTGTTCAAGCTTTTATATTGCTCATGAAAAGCTTTGATGTCAGATAGACAAAAAGGCTTTTCTTTATTCTCTATTCGTTGAATCAAAATTTTGATTTGATCATTAATAATTGATTGAATCTCTTCTGAATAACACATCGTACCTAAATGTGATTCATATTCTTTTTCATCTAATAGCACATATTTTCCATCAGGAAAAACTTTGATATCAAGGTCGTAATCGATATACTTGATAGCTTCACCATCATATAAATATGGACTTGAAAGATTACAATAGAAATAGATACCATCTTTTTTAAGCATTCCGATAATATTAAACCAAAGGTCTGTGTAAAAATAACAGATTGCTGGCTCTTTTGTATGCCAACTTCTTCCGTCACATTCAATAACTCTTGTTCTATTGTTTGCAGTTACTAATACGTTTTGATCTTGATATAATACCACGGTTTTTTTCCAGATACGGTGCAGCTTTTTATTATGCTTGTAGCTGTGAATTGGTACAGTCATACCGGTTGATAATTTCATAAAACCACCTCAAATGATGTATTTATTATAACATGTAAGTATATTTTGTTAAATATTTAAGAATGCAATTCATATTTTTTGATAATTCTTTAACATTTCTTATCAAAAAGACTCCAAAGAGGAGTCTAAACAGTTATCTATAATGAGTATGTCAGTTCTCATTTATGATTTCTAGTGTAATTTGTGATTATATTAGAAATCTTATGTCTTTTGACTATGGTCAATAAAATCTTCATGTGTTAATGAATAGTCGATAGATGATTGAGCTACCCCCAATTGATCTATCCAATCATTATGGCGGATTCGAACTTGCTTGAATCCTAATTTGGTATAAGTTCTTTGAGCTCTTATATTTTTCATATTGGTGTCTAATACCACTTTTTGATAGTGTAAAGACTCAAATAAGTGACGAATGATTAAGGATAATATAATGGTTCCTAATCCTTTACTTTGCATTGAAGTAACACATATCTTGATTCCTAACTCTGCTATCCCTCCACCTAGGTTTCGATAGTTGGTCTCGCCTATTGGTTTACCATCATATTCAATGATATGACGACGATGAATTGCATCATCATCAGTTAATAATGATTTTTGGATTTTTTCTATTGTTGTGTTAATACCATTAGGAAATCCCGCATGTGCCATTATAGAACCATCATTCCACCAGCTGCAAAGTGTGGTAGCGTCTTGTGATGTTGCATTTCTAATTGTAATATTTTGATAATGAATGTTCAAATTTACTTCTCCTTTGATTTATATTTGAGTGCTAATAATTTATATAGTTTATAATCTTACCCATATCATTATATAGGAAGATCATACTCATGTCATTATTTTGTGAGTACTTTATAATTTTTTTACTCATATGACAAGAGTTCAAGAAAAAAGACCCCTTAGGAAGTATCTATAATTATCTTTGTCTTGGGTATCCTTTTTTAATACAATCACTCACCTTTAAAACATATTTAAGATCATGTTGAAAAAAGTAATAAGTTATTTAAGCATGTCAAGATAAAAACCCCAATCAAGTTTGATTGAGGTTTCTTTATGCATTAGAAATATAATACATTTTTTTAATTCGAATAATATGGATTATTTACCAAATTGAGCATCATTGTTACCGGATTCTGTAGTCCACATATCAAGGAATGTAATCGCATCATTAAAGTCGCCTAACCAACCACTACGGGCAAATGTGTAATCACCATTTTTTCTAGTGTTAAGGAAAGTTCCCCATTCTTGATTATTTAATGTGATAATGATTCCATATGCTTCAAATGCAGCTTGGATATATTCAGCAATTGCTTGATGTCCTGTGTTTGTATTGAATAGATAATCAAATGTAGTAAAGTTTGTAAACTTACCTGTCCCTTCATCATAATCGAAGTACTCCTTCAAAATTTCAACTGCTTCTGCACAGTTTGCAGCATATGCACTTGCAGCTGTATTATAGTATCCGATATAACTAGATGAATGTCCTGCACTTTGATAGAATTGTGATCCATCAGCATTTGTGATACCCATAGCAACATAAGATGATGCTGGAAGTTGTCCTGCTTGTCCAATTTCTTCAACGATATAATTACGATCTAGAAGTAAAGATAATGCTTTGCGAATTTCCATGTTAGCAAGTAAGTTTTCTTCATCTGTCATATCATCAGAAATTTTTGATGGAATTAAGTCTTTATTGTTACTGAAAACAGTAAAATATGTCCCTAATTGACCAGTTATAAAGAATTCATCTGAAAAATTCACTTTCAAATCAGCAATTTCATCATTTGGAACATTGTCGATGAAATCATATGTACCGCTCTTGAAATTAGATAAAATTGCAATGTCATCATCTGATAACCAGAAAGTTAATTCTTCCATGACGATAGAATCTGCATTCCAATACTCATCATTCTTAGTTAAAACAATCTTAGAATTATGATCCCATGAACTAACATAATACGCACCATTTGTAATATAGGTTGCAGGATCTGTTGCCCATCCATCTGGATCGGCATCAACGATTGACTGTTTAACTGGCATAAATGTTGGATTGCTTATCAATTCAAAAAAGTAAGGAACGTCAACAGATAGTGTTACTGAGAAATGTGTCGCATCAACTGCATCAATATTCAGATTACCATCACCATAACCATCAATAATTGAGAATAAGTAACCATAATCAGAAGCTGTTTCATCAGCAGCTGCACGTCTCCATGAATATTCAAAATCATCTGCTGTTAATGCTGAACCATCTGACCATTTAAGTCCTTGTCTAAGTTCAAATACATAAGTAACTGTTCCGTCTAGATTTTCAGTAGGTGTTGGTATACTTACAGCAAGGTCAGCAACAAGTTGATTGTCTGCGTTGTATCCTGTGAGTGCAGAAAATGCATGTGTGATGTATGTAGCTCCATCCACAGAACTATTGAGTGCAGGATCGATTGTATCAGGTTCCGAAGCTAAACAAATATTCATGTTAGTTCCTAAATCATCAATAGTAGCAAACTTAAAAATCTTAATGCTTGTTGGTGTAGTAAAGACTCCTTCAACACCTGTAGCTGCCATAAATAAATCAGTGTAGTAGTAAAGTGGAACAATCATCCCAGTAAACATTAATAAATCTTCTGCTGCATGATATAATGCCGTTCTCTTAACAGCGTTTGTTTCAAGTCTTGATAAACCGATAATGACATCATATGTTTCAGCCCAAGTACCATTTGTTACAACATAACTTTCATATCCTGGAATATCAGATAAATCCATTGAATATATTTCAGCTTCTGAATTATCAACAGTTTTTACTGATTCGCTTTCAGGTTTGTTGCAACCGAACAAAACTAAAACTAAAGCTAGCGATAAAACTAATAAACCAATTTTTTTCATTTTTCCTCTCTCCTTTTTTAAAACCTAATATAATAGATTTTATAAATTATCTAGTAAATGACAACTTGCAAAATGATCTGAAGTTATCTCTCTTAATTCAGGCTTTTCAGATATACATCTTTCATGAGCCTGTGGACACCTTGTTCTAAATGGACATCCACTTGGTATTGCCAATGGACTTGGTACGTCACCTGTCAAAACAATACGCTTTGCTGCTCTTGCAGTTTTTGGATCTGGAGAAGGTACTGCTGACATTAATGATTTTGTGTAAGGATGCATTGGTGCTTTAAATAAATCCTCTGTAAATGCAGTTTCAACAATTTCACCAAGATACATCACAGCGATTCTATCACTTATATGTCTTACCACCAATAAATCATGAGCAATAAATAAGTATGTAAGACCAAGTTTTGATTGTAAATCTTCAAACATGTTAATGATTTGAGCTTGAATAGACACATCGAGTGCTGAAACAGGTTCATCGCATACAATCAGTTGCGGATTGACTGCCAAAGCTCTAGCAATACCAACTCTTTGACGTTGTCCTCCACTGAACTCATGCGCATATCTTGTCGCATGTTCACTTGATAAACCAACCAATTCCATTAATTCTCTGATGCGAGCGCTTCTTTCTTCCTTCGTTTTATATAGATGATGGACATCAAGAGGCTCGCCAATAATGTCTCCGATAGTCATTCTCGGATTCAAAGATGAATATGGATCCTGAAACACCATCGAAGCATTTTGTCTAAAGTTTTCAATATCTTCTTTTGTCTTTATTTCTTTTTCATTGAAAAATATCTGTCCATCCGTTGGTTCATATAAATGTAGTAAAGCTCGGCCTGCTGTAGTTTTGCCACATCCAGATTCACCTACAAGCCCCAAGGTCTCTCCTTTGTTGATTCTAAAGGAAATTCCGTCTACTGCTTTAAGTTTTTTAGATTTTAAAAAACCAGCATGGATGTCAAAATGTTGTTTCAATCCAATCACTTCTACTAAGATTTTTTTCTCTTCTTTTTCAACCACAATCATCACCTCCAATTTCCATAAGGCTTTATTTTATGTTTCATTTGCCTGGACAGGCACTATTTCTTCTTTATCAATTGCTTCTTTAATATTGATCCAGCAAGCTGCACTATGATGCGCTGTAATTTGGACTTCCTCACATTGTCTTTCTAAGCATATTTTCATTGCTTTACTACAACGAGGAGCAAATGCACATCCTTTTGGCATATTCATCATATCAATAGGTGATCCCTCAATAGGTATTAAGCGACCTAAGGATTTTGATCCATAAGGAATTGAACGTAATAATCCTTTTGTATACTCATGTTTTGGATTATAGAATATTTCATCTACACTTCCCTTTTCACAAACCTTGCCAGCATATAAGACAATCACTTCATCACACATCGTTACAATAACACCTAAATCATGTGTAACAATGATGATTGCCATACCTAACTCCTGTTGAAGTTTCTTCATCAGTTCTAGAATTTGTGCCTGAATAGTGACATCTAAAGCTGTCGTTGGCTCATCTGCTATAAGAATATCAGGTTCACAAGCTAGAGCAATAGCAATCATGACACGCTGTCTCATACCACCTGAAAGTTCGTGTGGATATTGTCTCAATCTTTTTTCTGGGTCATTAATCCCCACTAGTTTAATCATTTCAATGGCACGTTCAGTTGCCTGTGCTTTATTTCTTGGTGTATGAAGCATGATGGCTTCAATCAACTGATTTCCAATTGTAAACACTGGATTAAGACTCGTCATCGGATCCTGAAAAATCATGCTAATTTTGCTTCCTCTGATTTTTCGTAGAACCTTCTTATCAGCATTGACTAATTCTTCACCATCAAATTTTATGCTCCCTCCAATAATCTTTCCTGGATTTGAAAGGATTTGCATCAGCGAATAAGCTGTAACACTCTTACCACTACCGGATTCGCCTACAATACCTAATACCTTACCTTTTTCGACATTAAATGAAATACCGTCAACGGCTTTAACTTCTCCAGATTCAGTTAAGAATGATGTTTTTAAATCTCTAACTTCTAATAAACTCATATCATCACCTAAACTTTCATTTTTGGATCAAAAGCGTCTCTTAAGCCATCACCAAGTAAATTGAGCGATAAAACAATCAAACTGATAAATATCGCAGGAATGACTAAACGATAGGTATAGCTATATACACCACTCAATGCTGCACTAGCCAAAGATCCTAAAGATGGCATTGGAGCTGAAACACCTAATCCCAAGAAACTAAGGAAGCTTTCTGTAAAAATCGCACTTGGTATTTGCAGTGCTGTAGATATAATAATTACACTTATCGAGTTGGGTAATAAATGTTTTCTAATAATACGTCCATGTGATGCGCCTATAGATCGTGCAGCTAAGACATAATCTTGTTCTTTAAGTGTCAATATTTGTCCTCTTATCAATCTAGCCATACCAACCCAATAAAGTAATCCAAATACAATAAATATACTAATCATATTCGCCCCTAATGCTGCAAAAATAGAGTTCGCTAATGTGTCTTTAAAAATCTGATTGAGTACCACAGACAATATAATGATTACAAGCATATCAGGAAGTGAATAAATGACATCAACAATACGCATCATAAATAAATCAAGTTTCCCCCCAATATATCCGGATATTGATCCATAAAGTGTTCCAATCACCAAAACGATGAGACTAGCAAAAAAGCCTACTGACAAAGATACTCTCGCACCATATATAACACGAATAAAATAGTCTCTTCCAGCGGTATCGGTTCCAAACATATGAGGGAACACATTACCACCATCTGCAATAATATTTAGTTCTGTTTCGCCATATTCAAATGGTTTTAAATTAGCAAAAGAAGGATCAACCGGTTGACCTTGTGTCACACCAAGTTGATCATCATAGGCATAAGGCCAAACTACTGGAATGACAATGATAGAAAGAATAATGATCGTAAGTATAAACACACATGTCATAGCAACCTTGTTTTTCCATAATCTTTTTAAACCATCTTTCCAGAAACTGGTGCTTTCTCGAAATAGGATTTGTTGTTTTCTTTCTTCTGCAGTCGCAGGAATAAAACTATCCACGTTGACATGAAAAGAAAATGGTTTATTATATAATTTTACTTTTTTATCAAGATTGTTATTTTTCATTTAGATTCCCTCACTAAATTCCTTAGCTAAAATCAATTCTTGGGTCAACCAACTTATATAAAATGTCAGATATTAAATTCATTAAGACAACCATTGTAGCTAAAAATATAGTTGTTCCCATAATCACAGGATAATCTCTATTGGTGATACAATTAATAAAGGTTCTTCCTAATCCTGGAACTGAAAATATTTTTTCAACAACGAAGCTACCTGTTAAAATATATGCTATCATTGGCCCAATATAGGTAATAACTGGGATTAAAGCGTTTTTTAAAGCATGTTTGAAAATCAATAGGAAATGTGATACACCTTTTGCTTTTGCAGTACGGATATAGTCCTGTTGCAAAACATCTAACATACTTGATCTTGTCAATCTGGTAATATATGCCATTGGATAGAGTGCAAGCGCAATTGTCGGTAAGATCATACCTCCGGGTAAACTACCATTAGCTGGAAAGACCTGCCAATAGACACAAAATACAATGAGTAAAAATGACCCAATAACAAATGATGGCATTGCTACAAATGCTGTTGTACTGACCATAATGGTACTATCAACAAATTTATTGCGATTGATTGCTGCTATTGATCCAAAGGTAACTCCAAATCCAATAGCAATACTTGCTGCAATAATCCCTAATTTGCCTGAAACAACAAAACCTTCAGCAATGATATCAATAACATCTCTTCCTCTGCTTTTTAAGGAAGGTCCGAAATCAAATTGAACGATGCCCTTTAGGTATGTGAAATATTGAGTCATAATAGGTTTATCTAAACCATATTTAGCATTCAATGCATCAGTAACTTCTTGAGTTACAGCTTTTTCACTTAAAAATGGACCTCCAGGAATAGCTTTCATGACAAAAAATGTTATTGTAATGATAAGCCAAATAGTTACCACTGAAAGTAACAGACGTTTGATGACATACACCATCATTTTAGAGTCCATAAGCACTACTCCTATCTATAAATATTGTTGCATATATTCTATTCCTGCTTTTAACAAAAATGCAATGATTTTTACGTATAATGCACAAATTAGACATTGAAATACATTTTTTTATTTAAATTTATTATGTTTAATGAATAATATAAATCATAACACACTACTGTTTATAACACAATACCTAAATGGCTATTTTCTGTATTTTTTGCATAAAAAACCTCTATATTTTTGGTATAGAGGTTAATTAGATTCAATTTAGAAGTTTAAATCATATATGAATTTATCTAGAATATCTTTATCGATTATATCAATTTCTTGGTTTGTAGACATATTTTTTCAAACTATTCTATCTTTTCTTCTTCGTAAGGAAACTCTTGTTCATCTGGCTCATCCATTTCTACGATCTCGTCCGGTTCATCAGTATTATGTGGTTCATCTTCAACTTCCGGTTCAATGGATTCATCCTGATCAACTTTCTTCTGTTCCTCTTCGTTTTCAATGAGTTCTTCTGCTTTTTTAGCCATTTCATCAATATAATATTTATCCTTATTAGGAATTACTTCTTTTAGTATGTCATACAAACTTATATCAAACATCAAATAAATGGTTTGATCTCCAACTGCGTAAGCTATTAGTGTAGCACGTGTGTCGTGGTACTCAGGTTTATATGCAGCCTTTCCACGAAGATCGACAATGTCTGGATCTTGGTTTTCATGAGCATCCTTGATTCCATCATAATATTGATTTCCTGCTTTGGTATAAGAACGTACCATCACTTCATTCAAGCGTACAGATTGAACCAAATGATATGCTTTACTAGTTTTAAATTCAGGACGAACCGGAAAAAATACCAGCTCAGTTGCTTCTTTCCAGAAGAAATAATTAATTTTTTGTAAACCAAAACGTCCTAAATCAGGTCTTAAGCACATTGTAACGTGCGCTGTTTCTGGAATATGCGTCTTTTCATCAATATTGACATATCTTGTTAAGACTTTCTTATAATGAGCGACTGCCTTTGAAGTTGTTGTTGTTTTCACCGCTACAAAAACAAGCGAGGATATAGATATGAAAAACATCATCACAGTGAAAAAACCCCACCAAATAGGAGACTCTATTTTTCCATAATTGATACCCCATAAAATAACTGGTAAAACAACACCGACAGCAAATATTGCAAAATACTTAAATTGCTCATGATTCTTTGATTCTCTGATTTCTTTATTGACATCAATTCGACTATACATCTTGATACCTCCTATTTGTAGGATCCATATTAATTAATATGCAATCCACTTTATTAAATTCAATCATCTACTTCTCGAAATAATCTGCATCCTGAAAATCTAAACTGTTGATTGGATCTTCTTGAGGTTCTTCAGCTGGATCTTGGGTTGCATTAACTAGATTTGAAGCTTTTGATTTAAAAAATCTAAACTTCAATTTGATACTTGGCTTTTGACTGATTGCTCCATATACATGACTTCTGTATCTTGCACGTGGTTTCTTCATGATTTGATCTAGACCGACGAACAGAAATCCTATAAGAAGATCACCAAGCGTAAATATTATAATCGCTGCTGATACTCCATAAATTCCCAATACTGCATAATCTAAAAATGGATATGGAAATTGGGAGATGAAAGTACCGTATTCATAAAGTTCTCCATTCACGGCACGAATATTTGAGAATAGTAAGTAATACAATGGAAATATCATATAAAGAAATGGATCTGTGATTCGGGTAGCCCCTTTCGTATCAAAAATCAAATAGTCAAAAAAGAACCAAAGTGGGGTAATGTAATGAACCCAAATGTTTCCATAACCCCCTGCAACATTTGTCATGTCTGCATTGATGTATGGAGCGAGAATAAAATGATAAATCAAGAATGTAACCATAATCGATACAGTGGATAATGATTTTAAGATAGTTAAAAATCTTGTTCTTTTGCCTTGATGAAAAAACTCCCTGATCAGCATGATAAACATAACCACAAAGACTAATATGTTACTCTGGGTCGTGTAATAGGAAATGTATAAGGCAAAACCACTAGGTGCGGTGTTGTAAGTCAGGTTAAGTCCGTACACACATGAGATTAAAAACAGTACTTTGAATACGATTGAAGCGGTTTTCATGGATATCCCTTTTCTACTTAGTCCATTCGAATTCTGGATTACAAGTAGATCGTCCTGGATTGTGTAAGAAAACATAGATTTTAACCGATTTTTTCATATACTTACAATCCACCTTCATTATACATCTTTATATCAATTTATGTATTGGTTTATGAAATTATATGAATTATATGATAAAAAAGCAACATTTAAGTAACATTACACGGTTTTATGATGAAGATTTGGAAATATTATGTATTTTTTGATTTTTTCATGCACTATATTTCAAAAATAAAAAGACTAGATATGATTTCTAGTCTTTAAATAAACCATCAAAAAATTAAATATTAATATTATAATTTATCTGCAATAATATCATCAATAATTGTTGATATCTCTTCTATGACTTCAGTTAATACTTGATCTGTGGATAAATCCACACCTACCATTTGAGCGAGTTCAAATGGAGTTTTTGTTCCACCAGCTTTTAAAACATTAATCCAATCTTGCGGTTCAATTGTTTTATTTTCAATCATTTTTGACACTTTAGTCCCAATTGTTAATCCTGCTGAATAAGTGTATGGGTACAATCCCATAAAATAATGAGGTTGTCTCA